>DATHAZ010000164.1:0-29869 GCA_035296445.1 Pyrinomonadaceae bacterium | reverse complement strand
CGTCAGGGGCGAAAGATTTCAACGTTGAAATCTTTCGCCCCTGACGGGGCTTCTGATTCATGTTCTGCGGCTAAGCCCACGGCTCGCGCCGTGGGCTATAAACCTTCCGCCCCTGTCGGGGCTCAGGCCGCAAGCTCGTCTCTCGTCGTTATTGCGCGGCGGGCGTGCAGGCGGGGCCGAGCAGCGCGTCCTTCTTCAAGCTGATGATGGGATACTGCTCCGCCTCTGCGTTCAACTCAAGCCACTCCTGATACTCGGCGGGCAGGGAAGCGTCGGAAAATATCGCCTCGACGGGACATTCGGGCACGCACGCGTCGCAGTCAATGCAGGTCTCGGGGTTGATGTACAGACGATCCGGCAGTTCGTGGAATGCTTCGACGGGGCAGACCGCCGCGCAGTCCGTGTATTTGCAATCAACACAAGCCTCGGTCACGATGTAGGTCATCGTTAATAAGTCTCCTCGGTCAATTCATCCGGGACGATTTTTGCCCGGCGCGACGGCGCGCCGGAAGAGTCTCATGGCTTCTTCGTCAGCGCGGCTGGATGCGCAGGGTGTAGCTGCAAATCTCGATCTTGTCGTCGGGCGCGACCGGAACGCTTTCGTCGCGCGGGGCTTCGACGCCCGAGACGAGCGTTGAATTGCGCCCCTTGGCCGTCAGCCAATATTTGCCTTCGGGGTCACGCGAGAGCGTGGCGTGGACGCGGCTCACCTCCGGGTCGCCCTTGATCGGCAGATCAACCGCGACGGACTTCGAGCCGCGCCCGATGGTGATCTCCGGCTTCGTGATGGGCACGACCGTCTGGCGGACTCCGCCTCGCCACAACTCGACGGCGTACAACTCAACGATGCGCGGGCTGACGCGTGTGACCTCGCTCTCGCCCGATTCGGTGTCCGGCAACTCAGCCGCGTCGGGCGTCGTCGCCGCGTCCACCTCCGGCGCGGGTCGCGCCGTGACCATCGTGTGGCCGCTCTCGGTTGCGTCCCACACCGGCTGCACGCGAAACTGTCCCTTCTCCAGAGTGCCGTCAACGCGCAACTCGACGGCGAAGGATTTCGTGGCGAGTTGCGTCGAACCGCTGAGTTCGCGTGCGCGTTCCGAGAGCACGTAAAAGAGTCCCTGTTCCAGCCCGCGCCGCTTCTCGCCCTGCCAGTCCTTGTCGTCCTCGCTGCTCAGGTAGACGATGTACTCGGGCGGAATGTAAGTCTGCCCGCCGGGCGGCGTGAACATCTCGCGCTGCATCACGATCTCGATCTCGCGCGCAACCTTCACCAGAAACTCTTCCCAGACGCGGCGCGGTTTGGCCTGTTCGTCAACGGAGGCGAGCGGGTCTTCCTCGCCCTCGCCATCAATCCACTTGCGAATGGATTCCAATATGCTCACGTTTCAACCCCTCTCGATCTTTAACCGAACAAGTCGAACTTGGATAAACTTATCTTAACCGTGATCCGTCGAGCCAGCCACGGTCGGCGGACTCTTCGGTGATTCTGGGAAAACCCCTCTGAATAATTTCCACCTCGCACCAGTTGCCGTTCACTTGCAGGATGCGCACGCGCGAACCGCCCTCCACCTCGCCGATCCGGTCATAGGTTCGCCCCGGGCCGGTGCGCAAGTTTACATTAGTCGTGGTCAACATCTCACGCCCCGCTTGCAGGCTGCCCGAGTTCGCGGCGGGCGCGCCCTGCGTTGCTGTTGCCGCTCGGGTGGGCGCGCTCCTTTGACGGCTGCGCACCATATTCTGAATTCCGAGCAGCAGCAAAGCGAATCCCACCAGGAGCAACACCGCCACGATCCACGGGCGCGCGTGTTCCGTAAACCAGGTCTTGCGCGGTATCAAAGACCCGCGCTCTATTGACCTCGACTGCACTTCCTGCTGCCGCGGCGACTTCTGAACCTTCTGCTCGTGCGCGACCCCTGCGGCGATGGCCTGTTCCGACCTGTTCGCGGGCTGCGACGGCGGAGGCTGCGCCAGCGCGACGGGAACGACGATGCGCGGGCGCACTTTCGCGCCGCCGATGTGTCGAGGTTGCTCGTCGGGACGTTCAAACTGCGCGGGCGATGGTTCGGGCGGCAGCGGCGCGAGGCGTTGGCTGTGTCCCTTAACCTGCGACAGGGCGCGCGTCTCTTCGCCGTTCGGCTGCGCCAGCAGTTGCGTCTTCGGCATCAATGCGTCGCTCAGTTCATTCCAGAATTCGCGCACGCTCTGGTAACGCTTCGCGGGGTTCGTCTCCGTCCCGCGGCGCAGGACGCGCAGCACAAACGTCGCCCACGGCGCGGCGGCCAGCGGCGCGGGCAATTCCGTGATGGGTCTTTGCGAGAAGCGGCGCGGAGCTTCGCCGGTCAAAAGCATGTAGGCTGTTTTGGCGAGCGAGTACACGTCGGCCGCAGGCGTCAGTTGCGTCACCGGACTCGTCAGCGAACCCGTGCCGTAGACGCCCGCCTGCATCAACGGGTGGTGCTCGGGCGCGGCGTACACGTCTGTCCCGACGCGCGTGATTAGCCCCTCGCCCGCCTCGATCTTGGCGACGCCGAAGTCCGCGATCTTGACGACCTCCCGATCAGCCGTGAGCAACAAATTCTGGGGCTTGATGTCGCGGTGAATCACGTCGTGCTCGTGTGCGTGCGCGAGGCCGTCGCAGATTTGATCGAGATAGTAAAGAGCGCGGTCGAGCGCGAGCGGCTGGCTGCGGCACAGCGCGGCCATGTCGCCGCCGGGCAGGTATTCGAGGACAAGGTAGTGAAACGTCTGTCCCGCCATGTCAATGGCCGTGCCGTGGCCGAGGCGGTTGATGATGTTCGGGTGGCGCACGCGGTCGAGCGCGACGGCCTCGTTGCGGAAATTTTCGATGAGCGTGTGTTCGAGTTCCTCGTCAATCGAGCCTTGCAGGAAAAGATTGAGAGCTTTGATGACGACCATCTGCGGCGAACCGCCCCCGGCCGCCGCGTCGCGTGCGAGATAAACTTCGGCATAGCTGCCGCGCCCCAGACATTCGAGAATGTCGTAGCGCCCGTCGAGCCTGCACTGTTGAAGTTTCAATTCACTCATGCGTCCGAGAACTTCTTCTCAAATCAAAAACCGTCCTGCGCGTTGACGTAAACCACGGCGACACTTAACGCTCCGGCGCGGGCACGGTGTCAACCGAAGGAACGGTAGCCGCGCCCGTTCCCGTATCTTCGATGACGCTTGTGAACGAATCGGATGCAAAGCGCATCGCGTCCGTGTTGTTCGCGCGCAGCGCGGCGGCGGCGAGCGCGAGGCGCGTGTCGAGTCGCACGGGATCGCGCCCCGGTGCGCGCTGCGCGTCAATCCTGTCGTTCGCGCGCTTCAAGGCTTCGACCGCCTCCGGATACTTGCCGGACAAAAAGAGTGCGCGCCCGTAGAGCGCGAGAAAAATCGCGTCGGTCGAGTCGAGAGGCCGCCCGCCGTTCTCGCCCGCCATCCGCTGCGCCTCGGCAGTCGGCGACAGGTCAACCGCAGCTCTCAACCTCGTGTAAGTGTCGTTGATGTTCAATTCGCCGGCGGGCGTCGGCGTCGGGGTCGCCGCAACCGGCGCGGGCGAGTTGTTTCCGGCGGTCGAGGGTTCGGCCATCGCCTGCGTCTTGTATTGCTGGTAAAGGATGCCGCTGTAGAACGCGGCCATCGAAGCGGCTAAGAGCAATAACACGATTCCGAACCAGCGCCCCGCGCGGCCCGTGGGGCTGCGTTGCTCCGCCCGAACCGGCCGGGGCTGCGCTTCGACGGCAGCGACCTCGGCGGTGGGAGTTTCCTCCGTGTCAATCCGTAGCCTGCTGTTTCCGGTGCGCGGCGCGGCCGTCGAGTCCGGGAGCCTGTGCGAGGCCGAAGTGGTGAGTGGATTTTGAAACCGGGGAGTTGACGCGGCGAGGTTGTGCGACGAGCCGATGCCGGCATGGGCTTCCTGCGCCGTGCGTTCGGTCAGGAGCGTGCGTTCGTCGTCGTCCGCCATGGGCGCGTTTGACGCCGGTCGAGCCGACGCGCCGACGCGGACGACGACCGCCGTCAGATTGTCCTCCGCGCCGCGTTCGTAGCAGCGTCGCTTCATCTCTTCGCAGGCTGCGTCGAGCGAGTCGCCGCCATGCAGAAGCGCGTTGATCTCTTCGTCGGGGATGTGGCGCGTGATGCCGTCCGAGCAGAGCAGGAAGATCGTGCCGTCTTCAACCTCGATGGTCTTCATGTCAACTTCGACCGCCTGCTCCGCGCCGAGCGCGCGGCTGATGACGTTGCGGCTCGGATGATTCGCCGCCTGCTCGGGCGACATGCGCCCTGCGCGAACCTCTTCCTCCACCACGGAATGATCTTCCGTCTCGCGTTCCAGACGGCCATCGGGGCGCAGGCGGTAGAGGCGCGAATCGCCGACGTGGCCGATGGTCGCGCGCCTGCCGTCGAGGTGAAGCGCGACGATGGTCGTCGCCATCATCGAGAGTTGCCGTTGCTCGTGCGACATCTGGTAGATCGAAGCGTTGGCGCGCTGGATGGCGATCTCCATCAGGTCTTCGATGTCGTCGCCCTCCTTGTGATGACGGAAGGCTTCGCCGAGCACTTCGACGGCGGTCTGCGAGGCGACTTCGCCCGCCTGTGCGCCGCCCACGCCGTCGGCCACGGCGAAGACGCGCCGCACGGCGTCAACGAGCATCGAGTCCTCGTTGAGCGGTCGCTTCTGGCTCAGTCCGCGGTCGGTGACGGACGCGATTTCGACCATTACTTCGGCCTGTTGCTCACTCATTCAACAGCCTCCGGGGTGAAAGGTTTGTCGGCAGTTGTGCGTGACGACGGAACTTGCGGGCGCGGCTGCGCGGCGGCCGAGGCGGCGTCGCGCGCGTTGCGATTGGAGAACGCCATCAACATGCCGAGCATGGCAAAACTGGTAATCAGACTGAATCCTCCGTGGCTCACAAACGGGAGCGTGATGCCCGTCATCGGCAGGGCGCGCGTGATGCCGCCGATGTTGACGAGGGCCTGGAAACCGATGAAGGCGGTCACACCGGCCGCGCAGAGTTTGGTGAACATGTCGCGCGCGTCAATCGCCGTGCGAATGCCCGCGTTGACGAAGACGATGAGCGCGAGCATGACGAGCGCGCCGCCCGCCAGCCCCAACTCTTCGCCGATGGCCGCGTAAATATAATCGGAGTCGGCCACCGGAATCACTTCGGCGAAGCCGAGACCGAGGCCGCGACCCGTCAACCCGCCCGAGGCGATGCCGAAGGTGGCCTGCGCCGGTTGGAACGCGATGCGGTCGAACCACACGTCAACGTTGACCGTCTCGCGCATGGCTTCGCTCGATTCGGCGAGTTCGCGCATCCGTCCGTCGCGCGCGAGCGCGTCGTCATAGTCTTTCTTCCACCACTCCTCATTGGGCGAGGGCGGGTTGAAGCCGTCGAGCCAGAGGTGAAAACGCTGCTTGATGCGCGCGGGGAGCGCGGCCTGCACGGGGCGCGAGAGCGTCGGCAGAAGCGGCACTTTCTCCTGTATGTTCGGCGGCAGCGAGCCTGCGACGAGCACCCCGATGACGAGCACGACCGAGCCGACGAAGACGAGCAGTTGCGGCCAACGCCGGACGGCGACGAGGTACAGCGTCGCGTATGCGCCGCTAAAGACGAGCATCTGGCCGAAGTCCTTCAAAGCGAAAAACGGGATAAAGGGAATCAAGGCCATCACGACGAGCGGGATGATCGCCTGCGCGCGCGGCATGCCCCAGTAGGTCTTGGCGAGGTCGCGGTAGTAGGCGGTCAGGATACCGGCGAAGCCCAGCAGGAAGGGAATCTTGGAAGGCTCCCACGGCGTCATGTTGCCGAGCGCCTTGCCCGCGCTCGACGTGACGACGGCCGCCACCAGCGGCACGAGCGTGACGAGCACGAGGACGAAAGAGTGTCGCTGCACCCAGTTGAGAAAACTGTCGCGCATGCAAAAGTAGTATGCGATGCCGAAGGCGACGAAGGCGAGCATGGGAATCCACGTAAAGCCGGAGACGAGCACGCGCCCGACCGTCACGCTGGATTGCGTCTCGGCCTGATTGAGCAACTGCTGTTCGACCTGCTCGCGGTTCGTCGAGAAGCCGAGCAGTTTCTTCTTGTCGTCGTCGTAAAATTTATTGATGAAGCGCAGGCGTTGCACCTGCGTCTTCTCGGCGCGCGCCTCGGCCTTGTTGCGCGAGCCGTATTCGGGGTCGCTGTAGAGGCGATACTGGACGAGCATGCCGAGCGAGAAGAGCAGGACGGCCGTCGTGTACAAAGCCCAGTTGCCGCGAAACTTCATCTGCCGCGCGAGCCACAGTACGAGGAAGAAGATGGGCACGTAGAGCAGCAGGTCGCGCACCGCGCTCACCGTCGAAGGCTGATAGCCTCGCAGCAGCGCGGCGCGCGTCACCGCCACGTAGCCCGCGATTTGCAGGCCGACGATCAGCACCAGGATGAAGAGATGTGTCGAGGCACGGTTTTTCATAACTGTCGGGTAATGCTCACGTCTGTAACCAACAAATGATGTCTGAAATTTATCCCTGCTAACTTTACTGCCTGACGGCGACCGCCTTTACTGCCTGACGGCGACGGCGCGCGGCGTTGCTCTCGGCTGCGCCTGACGCCCCGGCGGCGTCTGGCCGGGGCGCGGCTGTGCCGGACGCGGCTGCGCCGGACGCTGCTGGCCGGGTTGCGCCTGCGGCTGTTGTTGCTGCCCCGGCGCGGCCGGTGCCTGCCCGAGCAAGCCCAACTCCTTAGCTCTCAGGACGAGCGCGGCGGCGATGGGCGCGGCGGCCTTCGAGCCGTAGCCGCCGCCCTCGACGATGACGGCCATCGCGAGTTGCGGATAGTCGAGCGGCGCGATGCAGAGAAACCAACTGTCAATGCGCTTCTCCTCTGAGATCACGATCTGCCGGTACTCGCGGATGATGTTGCCGCGCCGGTCGCGCTCGTATTTCTTGACGGTCTTCGGCTCGCCCGTCTTCGGGTCGTATTCGGGTACGTCCTTCTGCGCCGTGCCGGTCTTGCCGCCCGAAGTGACGCCTGCGGCCAGCACGGGGCCGAAGACGCCGCGCGCCGTGCCAGACGCGCCTTGCGTGACGAGTCCCATGATGCGACGCATGTCTGCGGCCTTGTCGGGCGAGACGACCTGATTGAACGCGGCGGGCGGCTGGTTAAACTCGATCTTCGGTTTCATCAGCTTGCCTTCGAGGTTGGCGATGACCGCGGCCGAGAGAGCCATCTGGAAGGGCGTCATCTGTCCCGCGTAGCCCTGCCCGAAGCCTTCGATGGCGAGATCGTAGGGGCGCATCTTCGCGCCCGTCACGATGGTGGCCTCGCTCGGCGCGAGGGCGCGCGCCAGAGCCGTGGTGCTGGTGTTCCAGAGTTCCGGCTGGCGGCGCGCGCGCGTCGCCTCTTCCGGCGTGTCGTATGCGCCGATGCCGATGAGTTGCGCTGCCTGTTTGAGACGCTCGGCGCCCATCTTCACCGCCGCCTGCGCGAAATACTGGTTGCAGGAGACTTCGTAAGCCTTATCAACGCCAATGTGCCCGTGGACTTCGGCCGGGCCTTGATCGTCGTAAATGACCTTCGCGCCGGGCTGCGCGTAATAGCCGTTGCCGCTGCACAGATATTTATCGTTCTGCGTCCCGGCGAGATATTGCGCGATCATCGTGACGGTCTTGAAGGTCGAGCCGGGGATGTAATAACTGCGGAGCGAGCGGTTGACGAGCGGGCTGTTGCGCTTGTCGGCGTCGAGTTTGATCCAGTTGCTCTCGTCCTGCACTTCGGCGAGCGTGTAGGTCGGGTTGCTGTACATGGCGAGCACTTCGCCCGTCTGCGGGTTCAGGACGACCACCGCGCCGTGCCGGTCGCGCAACTGTTCGACGGCGGCCTTCTGCAACTCGCTGTCAATCGTCAGACGCACGTCGAGATTGGCGGGCTGCTTGATGTCGCGCTCGAAAAGCACGTCTATGGCTTCGGGGGCTGCGCCGCTCTGCACGCCGAACAGCGCGCGCTCGATCCCTGCGTCGCCGCGCTCCGAGCCGAACAACTGCGCCATTTCCCGATCCATCGGATACTCGCGCACGATGCGCCCGTTGTCGCCGCGCTTGTAGAGAGCCAGAGCGTTTTCGAGTTTGCCGGAACGATCCAGAATCCAGCCGCGCAAAGTTGATTCCGAGAGTCGGCGGTTGCGCAAATCTTTGTAGTTGAGGTCGGAGAAACGGTCGTTGCGCTCCTCCGCATACTGCGCCCAGTAGACGTGGAAGCCGAAGACGGTCAGGGCGAGGATGAGGAAGAGCCAGCGCAGCCCGTAGAGGCCGCGATTCGTGGAGGTGACGCCGAGCCGCTGCCTGACTTCCGTCGGCAAATCGGCGGGGGCGACCGTCGCCAGTGCCGAACGGCGTCGCCGCATCCCGAAGACGAGCGACAGCGCCAGCAGCAGAAGCATCAACGCCAGCCCCGCCACGTAAATCAAACTCAACAGCGCGGGCTGCTTCTCAGGAATGACTTCAAGAAACATAATTTTTAAGTGACGAGTGGCAAGTGACGAGTGACGAGAAAAGACAAGTTTTTGCTATTTAACTTGTCACTTGTCACTTGTCACTCGTCACTGCCTTCTCACTGCTTTCTAAATCTCACTTCGACATCGCCGAAGCCGACGACATCGCCGTCTTCGAGTTGGCGCGCTTCGCCGTAATTGATGCGCCTGCCGTTTATAAACGTTCCGTTTACCGAACCTGTGTCGGAAACGAGCAGAGTCCCTTCGCGGTTCATCAAAATGGCGGCGTGAATCTTGGAAACGCTCGGGTGCGGCAGCGACAAATCGCAATCCGTGGCGCGCCCGACGCTCAGGCGTTTGCCGCCCGGTTTGAAGTAGATCGTGCTTTCTTCGTTTTCCTTGCCCACGTTGATGCGGGCGTGAACCGCAACGTTCTTCGCCGCGCCCGCCGCTGCCGGCGCGGCCACGCCCGCCGCCGCTCGCTCGCGCTCCTCATCCTCGCGTTTTAACTCTTCCTCGAACGCGCCGTAGCTCGGATCAACGGCGATGCCCGTGGTGAAAATATCAACGATTGTTTCCACCTCGACGGGCGCGAGCGTGCGCAGGCGTTGATCGTTGATGTGGTCAATGGCCGCCGCCAGCACTTCGTTCTCCAACTCCTTGACCGCTTCGGGCGGCGCTTCCGAATGCGTGCCCCATTCGATCTTGAGTTTCATCAGGTGCGGGGCGATACGCCCGCCGCGCCGCGCATCGTCGCGCGTGCGCTCGTCAATCAGACGGTTCATGCGTTCGATGAGCCGCGTGGTGGTGAAACCGCTCTGCGGCTCGACGGCGCGGCCGAGCGAACGATCAACCACCGCGCCGACGCGATCCAGCACGCGGCGCAACAGACGCTCGGCCAACGCCTCGTCGCGTTTCGGCACACTCTCTTTTTTCTCAGTCTTGTCCATGCGAATCTATACGTCCACACGCCGACTCGGTTCGCTCAGTCAAACTCTGCACAGAATAAA
The DNA here is from genome assembly GCA_035296445.1 of Pyrinomonadaceae bacterium. Classification (GTDB taxonomy): domain Bacteria; phylum Acidobacteriota; class Blastocatellia; order Pyrinomonadales; family Pyrinomonadaceae; genus JAIVJZ01. The sequence goes on along the minus strand of DATHAZ010000164.1, from coordinate 20,387 downwards.
CTACGGGCACAAAAAGTGCGCGACGCGGGGGAGGGAATTGTAAACATTTTAAGTCGCGGGCTATTTTAAGGGGAAACGGGGAAAAGTAAAAAGGGGAAAGGCGGGAGCGGGGGAGAAATGATGAAGGCGGAACGAGGAACGATGAAGCGAAGGCGGGAGACTGGAGACAGAAAACAGGAGTCAGAATAAAACGCGCGCGGGTCTTCCTGCCGACTCCCGTCTTCTGTTTTCTGTCCTCTCATTCATCGTTCACCCTTCCACGTTCATCGTTTCTCCTCGCGCTCTTTGCCGCGCGGCCTCATAGAGTATGACGGCGAGCGCGACGGCGACGTTGAGGCTTTCGACGGGCGGCTGCATGGGGATGCGTATGCGTTCGTCGGCGGCGCGAATTTCCGTTTCGTCGAGACCGCCCGCCTCCGCGCCCATCAGGACGGCGCGCGCTCCCGTCCATGCGAGTTCGGTGTGGGTTTGCGCGGCCGAGAGGTCTGCGCTCACGGTGCGGACGCCGCGCGCGCGACACCACGAGATAACTTCCGCGAAGTCCGCGTTCGTCCAGAGCGGCAGACGGAAACTCGACCCCATCGCGCCGCGCAAAGCTTTTGGCGAAAGCAGGTCGGTTGTGCCCGCCGTAGCGATGACGCCCGTCGCGCCCGCCGCCTCGGCTACACGCAACATTGCCCCCGCGTTGGCCGGATTGTTGATGCGATTGAGGACGACGACGAGCGGGCGTGGACGAAGCGACTTCTCGAAAGCCGCCCGATCCGTCTCGAACCGGCGAGCCAGCAAGACGACGCCCTGCGGTGTTTTTGTGTCGCCGAGCGAGGCCAGAATTTGCTCGCCGACGAGGGTGAAGCGCGGATTGAGTTGTTTCAGATCGTCCAGCAGTCGTGCGCCGCGCGCGTCTGCGGCTAACTTTTCGGTGTGGAGCACCTCGGTGCAGTCGAGGCGCGCTCGCGCGGCCTCTTCGCACAGGCGCAGACCTTCGATAAAGAGCGTGTCCTTCGCCGCGCCTTTGCTCGCCGCGCGCGCGTGCTGAATGAGTGGGTTCTGGCGGCTCGTGATCATGGCGCATCCGGCCGACGGGTTTTCCATCCTGTCCCGACGCGTTTATGATGAAATCCGTTTGGCCGCGACTTTATGGACGACCGCCCGTGCGGCGCAAAGTGTCCGGCGACGATCAATTTCCGGGAGAGCGATTGTAAATGAGTGGAAGTGTGCTCGTGGCCGTTGACGATCTTTTTTTCGCCGCGAAGATTCGCGCGACGGCCGGGCATCTGGGCGTCGAGGTGGTGTTCCCGCGAAGCCTCGACGCGCTCGTCGAGGCGGCGAGAGACGACGCGCCCCCGCTCGTTATCGTTGATCTGCATTTGCAGCGTTACGATCCTTTCGCCGTCGCGCTCCGGCTCAAGTCCGTCGAGGCTTTGCGCGAGACGCCGCTCGTCGGCTTCTTCTCGCACGTTCAGATTGAGTTGCAAAGGCGTGCTGAAGATGCGGGCTTCGATCACATCATGCCGCGTTCCGCCTTCACCAAACGCCTGCCGGAAATTTTGCAGGGACAAATTTAGCTCGCCTTCTGCTAAACTTTCACGGACGCCCATCTACGCGAGATGCCCGCGCGCCCGTGGGCGTCTGAATAATAACAGGCGCGATGTCTCATCGCCGATTATTAAAAATGAAAATTCAACTTCCGCTCAGAGTCGGCCTGGCAATCCTGTCGCTCTTCGTCGCATCGGCGTCGGCGCAGACGGCACAACCGGCCACGAAGACCGCTGCCGTATCGAACGATGTCGCGGCTCTCTACGGACAGGCCGCGGCGCATCATCAGGCGCGACGTTTCACAGAGGCGATTGAAGCCTACGGCGAAGTCCTTAAACGCGATCCCACGCATTTCGGCGCGCGTGCCAATCTGGGCATAGTTCTCGCGCAGGAGGGGAGGCACGAGCAGGCGGTCGAAGCTTTCAGGCAGACCTTGAAAATCAAGGCGGACGAGGCGGAGTTTCATTTGATGCTCGGTGCTTCCCTGACCGTGTTGAACAGGCTTGACGAAGCGGTCGCCTCTTACCGTGAGGCCGCGCGCCTCAAGCCGGACTTGTGGGCGGCACACAATAATCTGGGCATGGCCTACGCAGGGGCGGGTCGTCTGGAAGAGGCCGCCGATGCGCTGGCGCGCGCGCTCGATAAAGCGCCCGACAAGGCGATGATCTATTACAACCTCGGCCTCGTCTATCGCCGTGCCGGGAGGTTTGAAGCCGCGCTCGATGCCTTCAGTCAGGTCGTCAAGCTCAAACCGGAACTCCACTTCGCCCAGCGTGAACTCGGACAAGCCTATGAGAAGCTGGGAAGATTCGCGGAGGCCGTAGCCGCCTACAAACAGGCCATCGCCGCAGGCAAAGACCCCGACCCGGCCGCGCACTTCGGCCTTGCGCAGGCTTATTTCATGACCGGACAATTCGCCCCCGCCCTCGAATCATTCAAACTCGTCGCCGCGCAACAACCCGACTGGACGGAAGCCCACTACATGGTCGGCCTCACCTATCTCAGGCTGGCCGAATATCAGAAAGCGGTCGAACCGCTCGTCGAGGCCACGCGTCGCAGTCCCGATTTGGTAGAAGCCTACGTCAAGCTCTCGGCCGCCCACGCCGCGCTCGGCCGCTACGATGACGCCATCGCCCCGCTGCAACAATATGTGAAACTCAGGCCGCGCGACCCGGACGCGCACTTCCACCTCGGCAACACCTACATGCTCGCCGGTCAATACGAGAAGGCGACCGAGGCTCTGCGCGAAGCCCTGCGCCTCAAGCCGGATCACCCGGAGGCGCAGGAGCGGGCTGGGATCGTGCAGAGAAGGATGGAGTTGTTGCCGCAGATTCAGGGGTTGAAGCAGGCCGTCGAGGCCAACCCGAACGACTTAGACCGGCGGGCGCGGCTGGCTCATTTCTACTACGCGGTCGGACGCTACGACGAGTCAATCGAAGAATACAAGCGGCTCATCAAAGCGCGTCCCGATTCTTACGAACTACACAATTCTCTGGGGATCAGTTATTCGGAGTCGGGGCGCAGCGCGGAAGCCATCGAGGCTTACAAACGCGCGGTGGAACTCAAGCCGCACCATGTCCTGTATCTGAGCCTGAGCAACTCTTACAGTCAGGCGGGGCGGATTGAAGAGTCTATCGAGGCGCTCCGCAAGTCGGTCGAGTTGAAGCCTTCATTCGACATCGCACACTATTATCTCGGCACGGCCTACACCGCGCAGGGAAAGCACCGCGAAGCCGCCGAGGCGTTCGGGCAGGCGGTCAGGCACGCGCCCACGAACGCCGAGTACAATCTCAAACTCGGTCTAGCCTATCTCTATCTCGGCAACAAGGACGCGGCGATAGAGCAATATCAACTTCTCAAAACTCTTAACGGCGAGATCGCCGGGCAACTCTATCAAGCGATCTACAGGTAGACACGCAAAACCCCGCCCGCTTTCCTCTTTTAACCGACCGGCTAACCGACCGGCGCGGGCGCGATCACTTCGTGGATCGCACGCACTTCTGTCACCAGTTGTTCGTATTGTTCGAGCGTGAGCGCTTGCGCCCCGTCGGAGAGAGCGCGTTCCGGTTGGTCGTGGACTTCGATGATCAAGCCGTCCGCTCCGGTGGCGACGCCGGCGCGGGCGAGCGGCGTCACCATGTAGTTCTTGCCCGTGCCGTGCGAGGGGTCAATCACGACCGGCAGGTGCGAGACGCGCCGGACGGCGGGGATGGCGGCGAGGTCGAGCGTGTTGCGCGTGTGCTGTGCGAAGGTGCGGATGCCGCGTTCGCACAGGATGACGTTGTAGTTGCCTTCGGCCATGATGTACTCGGCGGCCAGCAGCCATTCGTCGAGCGTGGCGGCCAGGCCCCGTTTGAGCAGCACGGGCAGCGGCGAACGCCCCGCGCGCTTGAGCAGCGAGAAGTTCTGCATGTTGCGCGCGCCGAGTTGGATCACATCGCCGTAGCGTTCCACAAGATCAACCCCGTGCTCGTCCAGCGCTTCCGTCACGATCTTCAATCCGTAGGCTTCGCGCACGTCGGCCAGAATCCGCAAGCCCTCCTCGCCGAGACCCTGAAAAGCGTAGGGCGACGTGCGCGGCTTGTATGCGCCGCCGCGAAAGAAACGCGCCCCGCTGCGCCTGACGATTTCGGCAATCGCAAAAGCCTGCGCGCGGCTCTCGATGGCGCACGGCCCGGCGATGAGCGCGAGTTCGTCGCCCCCGATGGCCGCGTCGCCGACGCGCACGACCGTCTTCTCCGGTTTCAAATCGAGCGAGATCAGTTTATACGGCTTGGTGACGCGAATCGCTTCGGCCACGCCGGGCAACGCCTCGAAGCGCGTCGCGTCAACCGCGCCCTGATTGCCCGTGACGCCGATGGCCGTGCGGTTCGCTCCCGGCAGCGCGTGCGCCTTGTATCCGAGTTCAGTAACGACGCGCACCACATGAGCGACCTCTTGCTCCGTCGCGTCGGCTTTCATAACGATCAGCATATAAATACTCCAGAGTGACGAGTGACAAGTGGCAAGTGACGAGATAAAGAAAAGATTTCAGCCACTCGATCCTTAAGGCTTTCTTTGCGTCTTTGCGCCTTTGCGTGAAAACTTAATCTCACGCAAAGGCGCAAAGGGAATCGGAAGAGAATTTTGCCACGCGCTCTCAGTTTAAACTCGTCACTAGTCACTTGTCACTCGTCACTGCTTTTACATTCTTTCGGGCACACTGATGCCGAGCGTGGCGAGCGCCGTGGTCAACTGGCGACGGACGATGTCGGCGATATTGATGAGCACTGCGCGGCGCGTCTCGTTCTCTTCGGCGATGATGCGGTGGCGGTGGTAGAAGAGGTTGAACGACTTCGCCAGTTGGAACGTGTACTTCGCCAGATACGCGGGTTCAGCCTGAGCGGCGGCCTGCGCCGTGGCCTCCGACAGACGCGCCGCCTGTGTCAGCAGCGACCAGAGTTCGTCGCCGCCCTCGCCCGATAAAACCCCCCGCACCCGCTCTGCGTCGCCTTCCTGTCCGGCCAACCCCACGGCGAATTCGCGCGCACGAGCCAGCGTCTCCTCGTCCAATTTGCGAAAGATGGAATTGGCGCGCACGGCGGCATACTGGCAGTAGGGGCCGGTTTCGCCCTCGAAGGAGAGCGCTTCTTTGAAGTCGAAGGCGATCAGGGAATTGCGCGTCCACTTCAACAGGAAGTAGCGCAGCGCGCCGGTGGCAATCGTGCGCGCGGTCTGGAATTTTTCTTCCGGCGAGAGTTCGGCGTGGCGCGCGTCAACTTCGCCGAGGGCGTTCGCTTCGAGACGATCAATCAGGTCGTCAACCTTCACGCCCAGTCCTTTTCGCCCGCTCATCTCGATAAACGGACGCGCGCGATCTTCCGCGCTCAACTCAAAGCCGAGTTCCTCGGAAGCGGCGGGCGAGAGCGCGACCATCTCATAAGACAGGTGGACGCTCGGCTCGCGCGCGAGTCCGGGGACGACCGCCTGCACGCCGCGCTGCACGATCTCCTGCGTGTACGACTGGCGCGAGTCAATGACGTTATAGACGATCTGGCCGCCGCCGAACTTGGGCGGCTGATATGCCACACGCGCCTCATCGGTCGGCGGCTGGCTCGTCGTCACCCAGACGACGTGGCCGTCCTCGTATTGTTGAAACGGCTTGTAGTAAAAATCGAGGCCGAGTTGGCCGAGTTTCCAGAGTTGATAGGCGATGTCTTTGCCCGCGTATGTTACCGTACCGTTCGAGCGGACGATGATCTTGTCGGCGTCGTGCTCGTCCGTGCCCGTGTGCGAGTCCGTCGGCATCACCCAGCATCCTGCGTTGCGGCCTTCGGTTTCAAAGCGAATCGCGCCCGTCTCTTTCAGACGCCCGAAGGCGCGATCCCAGAAGCGCAGGTGCAGGATTTCGGATTCGCGCGGCAGCACGTCGTAGCGTATGCCGAGCCGCCCCATCGTCCGCAAGTGACACTCGACGATGCGCGTGGCGATGTAATCGGCCAACTCGGCGACGGGGTTGTCGCCCGCTTCGATGGCGTGGAGCGTGTCGCCCCTCAGTTTCAAACGCTCAGGGTCTTCTTTGGCCTCCGGGTCGCCGCCACGGTAGAAGAGTCCGACCTGCGCATACAAGTCCCAGCAGTAATAATCGAACGGCCTCTCTTCGGTGAGCGATTCATCTAGACTGCGCACGTCTTCGAGCGTCATCCGCTCGATGTGCATGAAGCCGACGACCACGTCCGCCACCTGCACGCCCGTGTTGTCTATGTAGTTCTGCACCTCGACCGTCGCGCCCGTCGCGCGCAGCACGCGCACGAACGTGTCGCCGAGCACGCCGTTGCGCAGGTGGCCGATGTGCGCCGCCTTGTTCGGGGTGATGTTCGTGTGTTCGACGATGACCTTCGACCGCTCGCCCGCGCTCGTGTCAGCCTGAGCCTCTGCGGCCGTCGCTTCGGAGGACGCGACGAGAAGTTGGAGACTCTTCGCGCGATCATAGAAGACATTGAGGTAGCCCGCGCCCGCCACTTCGACGCGCGCCACGCCCGCTTCCGCTTCCAGCGCGGCCTTCAACTCCTCGGCGATGGCGCGCGGGTTGGCGCGCTCGCCGCGCTCCTGTTTGAGCCGCTTCGCCACCTCGAAGGCGACGGGGAAGGCCACGTCGCCCAGTTCGGTGCGCGGCGGTATCTCGCCCTGCACGGGCGGAAACGAGACGAACTTCTCCTCGATGGTGCTGCGCACGCGCGCGCTCAGACGTTGTTGCAATTCAAGCAGATTCAATGATGCGTGTGTCCTTATCCTGCGTGCCAAAAAGCGGCGTTTTCATAGTCGGCCGAGGCCTGTCGCTGCAAAAGTGGAAAGTATAGCTTACGCGAAGCGCAGACGCTAAACGCGTCGGATGAACGGCGAGGAACGGGATAGTTTAAGCCCTGTTCGCGCAGATAAAACTTCTTGACTGCCGACCCCTATCGGCGTATAAGTTGCCTGGCCTCAGTCCTACTTTTGGTTGACAGGCTCTCACTCGCTTCGTCAACTTCGCCCACAAATTGCCCGGAAGCTTGCTTATGTTTAAGCGCGGCGATTTACGATCTTCACCCAAGATAAACATTTTGGAGGCGCAACTATGCGTTTAAGAATAATTGTCGGGAGCGGGATGCTAATGCTCTTAGGAATTACGGCTGTTATCACAACTGTCCCGAGAGCACAGAGCAATCAAGAATCCCGACAAGGCGAGCGCATTGAAGTGCCGGTCACGGCTAACCAGCTATCAGCCGAGAAAAACATCATCCCTGTCGAACTGAGATGTAAGAGCACCCAACTCCTGAAAGGGGATACTATCGAAAAGATACCCTGCGTTGTTGTCAACAACACGAACAAGTACATTACCGCAGCAACTATCAATAGCTCCATCATTGTCGAAGTCGAGGGGAAAACATCCGGTGACTCAGACTTTCTCTCACTCGATCCGTTAGCGCACCCTGATTTTCGCGCCGAACGTAAAGATTATCTGATAGCTCCGGGCGGTGAAATCCCCGTCCCGTTTTTGGCGACAAGTTACGATAGCGGTGTGATCAAGGGAGTGCTGGTGCAGGTTGATTACGTAGAATTCGCGGACAAAACCATGCTCGGCCCCAATCTCGCCGGCTCACGCATCATTGCCGACGTGCGCGACGGCGCGGCCAAGTATAAAAATTGGCTGGCAGAGAAATATCATCGAAGCGGCAAGTCAATGAGTGCCATCACGCCGCTGCTCGAAAAAGGCCAACCACTGCCCGAAGAGATCGAGAGTTTGAGCAACCACCAGCAAGAAGGGGCAATCATCTATCGAAACTATGCGCGCAAGACCTTCGAAACTAAAGGTGCAGAAGGCTTGGTCAAACACCTCACCCACAAGGACGATAGACGCTTCGATGAATAAGTAAAGGGGCACCTGATGTTACGTAGAATACTCCTCACTACCTTCTGCGTTTTTTGTGTTCACGTGGACGGAAACTCCCAACTTCCGTCGTGCCGATACGCCGGATTCTGTGATACGGGTCGCTACACCAGTGCTTGCGATGTGTATATGGGCTTCAACACTTGTTCGGATACTTCTTCGAGCAAAAGAGTGTGGTGCTACAACAACGCGAACGAGTGCAAGGCTGGCTGCTCTTGCAGATGTTCACTCGCAGCCGCCACTATTGGATATAGGGGCGTCGTCTCCTGGACTGACACTTGCATAGAAACTGAGGTAGTTCGGACTTATGAGTGCAACAATTGCGGAAATCCGATACCCACCCCGACGCCCACACCGACGCCTGTCTCCGGTGGCTGCACTACGCCGCAATGGGCGGACGGCAGTTGCCCCGACGGTTTCTACCCCAAAAACGGCATGTGCTGCACCGGCAGCGGCGGCGATTGCAGCCGCACCGCCGCCCGCGCCTCACTCGAACCTTCGGCCTCGCTCGTCCAGCCGCCCCCGGACGACGGCGGGTGCGGCGGCACTTGCGTCTGGAATCCCGAGACCAACTCCTGCGCCTCGCCTATCCTGATAGATACTTCCGGCGACGGCTTCCACCTGACAAACGCGGCGGGCGGCGTCTCGTTCGACCTCAACTCCGACGGCACGCCCGAACAACTTGCATGGACGAACGCAGGCACGGACGACGCCTGGCTCGCCTTCGACCGAAACGCGAGCGGAGCGATAGAGAACGGGCGGGAGTTGTTCGGCAACTACACGCCGCAGCCCGCGCCTCAAGCCGGTGCGGAGAGAAACGGCTTCCTCGCCCTCGCCGTCTATGATTGGGCAGACAATGGGGGCAACTCGGACGGTAGGATTGACGCCGGAGATGCGATCTACTCTCGCTTGCGGCTGTGGCGGGACACGAATCACAACGGCGCGTCGGAGCCGGTAGAGTTGCACACGCTGGCGTCTCTGGGCGTGGCGTCCGTCTCGCTCGCTTACAAGGAGACGAAACGGGTGGACGAGCATGGCAACGGGTTTCGCTACCGTGCGAAAGTGGATGATGTGAAGGGTGCGCGCGTCACGCGCTGGGCGTGGGACGTGTTCCTCGTCAAAGCTCCTTGAAGTCTTGATTCGTCGGATAGCATGTGACACCGCCCGCAAGGCAGCACAGACCTTGCGGGCGGTCGCGTTCGCGGGCAATCGTCGCCAAATCCGTCATCTCACCCCGAGTCTTACCTTCCGCCTCTATCTAAAGTTCGTGTGAAGCCGCAACCTACTCACGTTAACCTCCCCTTGACACTTCGTCGGTCGGCTCTGCTACCATCGCCGCCTGAATTCGATGCCGACACAGATCGAGCCAGCTTTGCTGTCGCAGTTGCGCGAGCGACTGCGACAGGCGCGCCGCGTGTTCGTCCTGACGGGCGCGGGCGTCTCGGCCGAGAGCGGCGTCCCCACGTTTCGCGGCGGCGGCCAGACGGCGGTCTGGAAGGGAATGCCTTTCGACTTGATCTCTTCAGCCGGGATGCTCGCGCGCGATCTGCCCGCCGTCTGGGAGTGGTTCGATTATCGCCGCGACCTCCTGCGCGACTTGCAGCCGAACCCGGCGCACCGCACGCTCGCAGGCTGGCAGGAAAGGTTTGCACGCTTCCGCCTCGCCACGCAGAACATTGACGGCCTGCACTATACGGCAGGCTCGCGCGACGTGCTCGAACTACACGGCAACATCTGGACGGCGCGTTGTGCGGCATGCGGGGCGCGCGCCTCTCTGCGCGGAGAGGGAAGCGCACGGCGGGAACGCCCGCCCGTCTGTCGTTCGTGCGGCAACGCGATGCGCCCGGACGTGGTGTTGTTCGGCGAGATGTTGCCCGCAGGGGTTTTTGAACAGGCGGCAGAGGACGCGGCCGGGTGCGATCTCTGTTTTGTCGTCGGCACTTCGTCGCTCGTCTACCCGGCGATGCACTTGCCGGAGATCGCGCATGACGCGGGCGCGTACACGGTCGAGGTCAATCCCGAAGAGACGGCCTTCTCCGCGCGTTCAGACGCGACGATTCGCGGGCGCGCGGGCGAGGTCTTGCCGCTGTTGGATTATTGATGCGCACACTCTATTTCGATTGCTTCGCCGGGGCGAGCGGCGACATGATTCTCGGCGCGCTCGTCGCCGCCGGTGCGGACGAGCGCGCCTTGCGGGAACAACTCGCGCTGCTCGATGTCGCGGGATTTGAAATCTCGTTCGAGCCGGTCGAACGTTCCGGCATCAGCGCGACGCACGCCGTCGTCGGCACCGCCGACCAGACACAGCATCGCCACCTGAGCGCGATTCTCAAGATCATCGCGGCGTCGCGATTGAGCGATGCGGTCAAGGCGCGCGCCTCGCGCATCTTCGAGCGGCTCGGCGAGGCCGAAGCGCGCGTCCATAACGTGGCGGTCGAGCGGATTCATTTTCACGAGGTCGGCGCGCTCGACGCCATCGTTGATGTCGTCGGAGCGTGCGTCGGTTTTGAATTGCTCGGCGTCGAACGCTTCGTCTCGTCGCCGTTGCACGTCGGGAGCGGCACGGTCGAGATGGCGCACGGGCGTTTTCCCGTGCCTCCGCCCGCGGTAGTCGAACTGCTGCGAGGCGCGCCCATCTATACGACCGACATCAAGGGCGAACTCGTCACGCCGACCGGCGCGGCCATCATCTCGACCGTCTGCGCCGGAGAGTTCGGCGCGCTGCCCCCGATGCGCGTCGCGACCAGCGGGTACGGGGCGGGGACACGGCAATACAAAGATTTTCCGAACGCGCTGCGCGTGATGATCGGCGAGACGGACGGGGCGCAAGCTGCCGATGCGACGAGCGAGAAACTGTTCATGATCGAGACCAATCTCGACGACACCACGCCGCAGATCGTGGGCTACGCGATGGAACGCGCCTTCGCGCTCGGCGCGCTCGATTTTTTCCTGACGCCCGTGCAGATGAAGAAGAATCGTCCGGGCGTGCTGCTCTCCCTACTGTGCCGCGCGGCCGAGCGAGAGGCTTTGACGAAGTTGCTGTTCGACGAGACGACGACGCTCGGCGTGCGTAGTTATGAAGTCGAGCGGCGCGCGCTTGAACGCGAGTTCATCAGCGCGCAGACCGAGTTCGGCGCGATCAATGTTAAGGTTGGACGACGGGAGGACGGCAGCATCAGCAACGTTGCCCCGGAATATGAAGACTGTCGCGCGGCGGCCCTGCGCGCGGGCGTCCCGCTGCATGTGGTCGAAGCGGCGGCGCGGGCGGCCGCTTCCGCGTGGACGGGTGAGAGTGAAAAAGATGAAATCGAACGAAGTTGATCTCGATAAGATCGCGGCGGGCGTCAGGCTCATCCTCGAAGGCATCGGCGAAGACCCGGAGCGCGCGGGCCTCAGGCGCACGCCGTTGCGCGTCGCGGAGATGTACGCTGAACTGACCGCCGGGATGCGCGAAGACCCGCACGCGCACGTCGAGCCTCTGCCGGGCGATTCGCACGATGAACTGGTCATCGTCAAAGACATTCACATCGCCTCGATCTGCGAACACCATCTCGCGCCGTTTGTCGGCCGCTGCCACATCGCCTATATCCCGAAGGGCGGGCGCATCCTCGGCCTGTCGAAGCTGGCGCGCCTGTCCGATACGTTCGCGCGTCGCTTGCAGGTGCAGGAGCGGCTCACCTCCGAAATTGCCGACACCATCTTTGAAGGTCTCAAACCGCTCGGCGTGATGGTCGTCATCGAAGCGGAACACACGTGCATGACCCTGCGCGGCGTCAGGAAACCCGGCGCGCACACCATCACGTCCGCCATCCGCGGCGCGTTTCGCAAAGACCCGCGCACGCGCGCCGAAGCCATGTCGTTGATACAGGGAGGTAAATAGCGAATGGTAAATGGTGAATGGGAAAAACCGGCTTTCACCATTTACCGTTTACCATTTACCATTCACCGCCTATGAAAACTTTTTACGTCACGACGCCGATTTATTACGCCAATAGCCTGCCGCATCTGGGGCATCTCTACACGACTATGGTTGTGGATTGCGTCGCACGCTACCGGCGGCAACGCGGCTACGAAACGCTCTTTCTGACCGGCACGGACGAGCACGGCATCAACGTCCAGCGCGCCGCCGCGCGTGCCGGGCGGACGCCGAAGGAGCATGTTGATTACATCTCCGGCATGTTGCGGGAGAGCTTCGACGCCTTCGGACTGGACGGCGCGCACGGCGGTTACGACATCTTCATGCGGACGACCGAGCCGCTTCACCGCGAGGGCGTCGCGGAGTTCTGGCGACGCATCGCAGCCGCCAGGACGCCGAAAGGGCGCGAGGCGATTTACAAGGGGAGCTATCAGGGGTGGTTCTGCGCGCCGTGCGCGACTTTCAAGACCGAGGCCGAGTATCAGAGGCCGGAGCGCGAAGGCGACCCGCCGTTGTGCCTCGTTCACGAAGCCCCGCTCGACCGCGTGGCCGAGGAGAGCTACTTCTTCCGGCTCTCGGATTACGACGAAGCATTGCTCGCGCTCTACGAGTCGCGGCCTGATTTCATCCGCCCGGAGGTGCGGCGCAACGAGGCGATCAGCTTTATTAGCGGCGGCCTGCAAGACCTGTCCGTGAGCCGTCTCACAGCTTCCGTCAGTTGGGCAGTCCCCGTGCCCGGCGATCCCGAAAACACGATCTATATCTGGTTCGACGCTCTGTCAAACTACATTACCGCGCTCGGATGGGGCAGCCCGGAAGGCGAGCGCGAACGCGGCTTCGATAAATTCTGGCCGGCCACACATTTCCTCGGCAAAGACATCCTGCGGCAGCACGCCGTCTACTGGCCTGCGTTCCTGATGGCGGCGGGCGTCGAACAACCCGTCGCCGTCATCGCGCACGGCACGTGGCTCGACCACGCGGGGCGCAAGATGTCGAAGACGCTCGGCAACTCGATTGAGTTGCCGACGCTCAGACGCCATTTCTCGACCGACGTGGTGCGCTACTTTTTCCTGCGCGAGATGGCCTTCGGACAGGACAGCAAGTTCGGTTACGAGTCTCTCATCGAACGCTCGAACAGTGATCTGGCGAGCGGCCTCGGAAACTTGTCGAGCCGCACGTTGACGATGATCGCGCGCTACTGCGAAGGCCGCGTGCCCGCGCCCGACATCGCGGAGGAGCGACGCTTGCAGGCCAAGCGCGCGGGACTGGACGCCGACGGGCAGGAAATCGCCACCACGCTCGAACGCGCGCGCGATTCCTTCATCCAGCTTTTTGATGATTACGCTTTCCAGCGCGCTCTGGAGATCGTGTGGAGCGTCATCGCGCGCACCGACAAGATGATCTCGGACGCGAAGCCGTGGGAACTGGCGAAAGACGAGACGCAGCGACAGACGTTGAACGCCGTCCTCTATCGCGCCGCCGAGACGCTGCGCTGGCTCGCGGTCATGCTCTATCCCGTGATGCCCGATGCCGCGCGCGCCATCTGGACGCAACTCGGACAACAGGACGACATCTTGAAACACGATCCGGCGGAACTTCGTTGGGGAGGCATTCAGGCGGGAACGCAGATCGGCGTAGTCGCGCCCGTCTTCCCGCGCATTGATAAGGCAAAAATTATGGCGGAGATAGAAAAAGAGAATCAACAAAAAGAGGCCGCGAAGATCGAAACGAGCGCGCCGCATTCGGGAACGCACGCGACGGAGGCCGACGCCGTGCCCGGTTCGACCAACGCCGCCGATACTACCCCTGAGCCGCCGCAGCGCGGCGCGACCGAAGCGGACGCTGTGCCGCAGGCGCAGGGCGACGCGCCCGAAGGCGTCGCCACGTTTATCGGCATCGAGGATTTCATCAAAGTCGAGATGCGGGTCGGCGAGATTCTGACGGCCGAGCGCATCCCGAAGTCCGACAAACTGCTGCGCTTCACGATTGACCTCGGCGAAGCCGCGCCGCGCCAGATTCTCGCAGGCATCGCCGAGTATTACGAACCCGAAACGCTCCTGGGGCGCAAGGTGGCGGTGGTGTCGAATCTGAAACCGCGCAAGCTGCGCGGCTTCGAGTCGCAGGGCATGGTGCTGGCCGCCTCCGTCGGCGAAGAGGGACGCCCGGTGCTCGCCACCTTCACCGAAGACGTGCCGAACGGGGCGAGACTCAAATAGTGACAAGTGACAGGTGACAAGTGACAAGTTAAAACAGAAGTCTTGTTCTTTAACTTGTCACTTGTCACCTGTCACTTGTCACTCTTCCATTATGTTCGTTGATTCACACGCGCACATTGACGGCGAAGCGTTCGACGCGGATCGTGATGAGGTGGTGGCGCGCGCGCGCGAGGCCGGGGTCGGGGCGATTCTGAACGTCGGGACGGGCGACCCGCACGGCGGCGACCTTGAACGCGCGGTCAGGGTTGCCGAACAATACGAAGGCGTGTATGCGGCGGTCGGCGTCCATCCGCACGACGCGCGTCTGTTTGACGAGCGGGCGGCCGAGCGCGTGAATGAGTTGGCCGCGAGCAGCGAGCGTGTCATCGCTTGGGGCGAGATCGGGTTGGATTATCACTACGACAACTCGCCGCGCGAGGTGCAGCGCGCGGTCTTCGCGCGACAACTGCGCATGGCGCGCGCGCTTAATCTGCCGGTCATCATCCATTCGCGCGAGGCCGACGCGGAGACAGTCGAAATTCTGCGCGCCGAATGGAGCGGCGCGGGACGGGGCGGCATCATGCACTGCTTCGGCGGCGGCTACGAGATGGCCGCCGGCGTGCTCGAACTCGGTTTTATGATTTCGTTCGCGGGCAACGTCACCTTTAAGAATGCCGGGGCGTTGCGCGACGTGGCGCGGCGCGTGCCGCTCGAACGCCTGCTCGTCGAAACCGATTGCCCGTTCCTCACGCCCGTCCCCTTTCGCGGGCGGCGCAACGAACCGGCGCGCGTCGTGGAAACCGCGCGAAGCCTCGCGGAGTTACACGGCGTCGAAGTCGCGGAGTTCGGCCGGATCACGACCGGCAATTTTGAGCGGTTCTTCAACCTGTCCGTCATGGGATAACAGCCGAACGTTTCGCGCGCCCGCGCCCACTGAAAACATACGGCCGGGGCAACTTTTACCGCGCGCGCGTTAATGTTATAAATGCTGAGGCAGAGGATGTGAAAAGTTGTTCTAACTCGACACGTACCGCGTATTGCTGACTTATGGCTCAACAAAATTCATTCGACATCGTTTCGCAGGTTGACCGCGCGGAGATCAACAACGCTCTCGACCAGACGATGAAAGAAGTGCGGCAGCGTTTCGATTTCAAGGGCAGCGCGGCGGCCGTGGTGCTGGAAGAGGACGAACTCATTCTCACCGCCGAGGACGAGACGAAACTGCGCAACATGAACGACATCCTGCAGCAGAAGCTCATTAGGCGCAGCGTGCCGCTCAAGGCTTTCAATTACGGGCGCATCGAACCGGCGGCGGGCGGCACGGTGCGTCAGCACGTCGCCATCCAGCAGGGCATCCCGACCGATAAGGCGAAAGAGATCGTCAAGTTTATCAAGGACACGAAAGCCAAAGTGCAAGCCTCGATTCAGGGCGATGTCGTCCGCGTCGCGGGCAAAGACCGAGACACACTTCAAGACATAATCGCCAAACTCAAGGCCAAAGATTTCAACATCAACATGCAGTACACGAACTACAGGTCGAATTAGTAAATCGTGAATCGTAAATAGAGAAAAGCTGTCTTCTACGATTCACGATTTACGGCTTTTCGCTTATGAGCCTCTCCAGCCATCCCGCCGCCGTCGAAGCGCCGCAAGTCGCGGCGACGCGCATCTTTAGTTTGATCGCGCCGGAACTGGCACTGGTCGAGGAAGAGTTTGAGCGGCAGGCGCGCTCCAACGTCGAGGTCATCGCTTACATGGGCGACTACCTGCGCGCTTCCGGCGGCAAGCGTGTGCGCCCCGCCCTCACGATCCTATCCAACTACGCCGCGGGCGGCGATGCCTCCAAGCCGAACATCATCCGCATGGCGACGGTCATGGAGTTTCTCCACACGGCGACCCTTGTTCACGACGACATCATTGACAACGCGCAGACGCGCCGCAATCGTCCCTCGATCAACCAACGCTTCGGCAACCAGACGGCCGTGTTGATGGGCGACTGGCTCTACATGTCGGCCTTCGAGGCGAGTCTCGCCGAACGCTCCCTGCCCGTGCTCGACATCCTGACGGCCGTCACGCGCCGCATGACGGAAGGCGAGATATTGCAACTGACGACGCTCGGCCACGCCGATGTCACCGAAGAGCAATATTTCGACATTCTGATGCGCAAGACCGCCTACCTCTTCAGCGCATGCGGCGAGATCGGCGCGATGCTCGGCAGCACCGATGTCGAGACGCAACTCGCCCTGCGCAACTACGGCATGAATCTCGGCGCGGCCTTCCAACTCGTAGACGACCTGCTCGATTTCACCGCCACGGACGACGTGCTCGGCAAGGCCGCCGGCGTTGATCTGCTCGAAGGCAAGCTCACGCTCCCGCTCATCTACCTCCTTGAGACCGAGGGCGACCGGCGCGCCGCCGTCCAGACCGTGATGCGCGAAGGCACTTACGACGCCATCTCGCGCGCCTCGCTGATGCGCGCCGCCGAACAATCGGGCGCGTTAGACCGCGCGCGCGGCCGCGCCAACGATTTCGCCGTCGCCGCCAGAAATTCTCTTGACGTGTTGCCCCACACAAAGTACCGTGATGCCTTGAGTTCGATCCCGACTTTCATACTTGAGCGCGACCGTTAAAAAAGATGACGGCGACAAGTCGGAGGATGAAAACTACCGACGCGCAAGGCTGTTCCGTTGAATCGCAACCTGCGCGCGCTTCTTCATCCCACCTTCATCGTTCGCCCTGGTTCTTATGCCTGACGATACTCTCTTAGCCACGCTCGAACAGAGCCTGCGCCAGACGCGCGCCACACGCAACCGCCTGGCCGCGCGGCTCGCCGACCTCGAACTCGAAGCCGATAAACTGCGCACCGAACTCGGCGAGATGGACGCCATCGCCACGCAGACCGAGGCGGCCATGTTCCGCATACTTTCGTCCGTGCTCAACAGCGTGCCCTCGCACCAGCAGTCGCCCTCCGATGCCGAAATCGAAGGAGCATTGCGGCGCGACGAAGTACAGGCGCGCAACGCGCGACAACCGTCCTATCAAACCGTGCCGCGTTCGACGCTGCCCCCCGTGCGCACGGACGTAGAGGTCACTAGCGAGCGTTTCCTCGACCGGACGATCCCGCAGGCGACCGCGCTGCTCCTGCGCGAATCGGGCGCGCCGCTTCACGTCAACGAGATTTACAACCGCCTGCTCGAAGGCGGGTTTCAGTTCACCGGCCACAACCCCACGATCAGCATCGCCGTCTCCCTCAACCGCAACGGGCGTTTCCGCAAAGTCGCCCCCGGCACGTTCGATCTCACCATCCGTGACGCCGCGCAGGTCTCTTAAAAGTTGCGCCCGCCAATGAATAAATTTAACGGCGGTTTCAATTCGCCCCGCCTCGCCGATGTGTGTTGATGCCCTCAACAAGTTACACTCGTCGCTGCAAAATTTGTCGGTTATCAGAAAGGTTAGTTACAGTGAAAAAACTTGAACAGGGCTACACGTTCGACCCGCACGCGGGCGCGACTTACAACTTCGAGCACATGCCGCTCGCCGACGCCGAACGGAGGGCGCGGGTGGCCGAGACACCGCACATCGTAGAGGCGATCAACTGGACTAATTCCGAAGCGGGCGAGGTGCATTACAATCGCTACTTCGCGCACAATTTCGACGAGGCTCTCGGCCTCGCAGTCCGTCTCAGGATCGGTTTCGAGGAGGGCGTCGAAGAGGTGGTTTCGATTCGCCCGGCCACGAAGGGCGAAGCGACGGAAGGGAATAAAGCCACCGCGCACTTTCTCGAATTGATGCCGCTCGCCATCTCCAGCATTGATAAATAAGCAGCCCCGGCGCGACCGGCGAACGCAACCGTTTTTGAATTGAACTTATGCGCGCGATGATTCTTGCCGCCGGTTACGGCACACGTCTCTGGCCTCTGACGCTCGACCGCGCGAAGCCCGCGTTGCCTTTCATGGGACGCCCGCTCGTCGGCTACGTCGCCGAATATCTGGCGCGTTACGGGTGCGGCGAGATCATCGTCAATCTGCACCATCGCCCCGAATCGGTGCGCGCCGCGCTCGGCGACGGCGGCGCGTTCGGCGTCCGCCTCAGCTATATCGAAGAGCCGGAAATCCTCGGCACGAGCGGCGCGATTGACAACGCGCGCGCCTTCCTAGACACAGACACCTTCATCGTCGTCAACGGCAAGATCGCTACAGACATAGACCTCGGCGACGCGCTCGAAACCCATCGCCGCGAACGTGCGCTCGCCACGCTCGTCCTGCGCCGCAACGTCGAGCGCGAACGCTACAGCACCGTCGAAGTCGAAAACAATCAGGTCAAAAGTTTCGGCGGCTACCCGGATTTTACGTCCGATAACGCCGGAAGCGCGTCGCGCGCTTCTGAACCGGGCAGTGCGAGCGAAGACGACTATGCGCCGCTCATGTTCACGGGCATTCAGATTCTCGACCCGCGAATCTTCGATTACATCCCGCGCGGCGTCTTCTCGCATTCCGTGACGGATGTGTATATCCCGGCCATCGCGCGCGGCGAGCGCATCGCGGCGCACGTCGGCGGCGGGATGTGGCACGAACTCTCCACCATCCGACGCTACCGCGACATCAGCCTCACACTCATGCGACTCGAAGGGCGCGACGTTCAAATCGGCAGAGGCTCTGTGGTCGAGCCGGGCGCGGACGTGCGTGAGGCGATACTATGGGAAGACGTGCATGTGGAAGCGGGGGCGCGCGTGCGGGGCGCGATCCTCGGCGCGGGCGTGCGAATCGGGGCGGGCGAGGTGTTTGAGGATGCCGCAGTCGTGCGCGCCGCGCTCGTGCGGCCGGATGAGCGACCCGCGAAGGCGCTTGAGGGTGAGGTTCGCGGGGACAATTTTGTCGTCCCACTCGCGCAGTGATACAATCCCACGCGCTCCGATAAAAGCATAGATAGCGGGTAAAAAGAGGCTTGCCATTGGCGAGCGGCCGGCAGCGCACTCCGAGCCTCTGAAGCCCCGCGCGCCGTACACCCATGAGCCACCCGTCGGGCATCACCGCGAATGCGTTTCTCTCCACGGCGCATGAACGTCTCAGCGACTACCTCGTCCGCGCCCGGTTGGACGCGGGCGGCATTCTCGCGCTCACGCCCGACGCTTCGACCCGCGAGTATTTCCGCATTCCCTGGAAGCGGCGCACCACGGCCGTCGCCGCCGTCTATCCCGAACCGTTCGACCCCGAAATTCATCCGTTCCTCGATGTCACGCGCCTCTTCGTCGCCGCCCGCCTGCCCGTGCCGGAAATCTTAGACGTTGATGCGTCGAACGGGATCATCGTGCAGGAGGATTTGGGCGACCGCCAACTCCGGCGCGTCTTCGAGACGGTCGGCGAAGACGAGCGCGAAGTTTATCTCGAAGCGGCCATCTCTCTCATCGCGGATATTCAGGCGGCGACGCCGCTCGCATTCGAGCGCGATTCCATCGCCTCGCGTCTCGCCTTCGACGAGGCCAAGCTCTCCTGGGAGTTGGAATATTTTCTCGAACACTATTTCAAAAGCTATCGCGGTGAGATGCTGAAACACGCCGAGCAGGCCGAACTGCGCGCGGAACTGAACGACCTCGCTTCGGATTTGGCCGCCCGCCCGCGCGTCCTCTGCCACCGCGACTTTCACACCTCGAACCTGCTCGTTGACGCGGAGAACCGCCTGCGCGTCATTGATCATCAGGACGCACGCATGGGGCCTGCCAGTTACGATCTCGTTTCGCTCCTGCTCGACCGTCAAACCGGCGTGCCCTCGCTCGCGGAGATACGCGAGCGCAGGTTATATTTTTTGGAGGAACGAAGACAGCGCGGCCTCGACGCGCTCGACCCGGACGACTTCGGGCGTGAGTTCCGGCTGATGACCGTGCAACGTTGTTTGAAGGCCGTCGGGACGTTCTCGTATCAAAGCGGCGTGTGCGGGCGCGGCGAAGTTTACGCGCATTTTATCAACCCGGTGCTCAGGATCGTCTTGCAGGCGTTGGAATGGCTGGCGCGGTTTCCGGTGCTGCGCGAAACCGTCCGCGCGCGCCTCACAGACAAATGAGACGAACGCAATTCATATTTAATCGGAACGTAAAACGAAAATGGTAGAAGGTGGAAATGGCGACCGAAGAAAAAGAACAAGGTGAACGGCCGTTGACCGGCGAGAGTTTGCCGCAGGTTTATATCAATCAACTATCGAAGCACGCGGGCGCGGAGGTGACGCTGCGTGGGTGGCTCTACAATTTGCGTTCGAGCGGCAAACTTTTGTTTCTGCAACTGCGCGACGGTACGGGCATCGTGCAGTGCGTGGTCTTCAAAAAAGCCGTCGCCGAAGA
>DATHAZ010000163.1:0-24014 GCA_035296445.1 Pyrinomonadaceae bacterium | reverse complement strand
ATCGTCCTCAACATGTTTCAGGAGATGAACTATCGCTTCAACCAGACCATCATCATGATCACGCACAACCCGGAGGCCGCCGCCATGTGCCGCCGCATCGTGCAGATGCGCGACGGACAAATTGTTGCGCCAAACACGGGTTTGCAGGTATAATCTCCGGCGGTAGCAGGTGACACGGACAAGGGCGTGCGCTTTTGTCTTTGCCACCTGTTGCTTTTATGGCAGTCCCCTTTTTCGGATTTGGATGGCGAGACGGACGGTGAGACGGTTTTGAAGTTCCTCCAAAAGCTGTTTTTCTGGTCGTATGGCCGCACTACATGGCAATATGACGTGTTGTGCGTCCTCATACTCGCGTTTATCTTTTTAACGCCCGGAAATTGGTTTGAAAACAGCGAACGCGGCCACCGCGAAGCGCATCAAAATGGCTCTACGACGGCGACGCGTTTGTTGCTTGTCTGGCCGGAAGATTCTCCGGCAAATCCCGGCACAGAAGATGTTAAAAGGCGCGTGCAAAGTGTCACGAATCGCGCCGATGTGCGGGTTAAGGGCATGCGCCCCGTGACGGACACGGGCGGCAGAGTGGTCGCCTACGAGGTTGACATCGAATAGGCTTTCTTTATAATCGGCCGGATTTTCAGCCGGGCGAAAGTTTAGTTCCCCTAATTTTTGAAGGAGTTTGCATGAAGAGATACTTGACGCTTGGCCTCGCAGTAGTTTTAACAGCCATTGTCGCATTTTCGGTCGTCCCCCCGAAGACCAACGCGCAGAGCGCGGGTCTGGTCAGTTCCATTTTCTCCAAGATGGAGCGCAATCGCCGCGATCTGCGCAGCATGCGCGCCTCGATCAGCATGGAGAAGTACAACGCGCAACTGAGGGACAGCGATAAACAGTCGGGCACGGTGATTTATTTGCCGGCCGCAGGGAAAAATGCTTTCGTGCGCGTTGACTGGCAGCGTCCGCAGCAGGAGACGCTCGCGGTCGCCGACGGCAAGTACACGCTTTTCCGGCCGCGCCTCAAGATGGCCTACGTCGGCGAGGCCAACTCGAACCGCAACAAGGTGTCGAGCGTGCTCGGCTTCGGCCTCGACGCGACCAAGTCGCAGTTGACGAGCGCCTACGACGCGCAGAACGTCTACGACGAAACGCTCTGGGGCGGCGTGCAGACCACGCACATCAAACTCGTCCCGAAGGGCGGCGCGCGCTACAGCTACGCCGAACTCTGGGTGGACGGCAACGGCATGCCCGTCCAGACGAAGGTTGTGGAGAAGAACGGCGACGCGACGACCGTGCGCCTGATGAACGTTCAGCGCAACGCGCAGGTCTCGAAAAACGAGTTCAAAGTCGAACTCGGCTCGGACATCAAAAAAGTCCGCGGCTAAGTCTTCCGCACGTTAATCACGGCCAAAAGGGTTCTGGCTCCTCGGAAGACCGGAACCCTTTGCCTTTTCCGGCGGACGCGAATCGCCCCGGCCTTCTTGCGCTCGGGCGCTTGGATTTCGTATCTTCTCACCCGAAGTCCGGCGTAGGGACGCTGAAGCTATACAACAGGCAAGGGACGGGAGTTCGGGCGCGGGCGAGCGGGTCGCCCTTTGAGCCAACGGCCAGATGAAGAGAAGCAATTTCCTTAAACTCAAGGCACGCGAAGTGAGCTTCATCGCGCGGGGTCTGCTGTCGCCCAATCACCCCGTCCTGGCGCACGTCATCCCCATGCGCCGCTGCAATCTCGCCTGCGCCTACTGCAACGAGTACGACGACTTCTCCGATCACGTGCCGACCGAAGAGATGCTCCGGCGGCTCGACAAACTCGCCGACCTGAAGACTTCCATCGTCACCATCTCCGGCGGCGAGCCGATGATGCACCCCGAAATCTACGAACTCGTCGCGCACATCCGCCGACGCGGTATGATCGCCGGTCTCATCACGAACGGCTTTTATCTCACACCCGAAAAGATCAAGCGCTTCAACGAAGCCGGGCTGGAATACCTGCAAATCAGCATTGACAACGTCGCGCCCGACGAGGTTTCAAAGAAGAGTCTGAAACTGCTCGACAAGCGTTTGCAGTGGCTCGCCGAGCACTCGGATTTTCACGTCAACATCAACTCCGTTATCGGCGGCGGCATCAAGAATCCGGAGGATGCGCTCGTCATCGGTCGCCGCGCGCTCGAACTCGGTTTCTCCACCACGGTCGGCGTCATCCACGACGGGCAGGGCATCCTCAAGCCTCTGGCCGACGAG
Source organism: Pyrinomonadaceae bacterium (assembly GCA_035296445.1). Lineage (GTDB taxonomy): Bacteria > Acidobacteriota > Blastocatellia > Pyrinomonadales > Pyrinomonadaceae > JAIVJZ01. The sequence goes on along the minus strand of DATHAZ010000163.1, from coordinate 21,779 downwards.
GAGCAGCGCGTCTATCGCGAACTCAAGCAACTCGGCAAACAGGAATACGCGCGCCTCGGCTGGTTTCAGGATAATCTGGCGGCCGGTCGCCCGAACGAATGGAAGTGTCGCGCCGGGGCGCGCTATCTCTACGTCTGCGAAGACGGACTCGTCCACTACTGCTCGCAGCAGCGCGGCTATCCCGGCATCCCGCTCGCCGATTACACGATGGAAGATTTCCGCCGCGAGTACAACGCGGAGAAACCCTGCGCGCCGCTCTGCACCGTCGCCTGCTCGCACAAGGTCGCCATCCTCGATAACTGGCGCAACCCGCAAAAACCCTTCATCGCCAAGCAACAGTCGAAGGACGTGAGCGAGACGATCCGGCAAGTCCTCAGCGCGGAATAGCGACCGGGGCGCAGCACAGACGCAGAGAGTCTCTTCCGGCCACGGTTACATCGTTCTTTAATTCTCGCGGGAGCGATAGACATGAAGCCGACACCGCACGGGTCGCGCCGCCGCAGCGCGTTTCTAATTTTTCCGTTTCTCGTCCTGCCCCTTATCCTCGCCGTCCCCTCCGGTGCGACGCATATCGCGCAACAAACCTCGCCCGCCGTTACACAGGACGTTCAAGACGCTTCCGGCACGCTCAAATTGATCGTCACCGTCACGGACGAGAAGGGGCGTTTCGTCACCGGTTTGTTGAAAGAGTCCTTCGGGGTCTTTGAAGGGAAGTCCGCGCGCGAGGTCACTTACTTCGACGACGAAGACGCGCCGGTAAGCGTGGGCATCCTCATTGACGTGTCGCGCTCGATCAAGGCTCCCAACATTGACGCCGCCCGGCAGTTGACGGCGAAATTCATCCGGCTCGGACACCCGGAGAACGAGTATTTTCTCGCGGAGTTCAACGACAAATGGCGGGAGTTGACCCCGTGGACGCGGGACGGGCAGACCATCGTCAACGCCCTGCGCAAAGTCGGCATGGCCGGGGCGGACGCGAAGCCCCAGACAACGCAGCAGAAACCACAGGGACGAGGACTGACCGCGCTCTACGACGCCTGCTTCGGCGCGCTCGAACAGATGGCGCGCGCCGCACACCCGAAGCGCGCCATCTTGATCGTGACCGACGGCGGGAGGGACAACGCCTCTCTCCACAAAGCAGGTGAAGTGCGCCGCCTGAGCGCAACCTCCGGGGTTTTGTTATACGCGGTCGCCGCGACCCTTCCCAACTACGAGTTAATAATTGACCCTGAAGGGCAGAGAAATCTCGACGAGATGTGCAGTCAAACGGGCGGACGGGCTTTCTTTCCGAATAACCGGCCGGAGATGGACGCAGTGTACGAGCGCATCGCGTGGGAATTGCGTCACCAGTATGTCGTCGGATTTACGCCCACGAATGCGGCGCAAAGCGGCAAGTGGAACAAGGTTAAAATTAAAGTCGCCCCGCCTTCCAACTTCACCAGGGACATATTCGTGCGCAGCCGCGAGGGGTATTTCTCGCCGTCGCCGAAGCCCGCGCCGTAAACCTGTCCGCTTAACCTTACCCGACGCTCTCCGCTTCAAACATCATCCGGCGAAATACTCCGACCCGTCAGCGGGCGACCGCGCCGCCTTGTGTCTGACCGAGGCGCGACGCCGCTTCCGCGCAACGGGCGTCCGGCGACGGGCGTTGCGCACAAGAACCGCTCTGCAAAAACTTTTGGTACTCGCCGGCGGCCTCGCCCGCGCGGCCGAGCGTGTCGAGCGCGGAGGCGATACGGTAGGAGAGCAGTTCGTCCGGTTCGCCGCCGCGTAGGGCGGCGCGGAATTCGGCGAGGGCTGCTTCCGTCTGCCCGTCTTCGGCGAGTTGCACGGCGAGGAGTTTGCGCGTGTGCGCGTCGTCACTGATGCGGAGCGCGGCGCGGTATTCTCGGATAGTGGCCGCGCGCCGTTGGAGCAGGCGTGCCTTCGTGGCGCGCGCGAGGTGCGCGTCTAAGCTGTGGTAGTCGCGGTAAAAGTAGATCGCGCCCGCGGAGAGCAGCGCGAACGCGTAGATGAATGCCGGCGCGAGGGGTTTCAGCCGGAGGCGCGCGCGGATTCTCTGCGGCGTTCGGGTGGCGACCGTTTCGCCGCCGTCGTTCGGAATGTCTCCGCGCGCCGCTCCGTCGCCCGCCGCGAACGTCTCTTCGGGGTCGGCTGCGCCCGTCTCTCCCTCATCCGTGGTGTTAGCTTCTTCCGGGGCAGTCGTTTTCGGCGCGGCGTCGTTTGTGGCGGGAGACGGTTTGAAGGCTCGCGCGATCAGGTAGAGGGGCAGGACGATGGGCGTGTGGATGAGCGTGGCAAGCGTCCAGGCGGCGACGGCGTAGAGCGGGAAACGGCGGCGGCGCGCATCGTGCAGCACCCACGCGGAGGCGAGAACGGCACAGGCGAAGAGCAGCGGCATCAGCCACTCGGTTATTTCTCCGGCGGAGATTTGCCAGCGCGATGTCAACTCTGAATTACGGCTGCTTGGAGATGTCTTCGCCGACCGCGTGCAACGTCATCGAACTCGACAGCCCCAGACCGGAAAGGCGACCTGCCATCAGGACGATGACCTGTCCCTGCTGCACGATGCCCGCTTCCATGAGCGTGCGGTCGCCCGCCTGAATCATGCTTTCGGTCGTGCTCGGCGGCGGGTAGATGTAAGGCTCGACCGCCCAGATAATCGCCAGTTCGTTCAACACCTCGCGCGAGTGCGTGAGCGCGGCGATGCGCTGCGAGGGGCGCAAAGCCGAGAGGCGACGCGCCATCAACCCCGACTCCGTGAAGACCGCGATCACGTTCGCGCTCATCTCCTCGGCCGCGAAGGCCGCCGCCTCGCAGATGGCGCGGCTGACGCGCCCGGACTGTTTCCCCGCCCACTTCGTCACCGAACTCGACCCGGTGCTGCGCCCCGTCTCCGCCGATTCGATGATGCGCGCCATCGTCGCCACCGTCGCCACCGGGTACGCGCCCGTCGCCGTCTCGGCCGACAGCATCAACGCATCCGAGCCGTCCCAGACGGCGTTCGCCACGTCCGACGCTTCGGCGCGCGTCGGGCGCGGCTCGGTAATCATGGACTGCAACATCTGCGTCGCCGTGATGACGAACTTACCCGCGTTGTTCGCCTCCTCGATGATCCGTTTTTGATAGACCGGGACGAGTTCCACGCTCGTCTCAACGCCCAGGTCGCCGCGCGCGACCATCACGCCGTCGGATGCCGAGATGATCTCGTCCAGATGATCTATGGCCTCCGACTTTTCGATCTTGGCGACGAGCGGGGCTTTGCCCCCGGCGGCTTTAATCAACGCCTTCGCTTCGAGGCAGTCTTCGGCGCGGCGCACGAAGGAGAGCGCGATGTAGTCCGCGCCCTCGCGCACGGCAAATTGCAAATCGCGTCGGTCTTTGTCGGTCAATGAAGGGATGGGCAGGATGACGCCCGGCAAATTGATGCCCTTGCGCTCGTTCAACATGCCGCCGTTGATGACGCGGCAGACGACATCCGTCTCGGTCGTGCGCTCGACGCCGAGGGCGATTGCGCCGTCGTCCAAAAGGATGCGCGCGCCCGCGTGTACGTCGCGTGCCAGTCCCGGATAGTTGGTCGAGACTTCGCGCGCGTCGCCGTTAACCGAGCGCGTGGTCAGCGTAAAGAGCGCGTTCTCTTCGAGCATGACGGGCTGGCCGCCCTGCAACACGCCGGTTCTGATCTTCGGGCCGGAGAGGTCTACGAGGATGGCGAGCGGGCGGCGCATGCGCTCGGCGGCGGCGCGGGCGCGCCGGATGGTCTCGACATGTTCTTCCTGCGTGCCGTGCGACATGTTGATGCGGAAGGCATTTGCGCCCGCCGCGATCAACGCTTCGAGGGTCGCCGGTTCGCGCGACGCAGGCCCGATGGTGGCAAGGATTTTGGCTCTTCTCATTTTGTTAAGTGAAAGAACGTCCGTGGTCAGTTGTCAGTTGTCCGTTGCATGTAGTTATCACGCGAGTTGCTAAAGACGGTTTTGAACAACTGACCACTGACAACTGACCACGGACGTTCTTTAGTTGTTGCTCGTCGCCGGTTTATCGGCCAGCGCCGCCTGCACGACGCGTTCGAGTTCGGCGGGCATGGTGTCGCGGTCGAAGCCGACGAATTTTTTCAGGAGGCGACCCTGGCGGTCGTAGACGTAGGTCTGCGGGATCGCGGAATTATCGGCGAAAAAGAGTTCCGACATGGGCGCGTCCGGGTAGCCGAGCGCGTATTGAATGCCGAACTCCTCGATGAAGGCGGGCACTTTGGGGCGGTCTTCATCGCCGCCCACGTTCAGGCCGACGACGTGCAACCCCTGCGCGCCGTAGCGACGCTGCAAGTCTATGAGGTGCGGAACTTCGTCGCGACAGGGCGGGCAATAGGTCGCCCAGAAGTCGAGGACGAGCACCTTGCCTTGAAAATCCGACCCGCGCGCCCGCCGCCCGTCGAGAGTCGTCCACGTCGAAGCATTGACGACGGCGACGCCGTTCGGGGCGGTCGTCGTGGCGTCGTGCGCCGTCGCCACCGGCGGCATCGGCAGCGCGGTGCGCGGCAGCCTCGTGCCCTGCGGCGTATTCGTCGCCGCCTTGTTTGAAGGCGATTGCTGCGAGGCGGTGTAATCGGTCGTGCCGCACGCCGCGGCGAGCGACAGGACGAACGCACAACCCGCAACTACTGCGGGCAAGCGCCCCATCAAAAACAAACGTGATGACAACATGCTGACTACAAACTCCTTGTCATGCGGGAAGTGCGGCGTATTCTACACGACGGCGAAGAGAATGATGAACAATGAACGCGGAACGATGAACTGAAAACAAAATCTTATTTCTTCAGTTCATCGTTCCGCGTTCATCATTCATCGTTTCTCCACCCTGCTCCGTCTCTTCGAGCGAAGGGCGTTGATCATGCGCGGGGACGCGGTAGTCTTCGTCAATCCAGTGGCCGAAGTCGAGCAGTTTGCAGCGTTCGGAACAGAACGGGCGAGCCGGGTTGCCGTGCAACTCGACGGGCTTGTTGCAGGTGGGACACTTCTTCATAAAGCATTAACTACGGGAAAAGGAGACGGGAAAAGGGGAAAGGCAAAAGCAGCGTGTGAGATCAACTGCTTTTGCCTTTCCTTTAACCTTTGCCATTTCCCCTTGCACCGGTTTCCTTATTACGCCGGCGCCATTTCGGCGAGCGGCGGTTTAATTAAAATTTTGCGGTCAACGAAATCGATCATACCCGCGCGCCGCATGTCGTTCAAGCGGACGGTGACGCTCTCGCGCGTCGAGCCGACGAGCGAGGCGATTTCGCGGTGGGGGAGGTTGAGATCAATGAGGACGCCGTCCGTGCCGGGCTGGCCGTAGCGTTCGGAGAGTTCGTGGAGCAATTTTTCGAGACGCGCGGGGATGGCGTCGAGCGCGAAGTCGGCCACGCGCTGTTCGGAACGCGCTAGTCGTTGACCGACCAGACGGAAAGTGTAATCATAAAGCGTGCGGCTTTGAGCCATGGCCTCTTGAAAATCCCCGACCGGAATCTGTAACAGCCGCGCCTGCTCGAAGGCGATGGCGCACATCTGTCTGTCCCCCAACCCGAAGAGCGCGAATTCGCCGAAGAGTGTGCCCGTGGGAAGAATGTCAATGACGGCTTCACGCCCCGTCGCCGGCTCGCTGCGACACAGTTTCACGCGCCCGCGCGCGATCAGGTAGAGCGAGTCGGAGGTGTCGCCGTCGCGGTAGACGAAACGGCGGCGGCGGAAATCTATAGCCGTGGAAGAGGAGGCGAGTTTCGCGATCATCGTCTCATCGAGACCGTCGGCAATCTCTGACTGGCGTATAATGTCTGCGCGTTCCGCGACGCTCAGGTCGCAGGCTCTTCGGTGCGGCATAATGGGGGGAACCTCGAAGTTGTTAGTGGTTAAAGGAAATCAAGCTCAGCATTTCGAATGGCACGGGGCGAGGGGATGCATCTTGGAAACCGACGGAAACTTGATTAGCACAAACTGGCAAGGAAGCGTGGATTTGACGCAAACCCACGAGCGAGCATTCAGTCTGTCGAGATTTATTCGTACATGATCGAAAGGTTAGGGCAAGTGGTTCTACCGAAAGTGGGCGACAACGGCAACCGTCCTTGTTAAAGCGAACTCTAACATGAAGGGCGGGCGGGCGCAAGACCCCTTTTCAACTTTGGCCGGGAAGATTTAGCGTTAATTATGTTAAGCAAATTCACAGTGCTGGTGGTTGACGACGAGCCGGACAAACGGCAGTTGCTCAAAGTCGCTCTGGAGATGGCGGGCTATAACGTCCACACGGCGAACGACGGCGCGCAGGGGCTGGCGGCGGTCGAGGCGCACTCGTTCGATCTGATCGTGACGGATGTGATGATGCCCCACATTGACGGCTACGAGATGGTCAAGCGCATCCGCGCCAATCCGCAGACGCGCTTCATCCCGGTCATCATCCAGACGGCCGCGAAGAGCGAAGCGCAGGATGCGCGGCGCGGCTCGCAGGTGGGCGCGATGGGCTACATCACAGACCCCACCGACCTCGATCTGCTGCTGGCGCGGGCGCGCACGCTGCTCGACTTCAAAAACTATCTCGACTCCTGCGAGGAAGCCGCCTTCACCGATCACCTGACGGGACTGGCGAACCGTCGCCGCTTCGAGCGGCAACTGGAACGCGAGGTGGCGCGCACGCGGCGCTACGGCCACCCCTTCTGCCTGCTCGTGCTCGACATAGATCACTTCAAACTCGTGAACGACACCTATGGGCACGAGGGCGGCGACGAGGCTCTGCGCCGTCTCGGCCATGTCCTCCAGACGGGCACGCGCGGCGTTGACACGGCGGCGCGCATCGGCGGCGAGGAGTTTGGCATCATCCTGACGGAGACGGATTTCGAGCACGGCATCGAAGTGGCCGAACGCCTGCGCAAGACCGTCAGTGAGACGGACATCCCGGAAGCCGGGCGCATCACGGTGAGCATCGGGCTGGCCGAGTTCACCGAGCCATTGCGCGACGGGCGCGAACTCTACGCCTCGGCCGACGCCGCGCTCTACGAAGCGAAGCGAAGAGGACGCGACCGCGTCGTCTCCGCCACACTCGATGCGAACCCGTCGCCCGCGCTCGGCGTATCATAAAGGAATGCGGACTTCGGATTGCGGAATGCGGATTAGAAAGCAAGCAACTAGTGTCCCAACACACTTTACTTTTCAATCCGCATTCCGCAATCCGAAATCCGCAATTGGAGGGTTTTCATGGCTGATTATCGAGACAAGTTGGACGAGTGGCGCGAGGCGGCGCGGCGCAAGGCGCGCGAACTGGATGATAAGTATAAGATCAAGGATCGCGTCGAAGAGGGCGCGCGCGCGGCGCAGGACGCGGCGAAGCGCGGGGCGACGCGCGTCGTGAGCGAAGCGGAGCGTGCGCGTGTCGAGGCCGAGCGTTTGGGCGAAGAATACGACGTGCGCGAGGGTGTGGGCGAGGTGCGCGAGCAGGCGGTGCGCGCGGCGCAGGAGGCCGGGCGCGCGGCGCGCGAAGCGAGCGAGAAATTGCGCGGCGCGGGTCGCACCGCGGGCGAGCGTGCCAACGAGGTTTTCGGCGGTGCGAAGAAGCATTACGAACGCGCGGCGCGGGTCTACAGCGTCGGTTCGGGTGTGACGCGCGCGACAACGGCCGCGAGCGTGGGGCTGTTCAAAGCTTTCGACTGGGCGCGCGAGAATCCGAAGCAGGCCGTGATGGTGTCGCTCTCGATTGCCGGGGGCTTGGGCGCGGGCGCGGTCTTCCCGCGGCTCGACGGCGTGCTCATCGGCGCGCACCCGCACTGGTTCACACACTCCGCGCTGCCCGTCTGGGCGCTCAGGCGCGCGGGCGCGAAGTTCGACAGTTACCTGAGCGAGCGCGAGCGTCTCGTCGCCGCGGGCGACCTGACGGAGGCTGAACGCAAGCGCGCCGAGTTCGAGCGTTCTATCGTGCGCTACGTCGGCGCGCCGCTTCTGGGCGCGTTCAGTTGCGCGGCGGGTCTCGCCATCTGCGCGCAGATTTTCCAGCCGGGCAACATCGTCGGCGCGCCCATCAGTTGGCTCCTCGGCGGCAACCCCGTCCTCGAAGGCATCTGGCTCTTCTCGAACGGCGTCATCTGCTTCCAGCAGGGCTACAAGTTCTTCATGATCGCCTTGAAAGACCAGCAGGACGTTCACCGGATCGTGCGCGAGATCAAGGGCTTGCTGCCCGCGATGGCGACAGCTTAAGGGTCGCGGATGATCGTCTCAGGCGCGGGCTGAGAAGGCGCGAAAGGGCAGGGGCGAAGGGCACGCGCTTTCGACTTCTAAACTTGAAGAAGCCGCCTCATATTAACTATGAGGCGGCTTTCTATTTATCGGTAAAGAGAAACAACAGCAATGCCGCCCTCACGACTAAAACCGTTTTCGCTGTGCTGCGTCTTTTCGTCCCGGTTCGCATAGACACTCTTTCGCCTACACGGTCTTCCGCGAATCGAACCTCGGATTCGAGTAATTAACCAACACGCGCAATCTGATTCCATTAACAATTCAAGTCGGGTACTAAACGGACGTTGGGCGCGGCGGCGCGGTGCGGCCGTGGCGACGACGACTCAAGAGATCGTGATGGGGAACAGCACGAAGCAGAGCAGGAAGACCGTGAGCGTGAGAAGGGCAACGAAGGTGCGTGCGCGGCCGAGCGGGGCGAGTTCATCTTCCGCGCGCGGGTGCGGGACGCGCAGCATGACGAACAAAAGTATCGCGTAGAGAAAGCCGCCGGGCGAGTTGTGCCAGTGCCAGCCGAGCACGGCGAGCAGCGTCATCGAGACGAACCCTGCGCGGCCGACCCACGCATGCGTGCGCTTGCCGAAGAGGGCGAAGACGGCGTGCCCGCCGTCGAGTTGTCCCACGGGCAGCAGGTTCAGGCTCGTCACGAGCAGGCCGATCCACGCCGCGAAGTAAAAAGGGTTAGGCGCGATGTTGGCGAGCGAGATGCCGAGCGCGTGCGCGAACAGGCGCAGCAGCGGCGGGTCGTTGAAGGTGATGAGCGTGCCCGCCGCGGCAGACTCCGCGAGGGGCGGCGCGGGTTGTGCGTGCAAAATCGCGAGGACGGCGACGGGGATGATAACGACGAAGCCCGCGAGCGGCCCGGCGACGCCGATGTCGAAGAGGGCGCGGCGCGTCGGGATGGGCGATTTGATCTTGATGAATGCGCCGAACGTGCCCGCGAGAAACAGCGGCGGGGCGGGAATGAAGAACGGCAGCGTGGCACGGACTCCGTAGCGACGACAGGCGACGTAGTGCCCGGCCTCGTGCGCGAGCAGGATGGAGAGCAGTGCGGCGGCAAACGTCGCGCCCTCGGCGATGAGTTCCGGGTGCGCGAGAGCCTGTCTGAGAAGTTCGCGGACGGAGAGAAAGTAATAGGCCGGGACGTAAAAGAGGTAGCCGGGCCAACCGGCGGGCGAGGCGAGGTTCGGTTCAAATTCGGGGACGCCCGCGGCCATTGCCGCCTGCATGATCCCTGCGAGCGTGGCCGTCACGGCGGTCAGCGAAAAGAGCGCGCCTGAGCGCGCCCACTCGCGCGCGGTCGGGCGCGCTCGCGGCCGTTCCCATGATGCGCGGGCGTCAATCAGAGGCGGGAGCGGATGAAGTGTCTCGGACATAGGTGGTGAATGGTAAATGGTAAATGGTGAATGGATGAGACCTCTTTTCTCCATTCACCATTTACCATTCACTATTTACTTTTACTTCCGCGTCAGCCGTCGCTTGTCAGTATGGGCACGTCCGTGTCGTGTCCGGCATCGTCCTCCGCGTCGAAGCCGTGCGCCTGTAGTTCCTTGCCGGGCTTGAAGCGGATGGTCTTCCCCGTGGGGATGGCGACCTCTTCGCCGGTGCGGGGATTGCGCCCGACGCCGCGCTTGCGCGGTTTGACGACGAAGACGCCGAAGCCGCGCAGTTCGATGCGTTCGCCGCGCGCGAGCGCTTCCTTCATCGAGTGAAAGAGCGCGTCAACGGCCTGCTCGGCCTTCATCTTCGGCACGCCCGTGCGATCCGCGACGCGGTTGACGATGTCGAGTTTAATCACGCCTGGTTAGCCTCCGTTCGCGTCCGTCGGACGGACGGAAAATGGTTTGTAAAGTATGGACACCACTTGATAAAAGATAATAGAGACGCGCCGCGAACGCTGTCAAGCAAACACCCGCCCGAGGCTCGCGCCGCCCGCGTTGACAAAGCGCGCGGCGCGCGGCTAACCTCGAAAGACGTGATATTCGAGTAGCGCAAGACCGGCGGACGATTAACGAAGAAGCCTATGTTCAAGCGTCAGAGAGCGGGTCGCAGCCCGCAGTTCGGCGACATCAGGGTAGAGGACGACCGCGACATCGAAGTGCAGCGGCTCTCGCATGAGTCGCGCAAACACTTCTGGTCGGAGGCGCGCCTGCTCTTTCGCGACCTCGTCTTCGCGCTGCTGGTCGCCGCCCTGTTCGTCGTCTTCGTCGTGCAACCCGTCAAAGTCGAAGGCACTTCGATGCTGCCCCGGCTCCACGACGGCGAGCGCATCTTCGTCAACAAACTCGTCTACTATCACTGGCCGAAACTCGACCGCGGCGACATCGTCGTCTTCTGGTTTCCGGACGACCCGGACAAGAGTTACATCAAACGCGTCATCGGTTTGCCGGGCGAGATCGTGGAGGTGCGCGGCGGGCGCATCCAGATCAACGGGCAGGATTTGAACGAGCCGTACCTCGACCCGCAACTCAACGTGGGACGCATGACGCTCGCGCCCACGCTCGTCAAGCCGCACTATTATTTCGTGATGGGCGACAACCGCGACAATTCCAGCGACTCGCGCATCTGGGGGCAAGTGCCGGAAAAATACATCTACGGCAAAGCTCTCCTGCGCTACTGGCCGCTCTCGGACGCCACCATCATCCGCCACGAAACCGACTACGCGCTGACCGCGCCCGGCCCCCTGCCGACGCCCATCGTCGAGCCGGAAGAGGACGAGGAAAATGAGCCGTAGGCTCTGTCCGTCGTCCGTTGTCCGTTGCATGTGGCTCTCGCATGGGTGGCTAAAGATGGGTTTCAACAACGGACAACGGGCAACTGACTACCGACGAGTTTTATGCTTGACTGGTTGAAGCCGCTCCTGATGATGTTCTACGCGCCCGTGCGCGCGATGGGCCTCGTGCGCGACCGCGCGCCGCTCGGCGCGGCCGCGCTGATGGCGCTTTTGGCTCACGGGGTGTATTTGCTTTATACCGAATGGCGGGGGATCGTGGGCGTCGGGCTTGTGCGTGACGTGCTCATCGGGTCGGCGTGGTCTGTCCTCTTCGTCTCGCTCGTCTTCGTTCCGATCACGATCTTTGTCGCCAATCTGTTCGAGCGGCGCGCGAGTTTCGGGTTGGTGATCCAACAGGAATACGCCACGCTCGCCTCGACGCTGTTATACACGTGGGCGGCGGCGAGTCTGGCCGCCCTGCCGCTGGCGTTGCTGGCGCGCCTGACGGGCGTGGAAGCGCAGGCCATTGACGCGGCGCAGAGAGGGCAGGAATTGCAGCGGGAGATAAAGGCATCCGAGCAACCCGATCCGCGTCTGGTCAGCCAGTTGTTCACGGTTACGCTCGTCCTGTTTTTCGCCACCGTGCTGTCGCCGCTTCCGCTCTTTTCGATCTGGGCGGTCGTGTCCGTGCGAGAGGTGTTTCGTCTGACGTGGCTGCGTTCGGCGGCCGTGATATTCGTGAGTTGCCTGTTGATGATTCCGGCGATGTTCGTGATGATGGCGCTGTTCAGCACCGTCTTCGCTTCGCCGTTCCTGCTCCTGTTGATGTTCTTCCTGTTGCGCGGCCACTTCGGCGAAGTGATGCGCACGCAACGCGCGCGCGCCTCTTTCCGGCAGAACCTCGAAGCCGCCACGCTCAACCCGGCCGACGCTTCCGCGCATTACAACCTCGGCCTCATCCATCTCCAACGCAAAGAACTCGACGAGGCGAAAGAGCGTTTCGCGCGCGCCATCGAGATTGATGCCGACGAGGTGGACGCTCACTTCCAACTCGGCCGCATCGCTCGCATGCAGAACGATCCGGCGGGCGCGATCCAACATTTCGAGCAGGTCGTGGCGCGCGACCAGAGCCACGCGCAGCACGAAATCTGGCGCGAGATCGGCGCGACCTATTTAGCCGCCGGGCAGTATGAGGACGCGCACGACGCGCTCGAACGCTTCCTCGACCGTCGCCGCGTCGATCCCGAAGGGCTGTACCTGATGGGGCGCGCGCTCTCCGGCATGGGGCAGGCGCGCGAGGCCGCCGATTCGATGCGCGCCTGCATCGAAGCCGTCAAGACCGCGCCCGCCTACAAGTATCGCGCCGAGAAACACTGGCTCAACGAGGCGCAGCAGTTCCTGCGCACACAGGCTTAGAAGCGGCGCTCGTCTTCCTAACCTTTTATGAAAGGCATCACCAACATGCGACGGCTCCTCTTCCTCACAATGTTCTTCGCGCTTTGCCCGCTCCCGGCGTTGGGACAACAGCCCGACTGCGCAGAATTTCAAAGGGACGTGAAGACAACATACAACTTCAAGCCCGCGCGCCTGGAGTCGGAGGCGGAGAGCGTCGCGAAGTCCGCCGCAATGGATCGCTTCTGGAACGCGGTTAAGGCGAAGCCTGATGTGTTGCTGCCCTGCCTGCGCGCCGCGCTCGCCGACCCGCAGTCCGATCCCTGGTTCCGTTTCGACGGCAGTAACCTGCTCGTCTCGCTCGATCCGTCTCCGGCCTCGAAAGCGGAACAAGTTCGCCAGTACACGTCGGTTGATCTCGGCGACGTGAACCTCGAAGTGTGGGTCTCGACGCTCGCGCGGCGCGGCGCGGAAGGCTTCGACGTGTCGGAGGCGGGCGCGCGCTGGCTCGCCTACCCGAACGCGAAATACTACCTGCCGCAGCACGGCGCACAAGAGGTTGACCGGTTGCTCGGCGCGATCTTCATCTTCGGCAGCATGGACGAGACGCAGGCCACGCCCGCCCTGCTCAAGATCGCGGGCGCGGCGGAGCATCCCGGACGCGAGCACGCGATCTCCCTATTGCTCATGCAGGCCACGCCCGAAGCCCTGCGCGGCCTGAAGGCCGTGAATCTTGCCGGACTGTCTGAGGGCGCGCAGGCTGCGTTGCGTCGGCACCTCGAACGGCCTCTCACGATCACGCCGCGCGCGCGGCCGAAGACGAGCCGCGTGCAATTCCTGAAAGCTTTTGAAGACGCGGTGAAGGGCGATTGGAAATACTTCTCCAGGCTGGTGCGTGAAGTGCCCGACGGCGAGAAGGACGCGGTGGCCGTGCTGAAACAGGAGGACGTGCCGCTCGTGCGCAGGGTGCGGCGGGCGAGAATAGCTCACGCGAACCCGCACGCCGCTGCGTATTACGTCAGCTTTACACAGATTTTGATGACGATGATTGGGAAACCGGAGATGACGAAATAGGATGGGCGAGCACAAACCAGCAATGATTGTCCTCGAAGACGGCAGAGCTTTCCGCGGTCGCTCGTGGGGCGCGGAGGGCGAAGTGTGCGGCGAGATGGTCTTCAACACTTCGATGTCCGGTTATCAGGAAGTTTTGACCGACCCGTCTTACGCCGGGCAGATCGTGTGCATGACCTACCCGCTTATCGGCAATTACGGCGTGAACGCGGCGGACGCCGAATCGAGCCGCCCGTGGGTCGAGGGCTTCGTCGTGCGCGAGGCGAGCCGCACCATGTCCAACTGGCGCGCGGAAGAAACTCTGGACTCTTATCTCAAGCGTTGGCGAATCGTCGCCATTGACCACATAGACACGCGCGCCCTCGTCCGCCACATACGCGACCGGGGCGCGATGCGCGCCTGCCTGTCCACGGTTGATCTGGACGTGGAGAGTCTGGTCGCGCGCGCGCGCGCGTCCGAGGCGATGGAGAACAGGGAACTGGCGAGCGTGGTGACGTGCGCGCAAGCCTACGAAGTTCCCGCCGAAGGCGCGGAGCGTTTCCACGTCGTCTGCTACGACTTCGGCGTGAAGTTGAATTCTTTGCGCGAGTTCGCACGACTCGGTTGTCGCCTGACGGTCGTGCCCGCCTCGATGCCTGCGGCGGACGCGTTGGCCTTGAAGCCGGACGGCATCTTCCTCTCGAACGGGCCGGGCGATCCGGCCTCGATGACGGGGGTGGTCGCGGAGATCGCGCGCGTCGCCGCGTCGGGCGTGCCGACCTTCGGCATCTGCTTCGGCCACCAACTCCTGGGGCGCGCCTTCGGCGGCTCGACCTACAAGCTACGCTTCGGCCATCGCGGCGGCAACCAGCCCGTGCGCGAAGAGGCCACGGGCACAATCGAGATCACTTCCCACAATCATGGCTTCGCCGTACAGGCCGACACGCTTCCGGCGGACATGGAAGTCACGCACATCAACCTCAACGACAACTGCGTCGAAGGCATGCGGCACAAAGAGCTGCCCGTCTTCTCCGTCCAGTACCACCCGGAAGCCGCGCCCGGCCCACACGACGCCGCGCACCACTTCCTACGCTTCATCGAATTGATGGAGCGGACGGCGCGCATTAAGAGTTTATGACTAATGCCTTACTCTCTTTGGCATGCCACCGCGCTTGCCCGTTGTGTTTCTTTCAATTGCCGAATTGATCAGGCGTACCGGTTCATCCTCTACTTTCAATTGACCTTCCTGAGCGAGCCTATACAACCTGAGTGCCGCAAGGTGCGAATCTGAATGAAGGTAAGCTATTTCGACAGCCGCCATCAAAGTATTTCTCGCGCGGCTGATTTCCTGTAAGCCGCCGTCAATCGCCTGCCTCAACTCAACGAACAGGCTGGCTAAAATATCAGGAGCATCAGGGTCGTTATCTAAGATGTAGCCAATGTTGCTGGCTAACGTCTCCCGGTCAAGGAGCAGATTGTCTTCATCCGGCGGGCAGTTGTTTGCGATACGCACGCTGACCTCCATTAATGAAAAGGTTTCTATGCCCCCATGCTCAATCGCTGTTGATTATTCTCATCTTGCGAGGTGGTGATTTCTTTGGGCGGACTAAAGCTGGTTATCAGTATTTCCTTATTCAATACCCGTGTGCTACTGTTTTTCTCCGTATTCATGCCTGATGAAGACTGAACCGGCGTTATAAAGTATTGAGCGAACAACTCACGAACTTCCGGCTTATCATAAGAAGATAATATCCAATTACATTGGGTACGGCTCAGGCGTTCGGACAGAACTTCGTGAGACTCCCAATCACGCATGTTATGAGAGTAATTACACCCGTTACCGGGATAAGGCGGGTCTATATACATCACCGTCCCTTTACGGTCGTAGCGCTCAACACAATCCTGCCAATCGAGATTTTCGATGATGACGGTGCTCAGGCGTTTATGAATCGGTTCAAGGCGTTGCCGAAGCGTCTTTAACGCGCCAAAAAGTCTGTTGCCATGTCCGCCGTCAGTGATGCTGGTTTGAAAGCGCGGATAGTGTAGCTCCCCGCCCCATCCAGCCATGATCAAGTAATAAAAGCGGTGGGCGCGCTGCACGTCAGTCATTTGTGTAGGGTCTGAACCAGCTAGACGCTCAAACTCTGTGCGTGACACGAGTTCCCATTCAAAGGAAGCTATTAAATCTTCGGGTTTATCTTTTACAACCTGAAAGAAATTGACCAATTCCTGCTCTCTATCATTCAGAATTTCAACATCACTCGGACGCTTGCCGAAAAGTACCCAAGCAGCACCGGCAAAAGGTTCGACATAACAAGTATGTGCCGGTAATAGAGGGATAATGAACTTTCGCAATCGGGATTTCCCCCCTACCCATTTGATGGGACTATTCAGCATCTGATGCTTTTCTTCTTTTCTCCCAGCCATTTCAACCTTTCTCAATACCACAAACTGTCGCCGCACTTTGTCGCCATTAGCGACAAAGTATCACGTTGGTTTGTTTCTGTCAAGATTTATGCCTAGCCAACGAATTATTGAACGATTTGGCGAAAAGCTGCATGCCTTACGGGCACGGCGTGAGCTGACATTGCAAGAACTGGCTCATGAATTAGGACTCACCTCACACAGTTATATCAGTGAACTTGAAGCCGGAAAGAAAATTCCAACTGCGGAGTTTGTTTTGAATGTGGCGCGGTTGTTTGGCGTAACAACGGACGAGTTATTGAAGGACGAGTTAGAGCTAACACTTAGCGAGTAGGATTGAGGAGCATCTTGTCTCAAGCATTAATTGACAGGCCACCAACCGAGCAGGAAGTAGAGAGACTTCGGCTCATTTTAAGTACCTATCAAGATGGAACGGGTATGCTTCAAGTGGAGAGCGGCATGACCCTACCGGGCTGGCGGGATTTCGAGCGCGCGATAGCTCTAACCTTCAATGGGCAGGCACAAGAAAGTAAATCAATTTTCGACGTATTGCTCTTAAGCCAAGACAGACCAAACGTGAAATATGGCCTGTCTTGCAAAATGAGGCGGGAGCTTAACAAAATTAATAGAACCGGCCATGTCACCCTTGAACTATCAAACTCTGCAGGGCAGTTTTGGGATTACTTGAAAACCAAAGGCATTGACCAATCAAATTACAGGAATAAACCGCTGGAGGTTGGAGTATCACTGATCGAAGTCGTTGAAAGGTGGCATCAAGCAGCGAGTATTGAGCGGGGCGGCGTAGTTGATCTCACTAAGAGTTTTTACTTGGTGCTTTCTTGGAATCAAGCAAAGATTTATCAACTTCATCAATTCCCCCTGATCATGCCGAACGTCCACGAACTGAACTGGCATTTCCCCACAAAGAAGAGAGGAGATGCGGGACGGAGGCTTGCTGCTTACGACGAGTCAGGCGTGATTTTCGAGTGGTACGGAGAGTCTGGTGGACAACTGAAATATTACCCACCCGCTAGTTCAGCAATTTGGTCGTCTGATAGCTTTCAATTAGAACCTTTAGCTGATATTGAGTACGGGATTCTAAAGAAGGCCGCAGCATATTTCCCTCACAAATGGGCTGAGGCGAATAAAGAGTAGACCCGCTCTATCTTTCGCTCTGCAATTTGCCTAGCAGATTTTTAGGCGCGGTTGGAGTCGGCGGGGCGGGATGGGCGGCACCGCGGCGGGCTTGGTGAGTGTGACAATAATGCCTTCCCCCTTGCTGCGGTCTTCTCCGTCCAGTATCACCCCGAAGCCGCGCCCGGCCCACACGACGCCGCACACCACTTCCTACGCTTCATCGAATTGATGGAGCGGACGGCGCAACGGAAGAACCCGGTTTAAAGAACGAGATACTTCGCGGGCACGTGTTCCGTGAGCCA
The DNA here is from genome assembly GCA_035296445.1 of Pyrinomonadaceae bacterium. Taxonomy (GTDB): domain Bacteria; phylum Acidobacteriota; class Blastocatellia; order Pyrinomonadales; family Pyrinomonadaceae; genus JAIVJZ01. The sequence continues at coordinate 4,512 of DATHAZ010000163.1, read as the reverse complement.
CACCCCGTTATCGGAGCGGTAGAATTCGTAACCCTCCGCGTGCATCCGCCCGCTCTCCACCTCGATCACGAGCGGCCGGCCGTGACGCGCGCCGACCTTCGCGGCGGTCGCGGTGTCCGCCGAGAGGTGTACGTGATGGCGTCGCCCTTTCAACAGCCCGCGCGCGCTGATCGAATCGAGCAGATGCGCGGCCGTCCCGTGGTAGAGCACGGGCGGCGGCGCGAGCGACGCGTAGCCGAGTTCGACGCGGACGGAATGACCCTGACTTGCCCTGATACGTGTGCCGTCCTCGCTCAAGGCGAAACGCTGCTTATCGTTTTCCCTCAACACCTCCGCCAACTCTTCACGCGTGACGGGGAAGTTGTGCGCCCGGCACGCCGCGAGCAGGTCGGAGACGGCGACCCACCCCGCGCGATCCAGTTCGATGCCGATCCGTTCGGGCTGGTGTCTGAGCACGCGGCTTAAAAATTTACTGACGCGGACGAGTCGGCTTTGCATCTGCGTGGCGCGCTTCGGCGGCGACCTGCTCTTTAACTTTCGCTCTGTAATGTGTCCGGCGGATTGTTAGGCGCGGCGGGAGCGGGCGCAGCCGGGGGAGTTGTCGTTGTCGCGGTTGGTGTCGTCGCGGTCGGCGTCGGCGTGGCGGCCTCGTCGGGCTTGAGGAGGGTGGCGACGATGCCTTCGTCCTTGCCGCGGTGTTCGAGCCAGTGGCGGTAGCCGACCGAGATGATGGCGATGACGGGGATGGCGAGAAAGATGCCGGCGACGCCCGCGAGTTCCGCGCCGCACAGGATGGCGAGGATGACTGCGAGCGGGTGGAGGTGTATGCCCTGTCCGATGATGCGCGGGTAGGTCACGTAGTCGTGGATGATGCGCAGGATGGCGAGGAAGATGAAGACGCCGAGCGCCTGCCCCGGCGAGTGAAAACTCGAAACGGCCACGGCCAGCACGAAGATGGTAAGCGGCCCGGCGAGCGGGATGAATTCCAGAAAGCCGGCGAGGATGCCGAGCACGAGCGCGTAGGGCACGCCGATCAGGATGAAGCCGAGCGTGCAGATCACGCCGATCAACAGGCACGCGATGAGTTGCGCGCGAATGTAGGCGGCGAGCGTGCTGTTGACATCCTGAAACAGTTCGTCGCCGCGCCAGCGGATGCGCCCGCGCGGGAGCATCTGCAAAGCGGTGCGGCGGAAGCTGTCCGCGTCTTTCAACAGGAAAAAGGCGAGGATGGGGATCAGGACGAGCCACGGCGCGTAGCCGAGCGCGAAAGTCGCCGTGTGGACGGCGGTGCTTTGCAGGTACACGCCGACCGTGTGGATGGTCTCCGAGACGGTTTCCTTGACGGACTCGCGCGCGGGCGAGGGGATGCGCTGATAGAAACGCTCCAGCTTTTGCGTGCTGTCCGAGAGGGTTTTCGAGTAGGTGGGAGCTTGCCGCCCGATCTCCGTTATCTGTTCGCCGACTTGCGGGAGCAGCAGATAGACCACGAGTCCGAGGCCGCCGAAGAGTGCGAGATAGACGATGCCGATGGCAAGCGTGCGTGGGATGCGTTTCTGTCGTTTGCTCCCGCCGAAATTGACGGGGCGGTGGACGAGTTCGATGAGCGGCGCGATCAGGTAGGCGAAGAAGATCGAGAGCACGAGCAGAAGGATCACGCCTTCCAGCATGTACAACGCCCAGATGACGGTCGCCACGCCGAGCACGATCAGGATCAGGCGCAGCACCACGCGCGTCTGCGGCCACGTAGCCTCCGCCGCCGCCACCGCCGCCGTCTCCGCTACTTCCTGCACCTCTTTTTGGTGTTCGCTCTTCCGTTCAGCCATACTTCAATTGCGGAATGCGGAATGCGGATTGCGGATTAGAAAGACGGCTCGCCTTTTATCAATCCGCAATCCGAAATCCGCATTCCGCATTCCCTCTCAGTCGTCTTCAATGTCGTATTCGTAGTGTTGGAGGTGCGGGGCGGAAGGCTCGTAGACGAGGCCGCGCCATTCGTCGCTGGCATTCATGAGTTGGAGCGCGGCCAGCGGTTGCGCCGGGTTGCGCTCGATGCGCAAGACCTCGGCCACCGCCGACACCTTCGGCGCGCCCTCGCGCATCACCGCGATCTGCACGCGGCTGCCCACGTCCGGCAAGTGCTCCAGATGCACCAGTGCCCCCGTCGGCCCGACGTTCTCCGTCTGGCCGTCAACGACGACGTGCTCGCCCGACGCACCGTCGTCCCACTCGGCGCGCACCGGCAAACTGATCACGTAACGCGGCCCCGTTCGCTGCTCCGTTGTGTGCTGTTGAGACATAAGCGAAACCAACGCGGAACGATGAAGGCGGAACGATGAATGGAAGACTATCAGTTGTCCGTGGTCAGTAGTCCGTGGTCAGTTGTCCGTTGCATGTGCCTCTCGCACGAATCGCTAAAGACGGTCTTGAACAACTGACAACTGACAACTGACAGCTTTCCGTTCATCGTTCATCGCTCATCGTTCATCGTTTCCTTTCTTCATTCTTCTTCCTGCACGCGCAGTTTTTCGAGTACGGAAAAATCTTCGAGGGTCGTCGTGTCGCCGGCAACCGAGCCGTTCGACGCGATTTCCCTGAGCAGGCGGCGCATGATTTTGCCGGAGCGAGTCTTCGGCAGCATGTCCGTGAACCTGATCTCGTCCGGGCGCGCCAGCGCGCCGATCTCGCGCGTCACGTGTCGGCGCAACTCCTCTTTCAGGGCGTCGGACGTTTCGCGCGAGCCTTCGAGCGTGACGAAGGCCACGATGCCCGACCCTTTTAGTTCGTCCGGGCGCGCGACGACCGCCGCCTCGGCGACCGCCTCGTGCGAAACGAGCGCGCTTTCGATCTCCATCGTGCCCAGGCGATGCCCGCTGACATTAATGACATCATCAACGCGCCCCATTATCCAGTAATAACCGTCGCGGTCGCGCCGCGCGCCGTCGCCCGCGAAATAGACGCCCTCGATTTCCGACCAGTAAGCCGCGCGATAGCGTTCGTCGTCTCCCCAGATCGTGCGCAGCATCGAAGGCCACGGGCGCGTGATGACGAGATAGCCGCCCCCGCCCTCGCCGACCGCCTCGCCCGTCTTCGTCATGATGTCAACTTCGATGCCGGGCAGGGGTTTGGTGGCCGAGCCGGGCTTCGTGGGCGTCACGCCCGGCAAAGGCGAGATCATGATGCCGCCCGTCTCCGTCTGCCACCACGTGTCCACAATCGGGCAACGCCCTTTGCCCACAACCTCTCGATACCACATCCACGCCTCCGGGTTGATCGGCTCGCCGACCGTGCCGAGCAGGCGCAAACTGGACAGGTCGTGTTTCAAGACCCATTGCTCGCCCCACTTGATGAAGGCGCGGATGGCCGTCGGCGCGGTGTAGAAGATGTTGACGCGGTGGCGTTCGACGATGCGCCAGAAGCGATCCGGCTCAGGCCAGTTCGGCGCGCCCTCGTACATCAAAGTGGTCGCGCCGTTCGAGAGCGGGCCGTAGACGACGTAGGAGTGACCCGTCACCCAGCCGATGTCGGCCGTACACCAGTAAGTGTCTTCGTCGCGTAGGTCGAAGACCCACTTCGTCGTGAGGTGCGCCCACAGCAGGTAGCCGGCGGTCGTGTGCAGGATGCCTTTGGGCTTGCCCGTCGTGCCCGACGTGTAGAGGATAAACAGAGGGTGCTCGCTATCGAGTTCCGCCGCCGGGCAGACGCTCGACACCGTCTCCGCCAACTCGTGCCACCAGTGGTCGCGCCCCGCGCGCATGTTGACGCGCGATCCCGTCCGGCGCACGACGATGCAATGCTCGACGGTCGGCGTCTTCGCCAACGCCTCGTCAACCGTCTCCTTCAACTTCACTTCCGCGCCGCGCCGCCACCCGCCGTCGGCCGTGACGACGACGCGGCAGCCCGCATCGTTGACGCGGTCAACGATGGCGGTCGAGGAGAAGCCGCCGAAGATGACAGAGTGCGTCGCGCCGATGCGCGCGCAGGCGAGCATGGCGATGGCGAGTTCGGGCACGAGCGGCAGGTAGAGCGCGACGCGGTCGCCCGCCGCGACGCCCATGCGCTTGAGGACGTTTGCGAAGCGACACACTTCGCGGTGCAGTTGCAGGTAGGTGAGCGTGCGCTGCTCGCCGGGTTCGCCCTCCCAGATGATCGCGGCCTTGTTGCGCCGCCACGTTTCGAGATGCCGGTCGAGACAGTTATAGGAGATGTTCGTCTTGCCGCCCGCGAACCATTCGGCGTGCGGCGCGTCCCACCGCAACACCGTGTCCCATTTTTTGAACCAGTGGAGTTCCCCCGCCATGCGCGCCCAAAACTCTTCGGGCGCATCGCGCGCCTCGGCGCGCAGGCGTTCGTAGTCCGCCGGAGATTTGATCCGCGCGGCCTCGGAAAAACTCTCGGCGGGCGGGAAGACGCGCTCCTCGTGCAGCACCGATTCGATGTTCGTCGTCGAGGAAGACATAAACTCTGGCTCGTATCTCCTGTCGGAAAAGTCGGCGGCTCGGGCGCGCGCGCCGC
>DATHAZ010000162.1:0-15985 GCA_035296445.1 Pyrinomonadaceae bacterium | reverse complement strand
AGGTTACACTTTCCGACTCTGCTCCTACATAACAATTTCCGGCAGACCATACTCTACATTGGCGCGGAAATCAAGACTTTTTCACAACTTAGCATGAAAAATCCCTACACGTTTTTGTCACGCGTAGATGCCGCGCATGCGCGTATCGTAGGCCACGCGGTCAATGGCGAGCATGTAGGCGGCCGTGCGCGTGTCCACGTTATGCTTCTCGGCGAACTTCACGAGTTCGTTGAAACTGGCGACCATCACGTCCTGCAAACGCTCGTTGACCACGTCTTCTTTCCAGAAGTAGCCCATGCGATCCTGCACCCACTCGAAGTAGGAGACGGTGACGCCGCCCGCGTTGGCTAAAATATCTGGAATCACGAAGATGCCCTTCTGCTGAAGGATCGCGTCGGCGGCGGCCGTCGTCGGGCCGTTCGCCCCTTCGGCCAACACCTTGCAGTTGATGCGCTCGGCATTTTTCGACGTGATCTGGTTCTCCGTCGCGGCGGGCACGAGCACGTCGCACTCGATTTCCAGCAGTTCGGCGTTCGAGACGCGCTCGGCATCGGGGTACTCCTCGAACGAGCGCGTCGCCCGCAGATGCTCCATGGCAGCGGGGATGTCTATGCCGGCCGGGTTGTAGATGCCGCCGTGCATGTCGGAAATGGCGATCACTTTATAACCGGCCTCGTGCATCAACTGCGCGCCGATGCCCCCGACGTTGCCCGACCCCTGAACGACGACGCGCGTCGAGGGCGGCGTCATCTTGAACTTCTTCATCGCCTCGTTGACGACGAAGAGGACGCCGCGACCCGTAGCCTCGCGCCGCCCGCGCGAGCCGCCGAGGTCAATCGGCTTACCCGTCACGACTGCCGTGACGGTGTGGCGCGCGTGCATGGAATAAGTGTCCATGATCCACGCCATCGTCTGCTCGTTGGTGTTCATGTCGGGCGCGGGCACGTCCTTCTCCGGCCCGATGATGTCAATCAACTCGGAGGCGTAGCGTCGGGTCATGCGCTCCAACTCGCCCTGCGACATCTGCCACGGGTCGCAGATGACGCCGCCCTTCGCCCCGCCGAACGGGACGTTGACCACGGCGCACTTCCAGGTCATCCACGCGGCGAGGGCGCGCACCTCTTCTATCGTCACGTCCGGGGCGTAACGGATACCGCCCTTGGCCGGGCCGCGCGCGAAATTGTGCTGCACGCGAAAGCCTTCAAAGACCTGTATGCGCCCCGAATCCATGCGCACCGGGATGTAAACCTTCAGTTCCCGGTTCGGCACGCGCATCACGGCGTAGAGATCGGGATTGAGATCGAGCAACTTCGCCGCGCGGTCGAAACGCGACATCATAGACTCGAACGGGTTGGCCTCTTTCGCCGCCGGCGCACCGCTCTCAACTATCGTAGTAGCCATGTTCATCTCCTGGAAGGTGAATGGTAAATAGTAAATGGTGAATGGGGAAAAACTGTTCTTTCATCCATTTACCATTTACCATTTACCATTCACCGATTTAAGATTTCGTTCATTGCGCCCGTCCGATAGCCGTGCAGGTCGAGCGTCACATAGCGGAAGCCGAGGGCGCGAAAGCGGCGCGCGAGTTCGTCCGTGACTTCGCGCCGGAGCGCGTTGTCCAGTTCCGCCGGGGCTATTTCGAGGCGCACCAGTTCGTCGTGATGCCTGACGCGAAATTCGCGAAACCCGAGAGCGCGCATGATCTCTTCGCCCGTCTCCACCTCGCGCAGGCGTTTGATGGTGACGGTCGTGCCGTAAGCGATGCGCGAAGAAAGGCAGGGGCTGGCGGGCGCATCCCACGTCGGGAGTCCGGCGCGCCGGCTGAGTGCGCGCACCTCGCGCTTGCTCATCCCGACTTCGACGAGCGGGCTGCGTACACCGTATTCCGAGGCGGCGGCACGGCCGGGGCGATAATCGCCGAGGTCGTCCGTCGTCGAACCGTCAACGACGCAACTGAAGCCGCGCGCGGAGGCGAGCGGGGCGAGTTTCGAGTAGAGTTCGGTCTTGCAGAAATAACAGCGGTCGCCCGCGTTGGCCGTATAGCGCGGGTCGGACATCTCTTCGGTGTCGAGCGTCTCATGGCGGAAGCGGAAGCGCGCCGCGATCTCTGCGGCCTGCGAACGCTGGTGCGCGGCGAGGCTCGCGGATTCGCCGGTCACACACAGAGCGCGTTCGCCCAGTTCGCCCGCCGCCACGTAGGCCACATAAGAACTGTCAACGCCGCCGGAGAAAGCCACGAGCACCGATGTCATCTCGCGGAAGAGGGCGCGCAGGGCGAGTTCTTTTTCGGCCGCTTCGATTGAAACCGTCTCCGGTTCAACTTCGCCGCGCAAAATCTCTTCAACTACCGAACCGCTCACAGCCATCTTTGCTCCGCTCCAAGACCCGTGTCCGTTCTGAGAAGGCCAACCGACTTGCCCGGTGCGTCGCCGCCGTCGCCGCCGGGGCGGCCGGATCGCAAGTTTGAGTTGAAAATCAGGGTAGCGCGCATGTTATCGCAGGCATCTTGAAGGACGCAACCCATCATCCATACAAAGCGCGCCGGTTTGTCAGAGAGTGTCGTGGACGCGTCTGCGGAACGCGTGTTATGCTCGCGCGGCAGAACAGCCTTTCGGCATCGCCGACGCCTCTTCCGGTTCACGTTTCGGCAAACAAATTTCACATCCGAACGAAAGCAGTCGCAGTTGAGACCTTCACGTCTTTTTCTTACACACTTCATCGCGCGCGGCCTCGTCTGGTCGCTCCTCTTCTTCGCCTGCGCCGCCCCCCTGCACGCGCAGACGACCGACGACGCGGACGACGGCGAAGACGACCCGGTTATAATTTTCAACCGCGCGCAGGACGCGCACGCTAAAGGCGACCTCGCACGCGCCGCCGAACTCTACGCGGAAGCGATCAAGGTGCGTCCCGAATTTCCCGAAGCGGAATATCAAAGGGGCGTCGCGCTCGTCGCGCTCAAACAACTGCCGGAGGCGGAAAAAGCCCTCCGCCGCGCCGTCGAACTGCGCCGCGACTGGTCGCTCCCGCAGACCGCTCTCGGACTCCTTTTAGTCCGCGCGGGCGACGACGCCAAAGCCGAAACCTTCCTGCGCCGCGCCGTCGAACTCGACGCGAGAGACTCGAACGCCCTCGCAGCCCTCGCCGCGGTGCGCCTGCGCGCCGGCGCGAAAGAAGAGGCCTTGAAACTGATCCAACGCGCCACCGCCGGCGCTGACGCGACCGCCGCGATGTGGGCTACGCGCGCCCACATCGAACGCACCGCCGGAGACAAGACGGCCGCCGCCTCAAGCGTCGAGCGCGCGCTCCAACTCGATCCGCGGAACGTCGCCGCCATCGAAGAACGGACGGAACTCGCCGCCGACACGGACGACTACGAGCGCGCCATCGCGGATGTCGAAAAGGCTCTCAGCGCCGCGCCCGCCTCTGCGCAGTTGCGCGCGCGCCTCGCCAACTACCACGCGCTCGCGGGCGAAAAATATCGCACCACCGATCCCGATAAGTCGCTCACGCATTACCGGCGCGCCGCCGAACTCGCGCCGACCAGCGTCAACTACGCGACCGGCTACGCGTCCGCGCTCGTGCAGGCGCGTCGCTTCGAGGAGGCCGCCGCGCTGCTCAGGCGCATACTTGCGAGCGCGCCCGACGATTACGCGGCGCACGCGAATCTCGCCACCGCCCTCGACGAGTTGAAGCAATACCCGGATGCGCTCGTCGAATATCAATGGCTCAACCGCGCGCGCCCCGATCTGCCCGTCACCTATTTTCTCCTCGCGCGCGCCTACGATCTGACGGGACAGTACGAACTCGCGCTCGCCGCCTACGAAACTTTTCTGGCGAAGGCCGACGCCGCGCAGAACGGACTGGAGATGGAGAAGGTCAACCTGCGCTTGCCGAACCTGCGCAGGCAGATCAAGAACGGGCAGGGCGCGAAACGGAAGAAGAACTAGAGGTGCGCGGGGTCATCCGTGAACCGGTGCGCGTCACATGTCTTTAGTTTTAAAAGTTGTGGATGGATTACTCAGGGGCGGACAGCGCGCTTGCCCGCCGACCCGTAAAAATTTTCGCGCCGTTTGGCCGCACGCATACATGAATCGTTCAAACCTCTATCGAAAGCGTCTCTTGCTTCTGTCGGCGTTGATGTTCGCCGCTTCCCTTTTCCTGTCGTCGGGCGCGCGCGCGCAGGATTTGGTCGTGCCGCCGCAGCCCGCGCCGCCGCCGATGGTCTACATCCCGAAGGAGGCGCGCACGCAGTTGTTGTCGGCGCGCGACGAGAAGGCGCGCATCCGTCTGAGTCTCGAACTGGCGGAGACGAGGCTCGCGCGCGCCGAACAGCAGACGGAACTCAAACAGTTCAACGCCGCCACCGCCGACCTCGGCGTCTATCAAGCGTTGATGGAAGACGCCCTCCAACATTTATATCGCGGGGGCAGCGCCACGAGTGGCTCGCGTGATCTCTTCAAACGCATCGAACAGTCTTTGCACAAACACGCGGCGCGCGTCGAGGGCATGCGCCGCACGACGCCGGGCGAGTTCGCGGGCAACCTCCGCGCGCTGGTCAAACTCGTCCGAGACCTGCGCACAGAAGCCCTCGAAGCCTTCTACAGCGACACGATCATGTGATGTCGTGGGCGACAGCTTTGCAGCTTTTTCAAGTTTGCACGATGCCCCGGCGGCCGTCACTTCTTCGTCTTCCGCGCAAGCGCAACGGAGATGGATTTTCACACACCAGGTTTAAGTGAGCCACACGATGAAAAATTTTGCCCCTCGTCTCGCACGCCCCGGCGCGCTCCTGATGCTCGCACTCGTCGCCCTCTCGCTCGCCCCCGCCGCGTACCCGAACGCCGCGAGCATCCAGCGGCGTGAACACCTGACGGAGCAGGAATTGGAGATGGTGCGCGACACGCAGGAACTCGACCGCCGCATCGCACTCTTCGTCAAGATCGCCGAGCGGCGCATCGCCGCCGTCACGGGTGCGACCGCCGCGCAGACGCTTTCAGCTAAGGATGCGGCCAAAGATTTGGAGAAGTGGGGCGAACTGCCGAAGGGCACGCGCGCTCAACAATTCAACGACCTCGCGCGCATACTCGACGAGGCCATCAACAACATAGACGACGTGGCCGTGCGCACGCCGGACAGTTCGCTCATTCCGAAGGCGGTCAAGCATCTCTCCGAAGCCTCCGCGCGCTTCCTCCCCCAACTCACGCCGCTCCGCGCCGCTGCCTCCGGCGAAGGCGAGCGCGAAGCCCTCGAACAAGCCCTGGACAACCTGCAACAAGTCTTGGACGCGTCGAAGAAACTGCCCGAAGAGGCGACGGAGAAGAAGGGCGAGAAGAAGAAACCCTGACGGGGCGTCCGCCACCGCAGACACAGAGAGCAACGGAGGGGCGCAGAGGAAAACGAGGGACAATTTCAAATTTGAGATCGTCTCTTGCTTTTCTCTGTGCCCCCTCTGTGTCTGCGGTGGTGAGCGCTTTTAGTTTCCCCTTCCGTTTCTCAGCACGCCGACCGCGCGGCGGATCGCTTCCGTGATCCGGACGGCGGCTTCGCGCGCGTTCGTGGTGTTGCGGTCTTCAATCGCCTGACGCAGGTCGGGCAGGGGTTGCGCGGCGTAGCCCGTGTAGAGGCCGGGCGCGTAGATTTGATGCCTGTACCAGGGGCGGTTGCGCAGGCCGCGCTCGTCCGTCAGAGCGCGTTCGGCGGCGATGAGGCTGTCGTTCATCAACATCACGCGGCGCGCCTGCGCTCGCTTGATGTCTGCCCCTCCTGAGTTTTTATCAATGTCATCTATCAGATCACGCTGCCGCTTGCGGAGACTGGCCGAAGCATCTTCCAGGTCTTTCACGGCGTCGAGCATCGCTTTCGTGTCGTAGTCGTCGGCGAGTTTGCGACGCGCGGCGGTCTTCTGCGTCTCGTTGATGAAGTCGCGGATTTCCGCGGCGTAGTCCGCGTAGTCGAAGGGGAGGGCGCGCGCGTTGGCGAGGCGCAGCGCAATCGTGCCCCAGATTTGCGCGGCGGTGACGTGGTAGGTGAAACCGGGGTCGCCGAATTTCTCCATCCAGTTGAACGAATCGTAGGCCGAATGATAGACGCCGTAATCGCCGCCGAAGCCCATGTCGAGCGAGGTGATGCCGAGGTGTTGGAGGAAGGGCGTGTAATCCGAACCCGAACCGAGCGCGTTGATGCGAGCCTCTGCGATGGGCGCGTCCGTGCCCGCGGCGGCGTCGGTTAACTCGGCTTCGGGGCGCGCCTCGCGCACGCGATCCTGCCACGCCTGATAGACAGACTTTCCGGTCTTCGGATCGGGCACGTCGCGCGCTGCGGCGCGAACGAGTTTCCAGAGCGTCGGCACGCTCGATGCGCCGAAGTTCGCGCCGGAGACGGCCGAGTCCATGTTGAGATAAGCGACGGCATTCGTTTTCAACTCGGCGGCGTGCTCCTCCACCCACTCGGTCGAGCCGATGAGACCCTGCTCCTCTGCGTCCCAACTGCCGAAGATGATCGTGCGACGCGGACGCCAGTTCGTTTTCAGCAGTTCGCCGAAGCCGCGCGCGAGTTCGAGCATGGCGGTCGTGCCGCTGTTCGGGTCAACCGCGCCGAACGTCCAGGCGTCGCGGTGATTGCCGAGCACGAGCCAGCGGTCAGGCTCCTCTGCGCCCTCGATGCGGCCGATGACGTTCCAGATCGTGCGGATTTGTAAATCCATCTCGGTCTTTAAGTGGACGCGCACGTCCTCCGTGCCGCCGACGTGATAGGCGAACGGCAGGCCGCCCTGAAATCCGGCGGGGCGCACGGGGCCGCGCAGGGGTTCGAGCAGGCGGCTCGCGTCGCCGTAAGAGATCGGCTGCACGGGTATGCGCGGGATGTTGAGCGTCGGGTCATCCAGCTTAAGCCGGGGCGTGCCGGCGATAGCGGGTTTGCCCGGCGTCAGTGGGTCGCCCGGATACTGAAAGAGATACTGAACCGAGCCGCGTTGCGCGGAGGTTTCGGGACGCCAGGGGCCGTTCGGATAAACGTCGCCCTGCGTGTAGCCGTCCTCGGCCGGGTCGGAGTAGATGACGAGACCGACCGCGCCGTTCTCTTCCGCCACCTTCGCCTTCACGCCGCGAAACGAACGACCGTAGCGCGCGATGGCGATCTTGCCACGCACGTCCACCTTGATCTTTTTCAAGGCGGCGTAATCGTCCGGCAAGCCGTAGTTGACATAGACGAGCGGTGCGGTTACGTCGCCCGTGGCGGAGTAGCCGTTAAAGAGCGGGATGATGCGCGGGTGCGCGGACGAGGGGTCTTGCGGGAGGACGGCCTCCTGCAAATTCAGACGCACGCGGCGCGGCGCGACGAGTTCGAGCACCGTCGGGCGTTTCGGCTGCGGGAGCAGCACCTGATACTCCCTGAGTTCCGCGCTGATGCCGAACTTGCGGAGTTGATCGCGGACGTAGACGGCCGTGCGATAATCTTCCGGCGTGCCCGCCACATGCGGCTCGCGCGTGAGCGTGCGCAGGTGTTCGCGCGCAGAGGCGGCGAGCGGCACGGCGCGGAAACGCTCTTCGAGCCGCCGCTCGGCGTTCGACTCCGTGGCGGTGAAGCCGTCGAGCACAGTTACGCCTTCCGTCGTTTGAGCGTGCGCGCGGGGAACGAAGGCCGCGATAAAAAAGTTGACGGTCAGAAACAGCGCGAGGGCGGCGCGCATGGATGCTTTCATGTGGTCGAGTCTCCTCGGAAGATTGCGCGTCTACGTTGAACTGTCAGGCGCGTTTGAGCGTAGAATGAGTTTACGCGAAAAGGCGCGGCAAAGTGAAGATAGGGGAAAGGAGAAAGGGTTAGAGGGAAAGGTAAAGAATAAAGAGCGGCGCGGTTTTCTATTCGACCTTTAACCTTTACGGCTTCCCTTCTCCGGTTTTTATCATGGACAACAGGTATTATCCGGGAGTTGAGGTTGACGTGCAGAGTCTGGTCGCGGAGTTGCGCCGCCTGTTTGACGAAGGCCACTACGAAGTGCAGTCCATGCAGGTGTCGCAGACGGCCGTTTTGCAAGCGCGCAAGGCGGGCATGCTGCGCGACCTGACCGGGCTTTCGTCCGCGCTGACGATCAAGATCACGCCGGAGCACGGCGGCACGCGCGTCGAACTGGGGATGCAGAGGTGGTTCGACAAGGTGGCGGTGGCCGGAGTGGTGGCGATGTTTCTGGCCGCGCCGCTGATCGCGCTGCCCGCGCTCGGCGCGTACTGGCAACACCGGCTGACGGAAGTCTCATGGAAGGTCATCGAGGCGCACATCACGCTCAAGGCGGGCGGGTACGTGCCGCCGGTGGCCGGCAGTTGCGGGACGTGCGGCGCAACCAACCTCTACGGCGCGGCCTTCTGCGCCACCTGCGGCGCAGACCTCAGACGCGACCGCACCTGCGAAAGCTGCGGCGCGGCGCAACGCGACCCGTCGGCCAGATTTTGCAATCGCTGCGGCAAACCGCTCGGCGCGAAAGCTTGAGGTTCGTCGAGCCAAACCCGTCGAGTTAAAGTTGCGGCGGTGGAAGTGAAATAGTGTCGGAAGTGAAATAGTTATGCCTGAATCAAAATTTTCAGTTCGTAATAAGAGCGTGGCGGCGCGCCGCATCGTGGCCGTCTTCTGTGGTGTGTTGCTCGTGCTGGCGGCGGTCGGCATGGGTTACGGGCAGGCAGGGCGGCGGGTGGCGAAACCGAAGACTGATCCGCCCGTGCCGAAGTCGGCAGAGCCGGCCGCGCCGGTCAAAGAACCGACACCCGAAGCAGAGAGAATATCCATGTTCGTCGTGGGTTCCCGGCCGTCCCTCATGGGCTATGCGGCCGGGCTGACGGACAATCTGCCGGGCGTGGTGGCGCGGCGTCTGGCCGACAGCAAGAGATTGCAGGTCGCTTCCGGGGGCGAGATGAGCCGCGGCGAGGCGACCAAACGCGCGAAGAGCGGCGAGACAAAAGCCTTCGTCATCTGGCTCGAATTACAGGGCGACGGGATTGACCTCGATCCGCTGACACGGCGCACGCGCATCGAACACCTGTCCGTCCGTTACATCGTACTCGAACCCGTCACGGGCAAGATGAAGGATCAGGGCAGCGTCCACCTGCGCCCCGTGAGAGGCGGCGTCTTAGGCGGCGTCCGGCGACTGCCCGCCTGTTACCCTCAGGTCTCCTCCGATTTCGAGTACGCGATCATGCAGGCCGGCATCGAGACGGCCGAGCGCATCATCCGTTCGTTTTCTCTGCCGAATCCGTCCTTCTGCTCATGAGCGCGTTGACGGAAAATTGTTGTCGCTAACTGCCGCCCCGCAATTTTATGTCCACCATCTTCTGCCACAACTGCGGTCAGGCGAACGCCGACATCGCGCGCATCTGTCGTTACTGCGGCTCGGCTCTGGCTTCCCACACTCCATCCGCGCCGCGCCCGGCCGACTATGCGCCGCCTCCTCCGCAAAACGACTTCACGGGGATGCCGTTGTGGGCGACCGACCCGCCGCCCGCGCCCGTCCAGCCGCTCGTGCAGCCGAACGCGCCCGCGCACTTTCGCTGCCCCCACTGCCAGTCAAACGCCCCGCCCGTCATCGCCAGACGCATCGGCACGGCCGGATGGGTCGTCTTCTTCACGCTGCTCATCGCCTGCTTCCCTCTATGCTTCATCGGCCTCTTCATCAAAGAGGAATATCGCATGTGCAGTTGGTGTCGCGGCGCAATCGCCTGACGGTGAAAAAAATTGACGGGCGAACCTCCGGTGTCATAAGAACTAGGGCGTTCTAACACGCATCATTTCCAACACGCCGGAGGACTCCATGAACAACGCTCGCATGTTTTTTCAGACCATGATCACGCTCGCCTCGGCCTCGCTCGGCCTCGTCGCCGCCCTCGCCTGGAACGAGGCCATCAAAGAGACCATCAAGCAAGTGCTGGGCACGGGCGAGAGCCTCGCCGCCCTCTACACCTACGCCATTCTCGCCACCGTCGTCGCCATCGTCGTGCTCATCCTGCTCGCCCGCGCCGCCGCCCGCGTCGGCGGCGAAGCCGCCATCCAGCGCGAAGCGGAAGGATGAGGACGATTGCGGAATGCGGATTTCGGATTGCGGATTGAAAGAAGGAAATTTCTTCAATCCGCAATCCGAAATCCGCATTCCGCAATTCTTCTAGTCGTGCCTGAGAGCCTTGACGGGGTCAATGCGCGCGGCGCGGGCGGCCGGGTAGAGGGCGGCGAGGATGGCGACGGCGACGGCAAAGAGGATCGCGCTGAGCCACAGGTAGGGCGGGAGCGCGAAAAAGTCTACGTAGGAGACGCCGCGCGGCTGGAGGACGAACTTGTAGGCAAGGCGGTTCGCCACGGCGTCAATCGCCCACGCGGCGAGCGAGCCGACCACGCCGCCCATCAACCCGATCAGGCCGGCCTCGACGAAGAAGATCAACTTGATCTCCCTGTCCTCCGCGCCGATGGCCTTCATGATGCCGATCTCGCGCGTGCGTTCGAGGATGGACATGATCATCGTGTTGGCGATGCCGAACGACGCCACGAGCAGGGAGATGCCGCCGAGCAGCCCGAGCGCGGAGTTGAGGATGAGGAAGACCGTGCGCAACTCTTTCAACTGATCCACGATGGAGAAACTGCTGAAGCCGAGTTCGTTCAGACGCCTCTGCACCTCGGGCAAAACGTCCGGGTCGGTCACGCGCACGACGGCCATCGCGTAGCCCTCCGCCTCGTCATCCTTGATCATGCCGCTCTGGCGCGCCAGTCGAAACGCCACTTCGCTGATCGAGTTGCGATACCTGTCAGCCCACGCGCGCGCGGCCGGCAGCGGGATGTAGATGCTTGAGACGGGCATCATGCCGCGAAACTGCCGGTTGCCCTGCGCGCTTGGCTCAACCTCCGTCTTTAACACGCCGACGATGCGAAACGTTCGCACCGCCAGCCCGCTTGCCGGATCGGCTTCCGACGCGGCTTCTTCCAGCGGCAGCCCGAAGAAGCTCAATCCTTCATCATCGCCGCCGCGCTCCGCTTCATTCTCAGTGCCCGCCTTCTCTTTCGCGTCCGCGCCTTTTCTCTCGCTCGCCTCTTCCCCGTCTCCTGCTTTCTCCGCGCCGCCGTCGCCGGGCGCGAGCAGTTCCAACGTCTGCCCCACGGCGTCCTGCGGATTCTCGAAACCGAAGCTGCGCAGAAACGACTCGTCAACCACCGCCTCGTCGGCTTCCGGCGAACTGATCATCCCGCCCGCGAGATAAGTCTTGAATCGCGTCGCCCCGTTCGGCACGAGCGCGCCGCCCACCTGTCGCAGCAGGGAGCGTTTGTTGGCGCGCACGTAAGTCGTCAAATCTATGTTCGGCTCGACCGACGCGACGCCCGGCAGCGCGGCGATCTCTGTGAGCGCGGCATCGTTCAACATGCGCTCCGGCGTCTTGCCCCTCGGGTCGGTGGCGTCCGCCTGACCGCGCCGCCCACGCCCCCCGCGCCCCTCGCGCCCGCCGCCATCGCCCATCGCCGACGACACGAGACCGATCAGGCTGCGACCGCTGACGGTGATCTCGTTGAACAAATCGAGATCGCGGAAACGCTGCACGGCGTTGCGCTGCAAGCCCAGCCCGAACGACATCATCGTCACGATCATCGAGACGCCGACGACGACGCCGAGCGTCGTCAATCCCGCGCGCAGACGCGCCTCGCGCAAATTGCGCAACGCGAGCCGGAGAATGTCTGCAAACTTCATAAGGGAATGGGTTTCAGGTTTCAGGTTTCAGGTTTCAAGTTTCAAGTCTGAAAGGTCTTCTGTTTTTAACTTGAAACCTGAAACCTGAAACTTAGTTGAGTCGTGCCAGTTGTAGACGCATCTGCTTCAACTGCTCCGTGACGCGTTCGGCGTCGGGCGCGTTGCGCGCGCCTTTGAGATAGGCTTCCGTATCCACGATGGCTTCTGCATAACGGCCGAGTTGCGCGAGCAGCGCGCCGCGGTCGCGCCGCTCCTCCAAAGCATTGGGCGCGACGAGCAGGATGCGTTCGATGACGGAGAGCGCACGGCGGTAGAGTCCCGCCTGCGCGTAGATGCATTTCAGGTTGCGCAAGAGGCGCGCGAGGATGTCGCGCGTCGCCACGGGCCGGAGGTGCAGGTCTGTGAGCGGCGCTTGCCCGCCGTAGATCGTGTCCAGCCGCTCCTGACAATCGTCCGCATCAACAATACGGCCGTTGAACGGATCAACCAGGGTCGGCTCGCCGTCCGCGCCTTCCGCGCGCACGATGAAATGGCCGGGCAGCCCGATGCCTTCGACCCGAACGCCCGCGCGCCGCCCGACTTCCATGTAGACCAGCGAGAGCGTGATCGGGATGCCCGTGCGTCGATCCAGCACGTCGGACAACAGGCTGTTGCGCGGGTCGTAGTAGTCGCTTTGATTCCCCGCGAAGCCCAACTCTTCAAAGAGAAAGTTATTGAGCGCGACGACCGGATTCACCCCTCCCGCCCGCGCTATCGCGGCGCGCGCCGCCAGCCCCAACTCGTAGAGCCGCGCGCGATAATGTTCGACATCCAGACCCGGCCGCTCCTCGGCCGCCAGCAGCAACGCCGCGTGCGCCAACTCGATGGACGCCTCCGGCTGCGCCACCAGCCGCGCGAAACGCCGCCGTGCCTCCACCATCAACAATTTACCTTCAGGAGTCATAAGCTAAGGGATGGATCAGGGGATTGATCCATTGATCCATTGATTCAATGAAGAAATTAAATATTGAATGAATGAATCAATGGATCAATGGATCAATTCTTATTCATCCCTGTTAAAAACATGTCTCACGGCATCGTCCGTCCAATCGGCGAGGCTGTGAGTGACGACATCCGCCCCGGCGGCGCGCAGGGCGGCCTCGCCGACGGTGTTCGTGACGCCGAGCGTGCGCATGCCGGCTGCGCGGGCGGCCTCGATGCCGGGCGGCGCGTCCTCGATGACGAGACATTCGGCGGGCGCGAGCGCAGTCTGCCCTGTGCTCGCGCGCGTCTCGTTCAATTTTTCGAGCGCGCGATTGACGCAGGCCGGATCGGGCTTGCACGCCGTCACGTCCTCCCCGCTGACGACGACCGCGAAAGCCTTCGCCAGCCCCGCGCGTTCGAGGACGTTTTCGATGCTCTCGCGCCGCGCCATGCTGACGACGGCCAACGGATAACGACGCGCGAGCGACTTGATGAACGTCACGACGCCGGGAAATAAGGGCAACTCTTCCGCGATCAACTCGCGGTGCAGTCGCGACGATTCCGCGAGCACGCGGTCGAAGTCTTCCCCGGTGTGCTCGCGCCCGGCGCGGGCAAAGGCCGCGCGGAAGAACGTCACGTCGTCCATGCCGAGCGAGTTGTAATAATCCTCGTCGGTGAGCGTGATGCCCTCGGCTTTCAGCGCGGCCTGCGCGGCCTTGAGTTGCAGCGGTTCGTCGTTAATCACGACGCCGTTGAAGTCGAACAGAATTGCTTTGATCATGCGTGTGTGAATTCGGCGCGTACACGAACTTTCGCAAGCGCGGCCGACACTGAAACATTCGATAACTGAAATTTGAGAGACGATTATCGCCCGACCAAGATACGACGCTTCACGCCAAACTCCAAAATCCGACCCGCCGCAGGCAGCGACGCGTCGCATACGGCCGTTTAAGCCGCCGGAAACTTCCCGTCCTCGCTGGCGGACGCTCGCGCCGTCAAGCCCGTGATGATTGTTTGTTGCTCGGCGAAGAGCAGCGGCAGGCGTTCGCTTTCGAGCACGTCGAGGCGTCTGAGCACTTCCGAGATGGCGAGTTCATTCTTCAGGTTGATCTGAAAGTCGAGGTCTGCGCGCAGGCGTTCCTTCTCGGCCTGCCGGTTCTGCGACATCATGATGATCGGCGCTTGCACGCCCGCGACGATGCCGAGCAGGAGACCGAGCAACTCGTAAGGAAACGGATCGATCCTCGTGCTCATGACCGTGTTCAGGAGAATCCAGCCGACCAGAAAGATCGCCGAGTAGGTGATGAATCTCCAACTGCCGCCGAAGGCGGCGAGCGAGTCGGCGACATGGTCAGCCCAGGTCAGGCGCGCCTCGTCCTCCTCGTTGACGTTGCGCGAGACGCGCTGGCGCAGCAGTTCGTCCGTGCGCCGCAAGCGTTCCGAGATTGCGCTGACCATCTCCAGAGCCACGTCCGGGTTATCGCGCACGAACCGCAGGAAATCTTCGCGCGCGAGCACGGCGAGGCACGCCTGCTCGGTGATAGCGGCGTTGGCCGAACGCGGCTTGCCGTCAATGATCGCCATCTCGCCGAAGAAGTCGCCGTCGCCGAGTTCGGCCAGCGTCAGGTTTTCGCCCTCGCCGTCGTGGATGTAGATGCGCACCTGCCCGGCTTCGATCAGGAACATGGCGTCGCCGGGGTCTCCCATCTTGAACAGCAACGTCCCCGCCGCCACTTCGCGCACGGACATCATTTCGCGCAGCTTCCGCGCCGCGCGGTCGTCCAGCGACGCGAACAGCGGCACGGAGCGCAGCGATTCAATCGTCATCACCTGAGAAGCAACGGCCATGATTCTTTTCCTCCGATAAGAATTGATTCATTGATCCATTTCTTCATTGAATCAATGAACCGATGGATCAATGAATCAATCCTTATTCATCTCTTCCACCTTTCCGTCTCTCATCTGAATGGTGCGGTCGGCGAATTGGGCGGCGAGGTCGCGGTCGTGTGTAACCATGATGACGGTCAGCCGGTCGCCGGCGACCATCTCTCTGAGGAGCGAGAGGAGTTCGCGTGCGCGGGTCGAGTCGAGGTTGCCGGTTGGCTCGTCGGCGAGCAGCACGCGCGGCCGGTTGGCGAGCGCGCGCGCGATGGCGACGCGCTGCTGCTCGCCGCCCGAAAGCTCGGACGGGCGATGACCCGCGCGCTCGGCGAGGCCGACGCGCTTCAACAGTTCGCTCGCGCGCGTCTCCCTTTCACGTCCGGCGAGGCCGCCGAAGGCGAGCGCTAGTTCGACGTTCTCGGCGGCGGTCATCGTCGTGATGAGGTTGAAATTCTGAAAGATCATCCCGACCGAGTGCCGCCGGTAACGCGCCATCTCGCGCTTCGTCAAAGGCGCGAGCGACCGGCCGTCGAACATCACCTCGCCCTCGCTCGGCTGATCCAGCCCGCCGATCAAATTCAGCAAAGTTGACTTGCCCGACCCCGAAGTGCCGAGCAACGCCACGAATTCGCCTTCCCCGACCGCGACCGACACGCGATCCAGAGCCACGACCGTCGTCGCGCCCATCTGGTAATGCCTCGAAACCTCACGTGTCTCGATCAAAGAGTGGTTCATGCGTCGCTACACAGTCATTCGTCAGTTGTCCGTGGTCAGTTGTCAGTTGCATGTGGTTATCACACCAGTTGCTAAAGCCTGTCTTGAACAACTGACCACGGACAACTGACTATTTGAAAAGCCGTCGCGTGCAAATAACACGCGACGGCTTAAAAATTCAAGTCGCCCCTTGCTTCATACAACAGACAACTGACCACGGACAACTGACGCCGCCCTCAGACCTCTTTATATTCCGAGTCCACGTCTTCGTCGGCGAAGGCGACGCGGTAGTTGGGCGACTGCTTCTGCTTCGTGATGAGCAGGTCGTCTTTGGTCTTCAACAGGTCGGCGCGGTTGTAGACGGAGAGTTCGAAGTTGTAGCCGTGCGTGATGGCGTCCTTCGGACACGCCTCGACGCAGTAGCCGCAGAAGATGCAACGCCCGTAATCGATGTTGTAGACCTCGGCGAAACGCTCGTCCACGCCGGTGCGCTCTTCGGGCGCGCGCGGGTCGTCGGCCGCGATGATGTAGATGCAGTCAGACGGGCAGGCTGCCGCGCACAGGAAACAGGCCACGCACTTCTCGCGCCCCAGTTCGTCCACGTGCAGCAGGTGCTGGCCGCGATAGCGCGGCTGCATCGTCACCGGCTCGTCCGGGTATTGCACCGTCCATTTCTCTTTCGGGATGTAGGAGAACGTCACGCTCATCCCCTTGATGATC
>DATHAZ010000161.1:0-32516 GCA_035296445.1 Pyrinomonadaceae bacterium | reverse complement strand
CCCGTGCGCGATGACGCGCGCGTTCAGGACGGCGGCCTCGGTCGCTTCGCGCAGGCCGTCCGCGCCGTGCGTCTCAATGTAGGAGAGAGCGCGCACGGCCATGCCGAAGTTGCCGTAGAAGGCTTTGACGCGGCCGATTGTGTTCGGATAGTCGAAATCCAACCTGTAGCGATCTTCGGCGCGGACGATGCGCGGGACGGGCAGATAGGGTTCTAATTCTTTCGTGCAGCAGCAGGGGCCGGAACCGGGGCCGCCGCCGCCGTGCGGGGTGGAGAAAGTCTTGTGCAGGTTCAGGTGGATCACGTCCACGCCCATGTCGCCGGGGCGCGCCCAGCCGACGAGCGCGTTCATGTTCGCGCCGTCCATGTAGACGAGGCCGCCCGCGTCGTGGACGATCTGGCAAATCTCGCGGATGTTGCGCTCGAAGAGGCCGACCGTGTTCGGATTGGTCAGCATCAGCCCGGCCACGTCGCCCGCCGCACACAGTTCGCGCAGGGCGTCGAGGTCGGTCTGGCCTTCCGCAGTCGAGCGGACGGTCTTGACGGTGAAACCGGAGAGGTGCGCGGAGGCGGGGTTCGTGCCGTGCGCCGAGTCGGGGATGAGCATGACGTGGCGGCGCGGGCGGTCGCCCTCGCCCACGCCGTCGCGCGCGTCGAGAAAGGCGCGGATGATCATCACGCCGGTCATCTCGCCGTGCGCGCCCGCCGCCGGTTGCAGCGAGACGGCGGCGAGGCCGGTGATCTCGGAGAGGTGCTGTTGCAGTTCGTAGAGCAGTTGGAGCGCGCCCTGCGAATCCTCTTCCGACGCGAGCGGGTGAAGATTGGCAAAGCCCTTGATGCGCGCGACGCGCTCGTTCAGACGCGAGTTGTACTTCATCGTACACGAGCCGAGCGGGTACATGCCGAGGTCAATGTTGTAGTTCCACGTCGAGATGCGCGTGAAGTGGCGCACCACGTCAACCTCGGAGACTTCGGGAACGCCTTCGAGGTCGTCCGTGCGGCGAAACTCCGCGGGCAGCAGTTCATCTATCGGCGTCTCGTCAACGTCGAGCGCTGGCAGCATGTAACCTTTGCGACCGGGCTGCGAGCGTTCAAAAATCAACGCCTCGTTCTGCGTGATGTGCGTCGTGGCTTTATTCATTATTGATTCATTGATTCATCGGTTCATTGATTCATTGGATAAATGAATCAATGAATCAATGAGTTAATTCTGTCAGTCCATTGACGAGCGCGTCTATTTCGCTGCGGGGGTTGGTTTCGGTGACGCAGACGAGAATGTCGTTTGTGCGTTCGGGGAAATAGCGCGACAGGGCGAGGCCGCCCGTGATGTTGTGTTCGGAGGCCAGGCGTCTGAGCAGTTCTTCCGCCGCGACGGGCGCGCGGACGACGAACTCGTTGAAGCGCGGCGTCCCGGCGTAGGGAAGCGAGAAGCCTTCGATCTCCGAGATGCGGCGCGCGGCGTAAGCGGCCTTCTGCGCGCACTGCATGGCGACCTCTTGCAGGCCGCGCCGTCCCATGGTCTCCATGTAGATCGTCGCCATGAGCGCGATCAAGCCTTCGTTAGTGCAGATGTTCGAGGTGGCCTTCTCTCGGCGGATGTGCTGCTCGCGCGTGGCGAGCGTGAGCACGAAACCGCGACGGCCTTCCTTGTCGGCCGCGACGCCGACGAGGCGGCCGGGCAACTGCCGCGCGTACTTTTCACGTGTGGCGAAGAGTCCGAGGTAAGGGCCGCCGTAACTGAGCGGCACGCCGAACGACTGGCCTTCGGCGACGACGATGTCCGCGCCCGACGCGCCTGGCTCGCGCAGGAGACCGAGCGAGATGCTTTCCGTCACGCAGACGACGAGGAGCGCACCGACTTTGTGCGCGCGTTCGGCGAGCGACTGCAAATCTTCGACGCAGCCGAAGAAGTTCGGCGACTGCACGATGATGGCCGCCGTCTGCTCGTCCAGTTCGCCGAGTTCGTCGAAGTTGGTCTGCCCGGTCGCCTCGTCGAAATTGGCGCGGACGAGATCGATCCCGGCGTGCGCGACGTAAGTGTCGGCGACGTGCAGGTATTCGGGGTGAAGCGCGCCGGAGACGACCACCTTGCGTCGGCGCGTGACGCGTTCGGCCATCAGCACGGCCTCGGCCACGGAGGTCGAGCCGTCGTACATCGAGGCGTTCGCCACGTCCATGCCGGTCAACTGGCAGACGAGCGTCTGAAACTCGTAGATGGCTTGCAGCGTGCCCTGCGAGATTTCCGGTTGGTAGGGCGTGTAGGCCGTGAAGAACTCGGAGCGCGAGATCAGGCTATCAACGATGGTCGGCTGGTAGTGGGAGTACGCGCCCGCGCCGAGGAAGTTCGGGCGATGAGCGGCGGCGTTTTTAGCCGCGAGCGACTCGAAGCGCGCGATGAGTTCTGGTTCGGAAAGCGCGCCCGGCGTGTCGAGCAGATCGCGCAGCAGTATGTCGGCCGGGATGGTATCGAAGAGTTCCTCCGGCGAGTTCAAACCGACGGAGCGCAGCATCTCGGCGCGCTCCTCCGGCGAGTTGGGAATGTAGCGCAACTTCTCTTACTCCGTGATTTTCTTGGTGTAGTCTTCGTACTCGGCGGCGTTCATCAGCTTGTCAACCTCGCCCGTATCTTTCAGGCGCAGGCGGAGCATCCACGCCGCGCCGTAAGGGTCTTTGTTGACCTGCTCGGGGTCGTCGTTGAGCGTCTCGTTCAATTCCGTGACCTCGCCCGAGACGGGGCTGTAGAGATCGTTGGCCGCCTTGACCGACTCGACCTGGCCGAACACTCCGCCCGCTTCCAAAGTGTCGCCCACACGCGGCAACTCGACGTACACGATGTCGCCCAACTGATTCTGCGCATGATCCGTGATGCCGACCGTACCCGTGTCGCCCTCGACCCTGATCCATTCGTGATCCTTACTGTAGTGCAAATCGTCCGGGATGTTTGCCATGATGCTCCTTGAGTTAAAAACGTCCGTTGATCTTTGTCCGTAAAAGGCTGTCAGTAGTCCGTTGTCAGTTGTTCAAAACCCATCTTTAGCAGGCTGCGTGATTGCCACATGCAACTGACAACCGACAACTGACTACTGACCTGCTTTCCGTTCGCGTTTATAAAAAGGCACGGGCACGATGCGCGCGGCGACGGGGCGACCGCGCACTTCGATGTGGATTTCCTGTCCCTCGTTCGCGTGTTCGACGGGCACGTAGGCCAGCCCGATGTTCTTCTTCAAAAACGGGGCGGGGCTGCCCGAAGTGACGCGACCGAGCGGTTCGCCGTTGATTAAAACCGGGTAGCCGTCGCGCGCGATGCCGCGATCCGTGACCTCGAAGCCGACCAGCTTTTGCCTGACGCCTTCGGCCTTCTGCTGCGCGAGGCGTTCGCGCCCCGTGAAGTCGCCTTTGTTCAATTTGCAAATCCAGCCGAGGTTGGCTTCGTAGAGCGTCGTGGTTTCGTCAATCTCGTGGCCGTAGAGCGCCATCGCGGATTCGAGCCGGAGCGTGTTGCGCGCGGCCAGCCCGCAGGGAAGGATGCCCTCGGGCGTGCCGTGCTTGCCTGCTTCGAGTATGCGTTCCCAGAGTTGCTCGGCGCGTTCGGGCGCGGCGTAGACTTCAAAACCGTCCTCGCCCGTGTAACCCGTGCGCGAGATGATCGCGGGCACGCCGTCAACCGCGCCCTCGCGAAAGTGGTAATACTTGATCTCCGAGAGCGGCGTCTCGGTGAGCGTTTGCAGGATGCCGAGCGCGTCCGGGCCTTGCACGGCGATCTGGCAGAAGTCGGCGCTGCGGTTGGTGAGTTCCACCGTCTCGTCTCCACGATGCACGCCTATCCAGTCCCAGTCCTTTTCGGTGGTCGAGGCGTTGACGACAAGCAGCAGGTGATCTTCGGCGAAGCGATAGACGAGCAGGTCGTCAACGACCGTGCCTTCGGGCGTGGTGAGCGCGGAGTAGTGCGCCTGCCCATTGGCGAGCTTGGTCGCGTCGTTTGAGCAGAGACGATTGACGAAAGGGATGGCATCCGCGCCGCGCACCTCGATCTCGCCCATGTGCGACACGTCGAAGAGGCCGCAGTGGCGGCGCGTGCGCAGGTGTTCCTCGACCGTTCCGGCCGGGTATTGGACGGGCATGTCCCAGCCGCCGAAATCAACCATGCGCGCGCCCAGGCGACGGTGCGCGGCGTTGAGCGGCGTCTGCTTGAGTGGTGTCGGCGCAGTAGTCAAACGACTCTCCTGACTCTCTCGTTGAGATGGGTGGAACGCTGAAAATTATTGATGTTTACGAAGAAGAAAACCTAACATGCCGCGCCCGGTGCGTCAAGCAAGTCACCTGCGCGGGGTGCGTGCGGCGAGTGCGGAGAAGCGCGCCCGCGCAGGTGAGGGCTTTTTCGCCGCGCGTTCACTGGAGACCTTGACGGGGCGTGAATTTCGACGGTAAAGTTGTGCTCGTCTCCGTGGTTCGGTGAAACGTCCTGAAAGACTTCGTTTTTCGCCCTTTCGTTGCCTCGCCGGACATCCTGAAACACATTTTTCGCGTCTTAGTTCAGACTTTTTTGCGACCTGATTGAACGGCTTTCGCAGTTACGAATTGATTGCCGATGCTCGCTCCGCTTGTCGTCAATTTACCCGTATATTTACCGGCCGCCAAATCCCCTCTAGCCGGCCGCGCTTTTCCCCGACTTCTTAAACGAGAATCGCACTCCATTCCTATTCCGGTTCAACACTCATAACGGCCGCTCCCTTTATCGCCTCGTGCATAAAACTGAGTGTTGATTTTTCGCCCTTTCCGTCAAGGACATAGCTTTGAAGAAAATCAATTTCGCCGCCTCCCGCCCCCGGTTTTCGCGTCCCCGCCTGCGGTTCGCTTTCTTCATGATGTTGAGCCTGTCGTTCGTCGTAGCGTCGGCCGCTTTCCTGTTTTCGGCCGCGCCGGTCGAAGCGTCGAAAGGCGTGCAGAAGAAACGGCAGGCGAACGGGCGGCGCGCGAATGCGCAGAGAGCGCGCCGTGGTGCGAATGCCGCGAAATCGCGCAAGACCACTACTGAGCAGATCAACGAACCCAGCATCGGCGATCAGGAAGACGGCGACGAGCGCGAGGTGATTGACGCGCGCCAGCGATGGTTCATGATGCAGCGCGCCTACCCGTTTGACGCGCCGCCCGCCGAAGGTCGTCTGAAGGCGTGGCTCGCACGCCCGAAGGACGGCGGGCGCGGCAAGGACGGGGGCATTGACACGCGCGCCGTCGCGCAGACGTGGCGCAGCATCGGCCCCTCGCCGACGACGCCGGCCTTCCCGGACAACTGGGGCGTGACGAGCGGGCGGCTCAACTCCATCGCCGTCCATCCCACCGCCCCGCACGTCATTTTGATCGGCGCGGCCACCGGCGGCATCTGGCGTTCGACCGACGGCGGCGCGAACTTCGTTCCCGTCAGCGACACGCACGTTGATCTGGCCGTCGGCTCAATCGCTTTCTCGCGGAGCAACCCATCCGTCGTCTATGCGGGGATGGGCGATCTCGACAACGGCTATTTCGGCACGGGCGTCCTGAAGTCCACGGACGCGGGCGCGACGTGGGCGCGCATCAGCAACGGCTCGCTCCCGCCGCTCGGCACGACGGCCGAGATCGAAGTTGACCCGACGAATCACAACCGCGTCTACGTGCTGCAAGCGACGCGCACGATGGCTACGTCTTACGACAATCTCAACCCCGACGGCAGTCTCTACCGCAACGGTTTTTACCTCTCCGAAGACGGCGGCGTGAATTGGCGGCGAACGATGGCGGGCAGGCCGCGCGACATCGCCATTCACCCGACGAATCCGCAGATTCTCTACATGGGCATGACGCTCGTGGACGTATCCGCGACCGTCCAAGGCCCGGCGGGCGTCTACAAGTCTCTGGACGGCGGCGCGACGTGGCTGCCCGCGCCGCTTTTCACGGCCACCACGACGAACTTAAGCGACGTGCGCATCGCCGTGACGCCCGCCGCCCCCGAACGCCTCTACGTCATTTCCGGTTCGCGCACCTCCATCCGCGTTGACATCAGCGATAACGGCGGCCTCACCTGGACGAGCAAGTCGGCGAGCGGAGTTGACCCCGGCCAGTTCGGCTACAACGCTTACATCTACGTCGCGCCGAATGATCCGAACTCCATCTATGTCGGCACGCGCGACATTTACAAAAGCACGAACGGCGGTGACAGTTGGACGAGCCTGACGAAGAATTTCTCCGGCAGCAATTTCACCTACAGCCCCTTCAACTCGACCACGCACCCCGACCAGCACGCCTTCACTTTCGCCCCCAACGACCCGAACACGATCTACGTCGGCAACGACGGCGGCATCTCGCGCTCGACCGACGGCGGCGCGACGTTTGCGTCCCTTAACGCGTCTTTGACGCTCACGCAGTTCGTCGGCCTCTCGATGCACCCGACCGACCCGAGCATCTCCTACGGCGGCACGCAGGACAACGGCACGCAGCGGCGCATCGTCGGCACGAACACGTGGCGCGAGTTCAGCAGCGGCGACGGCGGGCGCAGCATCGTCAACGCGGCGAACCCGAGCATGGTCTTCACCACCTACATCAATGGGAAGGTGAACCGCTTCACCAACAACGGACTCAACTTCTCGGCCAGCATCGCCGAGAACGCGACGTTCGGAGAACCGGCCACCGGCCACCGCATCGCCTTCTACCCGCCGATGGTCGGCAACGGCATTGACGCGACGATCTATTTCGGCACGTACCGTCTGTTCACCTGTACCAACTGCGCCACGGCCACGTCCACATCCAACCCGCCCCTGAACTGGACTGCGCCCGGCGGCACGACCGATCTCACCAAAGGCGCGCCCGACGTGCTCAGCGCCATCGGCGTCGAGCGCAAAGCCGCCGCGCAGATCATTTACACCGGCTCGGCGCAGGGGCGTGTGATGGTCTCGACGGACGGCGGCGCGAACTGGACGGACAGAACGGGCAGCCTCCCCAATCGCTTCGTCGAAAGCCTCACGGTCAACCCGTCGAACGCGGCCGAGGCTTACGTCACCTACGGAGGATACGGCACGCCGCACGTCTTCAGGACGACGAACTTCGGCGAGAGCTGGACGAACATCGGCGGCACTCCGGGGCAGCCCAATGCCATTCCCAACGTTCCCGTCAGCGCTTTTCTCATTGACCCGACGACACCCACGACGCTCTACGCCGGTTCAGACATCGGCGTCTTTCGCTCCACGGACAGGGGCGCGACCTGGGCGACTTTCAACAACGGCATGCTTCCGGCTGTCGTCACCGGCTTTGCCACGAGCGCGGGCGGCGTGATCCAACTCTCGACTTACGGGCGCGGCGCGTTCGAGTTGACCGGCGTACAGTCCTGCACGTATTCCGTCACGCCCATCAGCACGCAGAGTTTTCCGGCGAGCGGAGGGGCAGGGAGTTTCAGCATCGTGACGAGCGCGGGCTGCCCCTGGTCTGCGATCAGTCTCGACTCTTCGTGGATCACCATCACGAACGGGAGCGGCATGGGCACCGGAACAGTCACTTACACGGTCGCCCCCAACACGGGTGCGGCGCGCCATGCGCAGATACTCCACACGGACGACTCTTTCTACACCGTCACGCAGGCCGTAGCGGCATCGCCCACCGTCCTGGAATTCGCCTCCCCCGCCTTTCAGTTCGGCGAGGCCGTCGGGCGCGCCAACATTAACGTGACGCGCACGGGGAACAGTTCGAGCGCGACCACGGTGGATTACCTGACGGTTGACACAGACACTTTCACGGTCGGCTGCTTCGACCGCGTGAACAATCAGGGCGGCGCATACGCCCGCTGCGACTTCGCGACCACGGTCGGCTCGCTCTCGTTTGCCCCCGGCGAAACCAGCAAGACGATCACCGTGCCGATCATTGACGACGGTCACACCGAAAGCGTGGAGTCTTTCCAACTGCGCCTCGCTAACCCCACGGGGGCGGTGCTCGGCGCGACGAGCGTCGCGACCATCTCCATACAGGACAACGACGCGGCGGGCGTCGCCAACCCGATATTCTCTTCGCCCTTCTTCGTGCGGCAGCAGTATCTGGACTTCCTCTCGCGCGAGCCAGATCAGGGCGGCTTCGATGCGTGGGTCGGCCTGCTCAACAACTGCTCCGACGTAAACAACAACCCGTCATGCGACCGCATCTACGTGTCGGGCGAGGGCTTCTTCCGCTCGCAGGAGTTCCAGTTGAAGGGCTTCTACGTTTTCCGCTTCTACAAGGTGGCCTTCAACCGCCTGCCCGAATACGCGGAGATCGTCTCGGACATGAGCTTCGTCGCAGGCCAGACGGCGCAAGAGGTCTACGCCCGCAAGGCGCAGTTGGCGACGCGCCTTACGCAGCGACCCGAGTTTCAGGCCGCCTACGGCGGGCTGACGAACGCGCAGTTCGTGAGAGCGTTGCTCGGCCGCTACGGCCTGACACAGGTAAGGACGTTCGGCCCGGCGCAGCCGGACACGGGCGAGAAGGTGACGCTAACGGAGGCGGCGTTGACGGGCGAGTTGAGCGCCAATCAGCTAACGCGGGCGCAGGTGCTGCGCGCCGTGGCGGATTCGGATGAGGTGGGCGCGCGCGAGTTCAACAACGCTTTCGTCGGCATGCAGTATTACGGTTATCTCAGGCGCAAGCCCGAACCGGGCGGCTACGAAGCGTGGCTGCGTGTATTGCAGTCGGGCGACGTGCGCACGATGGTGGGCGGTTTCGTTAACTCGCAGGAGTACAGGTCGCGCTTCGGGCAGTAAACGCAGTCATCTGAGACTGGAAACTCATCGGCCGCCGGGTTCAGTTTAGAAACCGGCGGCCGATGAGTTTCCTGTTTGGTTTCCGTCGCGGACGGCGTGAACGGGTTCGACGGATTTAGAAGCTGCGTTCGTGGACGTTGACCTTCGAGACCGAGATGACGACGCGCAGCGTGGGCGGGCGGCGGTCGAGCGAGGCGGGGACGAAGGCGGGCGTGCGCCGGAAAGCCTCCTGCACCTCGTCGAGCAGGCGCGGATTGCGCGGCGGCTGCACGACACCCGCGAGCGACGCGCTGCCGTTGCTGAACACGTCGGCGTAGATCACCATGTCGTCGGCATCGTCGTCGTCGCCGCGAGAGGGAGTCTGGATGAGCGCGGCGAGCGCGCCGTTCGGATTAATCGTCGGAACGGGTTTCGTCACGTCGTAACCGCCGCCTTCAAACAGCGAGTTGTCGAGCGATTCATCCGAGGCTGCGCGCGCGGCTATCGTCAATTCACGCAGCACGCGAAACTGCGGGCGCAGCGCGTTGACCACCCCGATGAACAAAATCAGCGAAGCCAACGCGCCGACCGTGTAGGGCATAAGCCGGGGTTCGAGCCAGCGCAGGAGACGCGCGGGCAGCGAACCGGTCGGCTGCTGGCGACGCGCGGCGCGTTCCATTAAGAGCAGTTCGTTGATGGACGCCGCGAGGCCGGCGGGCATGGCCGGCCGTTCGAGATTTGCGAGCGAACGCACGAGCGAGCGAGCGCGGCCGAATTCCGCACGACACACGGGACAGGCTTCGAGATGCGCGTCCACGCCGGCGCGCGCCAGTTGGCCGTCCAGATACGGCGAAAAATTCTTTTGTGTCTCCTCGCAAGTCATAGGTGTAGAGGTCAGAAGTCAGAGGTCAGTTAAACCAGCTTGCGTCTTTCGCTGATCTCCGACCTCCAGCCCCTGATTTCAAACGAATGGCTGGCCGACCCCGGCTGCTCCCTCGCTCAAGGAAGCAACGCATGTTGGTCTATATTCCAACGCCTGCCCGCAAATGTCGGCGACCGGCGCGCGATATTCCGTAGACGGCTGTTGCTGGCCGCGTCCACAAAAACATCACGTACTTAGGTCGCCCTCCGCATCGCACACGACGAAACTCGAACCTTCGTCGCTTCCCGACCCAGTGGCACCTTCGGATTGATGGGTGAAGCCGGGGCAGGGCAGCCATTCGTTTTCAAAGAACTCGTCAGTTGTCCGTGGTCAGTTGTCAGTTGTTCAAGTCAGTCTTTAGTAACTTGCGTGAACTCACAGGCAACGGACAACTGGCAACTGACTACTGAACAATTTCACAAAGAGCCTTCCAACTTGCGGCGCAACTCTGTGCGACCGCGCGAGAGTCTCGATTTGACGGTGCCGACGCTGATGTCGAGCGTGGCGGCGACCTCTTCGTAACTCAAGCCCTCCACGTCGCGCAGGACGACGGCTTCGCGGTAAGGGCGCGCGAGGGTGCGCACGGCGGCGAGTAAAATCTCCTCGCGTTCGTGCGCGAGCGTGCGCGCCTCGGGGTCTTCCGCGTGCTCGTCTACGAGGCGAGAGGCGAGCGGGAGTTCGTGCGCCTCGTCCGTTGCGTCGAGCGAGACGGTCACGCCCCGCCGCCTGCGCCGCCACCAACGCCAGCGGTTGCGCGCCTGATTGACGGCGATGCGGTAGAGCCAGGTGCGCAAATCGGCGTCGCCGCGAAAGTGCGCGATGCTGCGAAAGGCTTGCAGGAAAGTCTCCTGCGTCAGGTCGCGCGCTTCCTCGGGGTCTTCCGTCAGGCGATAGAGCAGGGCGTAAATGTCGGCCGAGCGTTCGTTGACGAGCCGGTCGAAGGCTGCGGCCTCGCCCGCGCGTAATCTTTCAATGAACTGTGTCTCCGCAGCGGGACGCGCCTCGGCCGAATCCGCCACGGCGGCGGGATGCTCTAATTCGGCTTGCCCGCGGAGGGCGATTGGCTCTCCGAAGCTCACAAACGTCCTCCAGCGCGAACCGGCGATTCATGCGGCACTGGCCGCACGCCGTCTACACGTCTCATTAGACACCGCATCTTTGCGACAGGTTCCCGAAATATTTCGCTCGTTTTCATTCGCCGCATACTCGCTCGCAGGTTGGGGCGCGAAGCGTAGCACGCGCCCCAACGGCGGTCAATAAAGTCTCTCGCAGCAGGAGGGTTGCGCCGCCCGAACGCTTGCTTGACAACCCCTCGCCGTGGTCGTTAGAGTGAACCGTTTCACCCTAACTGCTGAAATCAGAACGCGCACGACCGTGCGATGTTGCAAGAGAAAAAAACGTGGCTCCATCCAAGAAAAAACATGCGCGCGAAGTCCGGCGCGATAAGTTTCGTGAAAAGACGTTAGAACAATTCGACCGCGTCGGCGACCGCCTCGAAGGTCGCGGCCGCGCGATCCTCTACGGTCTCGCCGCGCTCGTCGCGCTCGGCCTGCTGGCGGGCGTCTATTCGTGGTGGAGCGGTCGCAAGGCCGAGGAAGCCACGCGCGCCCTCAGCCGCGTCATCGAGCTCGCCGACGCCACCGTGTCGGCCACGCCCGCGCCCGCCATGCCCGCCGCGCCCGGTCTGAGTTTCACGACCGAGAAGGAACGCGCGCAACGCGTCGTCGAAGAGGCGCAGAAGGTGGAGAACAAGTACGGCGATCCCTATAAGTCGCTCGCGCGTTACTTTCGCGCGGCCAATCTGTTGACGGTTGATCGCGAGAAGGGCCTGGGCGAACTTCAGGCATTGGCGGGGAGCGGCGACCAGGAGGTGGCGGCGCGCGCCAAATTCGCGCTGGCGCAGGCGAGGGAAGCCGACGGGCAATATGACGCCGCCGCCGCGCTCTACACGGAACTTGCGCGCGCGCAAAATTCCGGCGTTCCCGTGGATACGGCGAATCTGCGCCTCGCCTCCGTCTACGAAAAGCAGGGCAAGCGGAGCGAGGCCGCCGACATCCTCTTCCAGATCGCCAAGACCGCCCGCGAGGCCAAAGACAAGGACGGCAAACCCGTCACGCAATCGGCCGCCGCGCGCGAGGCCGCGCAAAAACTCGAACGCCTGGACGCCGCTCGCCACGCCCAACTGCCCGCGGAGCCTGCCGCCGACAGAAACCTTCCGTTCTAAAAGCAGAGGCTAGAGGTCAGAGGTCAGAGGTCAGTAGAAAAGCTAAAAGCTGTTTTAACTGACCTCTGACCTCTGACCTCCAGTCTCTTTTTCTCATGGATAATCTGACGCACACGCTGCTCGGGTTGACGGCCGCGAAGGCGGGGTTGGAACGCCTGTCGCCGGGCGCGACCGTCGTGTGCCTCGTTGCCGCCAACGCGCCGGATGCGGACATCGTCGCGGCCTTCGGCGGCAGTTGGTTTTATCTCAAGCATCATCGCGGCATCACGCATTCCGTCGTCGGCACGCTCGCCATCGCGCTCGTCATCCCACTGTTGTTCTACGCCGTTGACCGCATCGTCGCGCGCCTGCGCAGGGGTGCGCCGGGCGTGCGTCTAGTCGGACTCGTCGTGGCCTCGCTGCTCGTCAGCGCGTCGCACCCGTTGATGGATTGGACGAACAACTACGGCGTGCGCCCGCTGTTGCCGTGGGACGGGCGTTGGTTTTACGGCGACCTCGTCTTCATCGTTGACCCGTGGCTGTGGCTGAGTCTGGGCGGGGCGTCGTTTCTCCTGACGGCCAAAGCGCGCTGGTCGAGCGTCGCGTGGGGGGCGCTTGCAATCATGGCGACGCTCGCCTTTGTCGTCCTGCCGCTCAGGGCGGGGATGGATTACCCGTTCGCGTCGCGCGCCCTGTGGCTCGTGTGCCTCGTCGCACTGACCGTCGCGCATCAAATGAACCTCGCGCCGCGCTGGGGGAGCCGGGTCGCACTGGCCGCGCTCGCCTTCGTCGTCGTGTACTGGGGCGCGCTCGGCTTTCTGCACGGGCGCGCGCTCGCGCGGGCGCAGGCGATAGCCGGGGCGCAGGCCGCGCGACAAGGTGAGACTGTGCAGCGCACGGCGGCAATGCCCTCGCTGGCCGACCCGACGCGCTGGCGCGTGCTCGCGGAGACGGATCGCGCCATCTATCGTTTCGACACTTCGCTCGCGGCGCGCGTCGAAGCGGAGCGCGATGCGCCCGGCGGGCTGATGCGCTTCGAGAAGCCGCAAGGCGAGGCCGCCCGACTTGCGGCGCGCGCCGCCGGAGACGAACGCGCGAAAATCTTCCTCGACTTCGCGCGCTTTCCCACCGTCCGCGTCGAAACGCAAAGTTGCGCCGAAGAGTTGCTCGTGCAGTTCGCAGACCTGCGTTTTACCGAACCGGGCGCGCGGCGCGGCGGCAATTTCTCACTCGAAGTCGCCGTGCCGCCCGCGCGCTGACAGACCATGGGCATGGCCGCGGTCTTTCTAATTGGCGGCCATGCGCTATAATCATCCCCCCCGATTAACAATTCAGGCCAGCCACCTTTAGAGAGCCGCGTCTATGAACTCCTCTTTGCCGGAAGATGTAAACTCGTCGCGCGAGGCAATCGAATCCTCCGCCGGAGAGACCGCACCTTTCAACGGGAGCGGCGACGGGCGTTTCCTCACCTTTGCCGAAAACGCCGCCGACGCCATCATCATCATTGACGCCGTGAGCGTCATACACTTCGTCAATCGCGCCGCCGAAAAGATTTTCGGCTATCCCGTACACGAACTGGTCGGACGGAATCTCACGCTGTTGATGCCCGATTATCTGCGCCACGTGCATCGCGCGGGGCTGGAACGCTATCTTGAGACGGGCACACGCCACATCAGTTGGAGCGGCGTCGAACTGCCCGGCCTGCACCGCGACGGGCACGAGATCGAACTCGAAATCTCTTTCGGCGAACTCGTCGAACAAGGCGAAAGATACTTCACTGGCATCGCGCGCGACATCACGGAGCGCAAGCGCGCTGCGCGTCGTCTGGCGGCGCAGCATGGTGTGACGCGCGTGCTGGCCGAAGCCGCGAGCGTGCGGGAAGCGGCGAGCAAACTGCTTGAAACCGTCTGCGAAAATTTGCGTTGGGAGATGGGCGCGTTCTGGTGCGCGGACGGCGCGGAGGGCGTGCTGCGCTGTCAGGAAATCTGGCAGGCGTCGCAAACCGAGTACGAAGAGTTCGCGGCGCTGACGCGCGCCATGACTTTCGCGCGCGGCGCGGGACTGCCCGGCGGCATCTGGGAGAGCGGCGAACCGGCGTGGATCGCGGACTTGACGCGGGAACGCAGCTTGCCGCGCGCCGAGGTGGCCGCGCGCGAAGGGGTGCGCGCGGCGTTCGGCTTTCCCGTCACGCTCGGCCGCGAAGTGCTCGGCGTGATCGAGTTTTTCAGCCGCGAGGTGAGAACGTCCGAGCCTGAGTTGCGCGCTCTGATGAACACCATCGGCAGCCAGTTCGGCCAGTTCATGGAGCGCAAGCGGGCGGAGGGCGCGTTGTCTCAGGCCGAGGAACGCGCGCACGCCGAGTATGACCGCTACCGTTCGCTCGTCAACGCGACCTCGCAGGTTGTGTGGACGACGGATGCCGGGGGGAGCGTCGAGGACATTCCTGCGTGGCGCGCGATGACCGGCCAGTCGAAGGAAGAAGTGAGCGGCTCGGGCTGGCTCGCCGCCGTCCACCCCGAAGACCGCGAGCGCGCGACCGCGCTCTGGCGGCGCGCCGTCGAGACGTGCAGCATCTACACGACCGAGTATCGCGTTCGCCAGCGCGACGGGCGTTACCGCGACTTCAGCGTGCGCGGCGTCCCCGTCATCGCCGACGACGGGAACTTGCGCGAATGGGTCGGCACGCTGACCGACATTACCGAGCGCAAGCGACAGGAGGAGACGCAACGCTTCCTCGTCGAAGCGAGCGCGCTGCTCGCCGCCTCGCTCGATTACGAGACCACGCTGCAATCGGTCGCGCGCCTCAGCGTCCCTTTCCTCGCCGACTTGTGCATCGTCTACGTGGTGGACGACGACGGCGCGATCCGCCCCATCGCCGTGACGCATGGCGGCGGCGCGGAGAAGGTCGAGTTGGTGCGTGAACTCGAACGGCGCGAGAACCAGAATCCGGACGCGGCGACGGGCGTGGCGAAGGTCATTCGCACCGGCCAATCGGAACTCTACAAAGAAATTTCCGCGCCGGTTGCCGGCGCAACGGCCGACGATGCCGAGCGTTTCAGCGGCGCGCGCGAACTCGGTTTGGAGTCGGCGATGATCGTGCCGCTCGTGGCGCGCGAGCGCACGCTCGGCGCGATCACGTTTGCTACCGCTGCACCGGGACAATACTACGGCCTCTCCGATCTCGCGCTCGCGGAAGACCTCGCCGGGCGCGCCGCGCTCGCCGTAGACAACGCGCGCCTCTACCGCGAGGCGCAGGAGGCCAACCGCCTCAAGGACGAATTTCTCGCCACGCTCTCGCACGAACTGCGCACGCCCCTCACTTCCATTCTCGGTTGGACGAACCTGCTGCGCTCCGTCAAGTTTGACGAAGCGACGGCCGCCCGCGCGCTGGAAACCATCGAACGCAACGCGCGCTCGCAAAAGCAACTCGTGGACGATCTGCTCGACGCTTCGCGTATCATCACCGGAAAACTGCGCCTCGACTTAAAGCCGACCGAACTGAAAACGGTGGTTGAATCGGCGTGCGAGGCGGCGCGGCCGGCGGCGCAGGCAAAAGGCATCGAACTCAGTCTCGCGCTCGACGGAGCGGTCGGCCTCGTCGCGGGCGACGCGGAACGGTTGCAGCAGGTGGTCTGGAATCTTTTGTCGAACGCCGTTAAGTTCACGCCCGAAGGCGGGAGCATACAGGTGCGCCTCGCGCGCGCGCTGACGCAGGCGAGCATCTCCGTGGCCGACACGGGCGAAGGAATCAAAGCGGAGTTTCTGCCGTTCGTTTTCGACCGCTTCCGTCAGGCCGATCAAACGACGACGCGCACGCACGGCGGCCTCGGCCTCGGCCTCGCCATCGTGCGCCACCTCACCGAACTGCACGGCGGCACGGTCGCCGTCACGAGCGCGGGCGAGGGGCGAGGGGCGACGTTCGAGGTGCGTCTGCCGTTGCTCGAATACGCGAAGCGCGGCGAACTGGTGCCCGGCGCGGCGCGGCAACAGCACGCCGACGCGGCCGAGCTTGCGGAGCGACAGACGGTGCTCGGCGGCCTGCGCATCCTCGTCGTGGAGGACGAAGCGGACACGCGCATGCTGCTCGGCAAAGCCCTGGAACGCTACGGCGCGACCGTCGAGGCGTGCGAATCGGCGGACGAGGCTTTGGCGTGGCTCGAACGAAGTTCGTTCGATTGCATCCTGAGCGACATTGCGATGCCCGGAGAGGACGGCTACACCTTCATCGAAAAACTCAGGGCGGGAGACGCGGCGCGCGGACGCAACGCCACCCCCGCCATCGCCTTCACGGCCTACGCCCGCGAAGAAGACAAGCAACGCGCCCTCGACGCGGGCTTTCAACTGCATCTTGCCAAGCCCATCGCCCCGAAGGAACTCGCCGAAGCCGTCGCCGGCGTGGTCGGGCGCGCGTCGAAGGTGTGAAACGACCTGATAGAGATAAAGCCGCGCAGCGGTAGCAGGTAGTAACCCCGTCCAAGGGCTGTTAATTTTTTGCTTCGTGCTTGATCTCATCCAGCGCCGCGCCGAGACGTTCGAGTCCGGCTGCCAGCATCATGGTCTCGCCTGCGATGCTGAGGCGGAAATGTTCGGGCATCTCGAAAAATCTCCCCGGTACAAGCGACGTTTCATACTTCTCGCGCAGCAGTGCGCAGAGAGAATCAACGTCGCCTGTGAGCAAGCGCGGAAACGAGATCATGCCGTCGGTGATGGGGAAGGTTTCGAGATCGTCGCGCGTGGCGAGAAAGTCGTTGGCGAGGATGCGATTGCGTTCGAGCAGGGCGCGCGAGTCGGCGGCGATTTCGGGCAGGCGCGCGAAGGCGATGCAACAGAGGCGTTCGGCGGCGTGCGGTTGATAGACGCCGAAGAGGTCGTTCAGTCGCCACATCCGCTCGGCCAAAGGGGGCGCGGCCAGTATCCAGCCGCAGCGCAGGCCGCCGAGACCGTAGACTTTCGTTAGGCTGTTGGTGCTGATGAATTGTTCGCCGAGATGGAAAGCCGTTCGCGGAGAACGCGCAAAGGCGGCGTCGAGATAAACCTCGTCAACGAGAACGCGCGCGCCGGCGCGAGCCGCAATCTCGCCGATCTGTTTGAGCGCTTCGTCGCCCGCGTAGGCGTTTGAAGGGTTGTGCAGGTTCGTGACGACGACGAGGCGCGTGCGCGGCGTGATGGCGCGTTCGACCTCCGACGGGTCGAGGCGGAACTGCGACTCTCGCGGGCGCGAGAACCTTTTGACTTCCGCTCCGAGGTAGAGCGCGGCCGAGATGATCAATTCGTAAGTCGGGTGCTCGATGAGCACTTCGTCGCCGGGCGCGACGAGCGCGGCCATGGCGAGGAAGTTCGCCATCGAAGTGCCGTTGGCGGCGACGACCGAATCGCTCGCCACCCCGCACTTCGCGGCGATGGCCTGTTGGAGCGGCTGGTAGCCGTAGCCGCTCGCGCCGCTCAGTTCGAGGTCGGAGAGTTCGACGCGCAGGCGTTCGAGGGGGTAGTGCCGGACGCCGCTCGTCGCAAGATTGTAGGTCGCCTGCGACTCTGTTTTCGCCCAGTGCATGTAGGCTGAACGCATCACGCGCTGCCGTTCGCTCATGTAACCTTCTTCCTTTGTTGCCGCAGCCAGTAGTAGCAGGCGGGAACGCCCGCGAGCACGATCAAAAAGCCGATGGCGCTGTTGGCCGGATATTTGTAGACGGTGCTCAGGACGACCAGCCAGCAGGCCGCGACGAAGAGAGCGGTGGTATATGGATGGCCGGGAACTTTGAAGGCCGTCGCTTCGTCGCCGCCCGCCGGCAGGCGGCGACGAAAGATGAAGAGGGAGAGTCCCGTCAGCCCGAACCAGATGAAGTCTACGGAGACCACGTAGTTGAGTATCTGCCCGTAACGGCCGGAGAGCGCGATGACGATTGCCGCCGCGCCCTGCAAAGCGATGGCGAAGACGGGGACGCGCGTGCGCTCGCTGACCTCGGCGATGCGCCGGAAGAACAATCCGTCTTCGGCCATCGCGAAATAGACGCGCGGCGCGGTGAGCATGCCCTGACTGAGGAAGCCGAGCGTCGAGACGGTGATGCCGAGCGCGATGAGGAGCGCGCCGCGTTCGCCGAGAGCGCGCCGCATGACGGCGGTGGCGGGCGTGTCGGTCTGCGCCAGCCCTTCCGCCCCGAGCGCGTACACGCACACGAAGCTGACCGCCGTGTAGAGCAGGACGACTCCGGCCACGCCGAACAACAGCCCGCGCGCCAGGTCGCGTCGCGGGTCGCGCATCTCGCCCGCGACAAAACTCGTCGTCTGCCAGCCGCCGTAAGCGAACATGACGGGCGTCAACGCCGCTCCCACCGCGATCAAAAGATCGAACGATAAAGGCTCGCGCAGCGCAGGCGCGCCCGTGAACCCGTTCGCCCCGCCGGAGAACCACCAGCCGCAGAAGACGAGCGCGGCGATGGCCGCGATCTTCAAGACCATGAGCGCGCTCTGCACGTTGCTCCCGGCGCGGACGCCGAGACAGTTGACGGCCGTCAGCAGCGCGAGCGCGAGCGCGGCGAGAGCGCCTTCGGAGAGAGGCGCGCGCGTGAGTTCGGCGAAGTAGCGCGCGAACGTGATGGCGACGGCGGCCATGCCGCCCGACTGTATGACGAGCAGCAGCGACCACCCGTAGAGGAACGCCACGGTCGGGTGATAGGCGTCGCGCAGATAAGCGTACTGGCCTCCGACTCCCGGCCTGCGTGCCGCCAGTTCCGCGTAGACGAACGCACCGGCGAGCGCGATCAGGCCGCCCAGCAGCCACGCGCCGAGGATCAGGAAAGGCGTGTTTACCTGACGCGCCACCTCCGCCGGATTGACGAAGATGCCCGCGCCGACGATGCCGCCCATGACGAGCATCGTCGCGTCGAAAAGATTGAGGCGGCTTGCCAATCGCGGGGCGCGTGCATCAGGCGTCGTGCGCTCTGCGTTCATAAGTCAACCGTGGAATTGAATCGTGCTGAAGAATCACGGGTCATGGAGTCCTGACCGGGCGACGGCGCAGGCGCGAGCGATCAGGGATTTCTTATATCAGGGATCGGTTCGGGCCTGGCGGGCGCGCGCCTGACGAATTTTCTCGGCGGGCGCGGAGAACCGACGACGTAGTCGTCTTCTTCGAGAGGTAGCCGGTCTATGGGTTGCGCGCCGGGCGTTGGTGAATCTTTACGGGGCGCGTTCGGCACGCCCGTCCGCTCGGCTCGAACGGCTTTGCGGCGCACGCGGCGTCTCTGCCACGAGTGTCTCCCCCGCGTTGACCGGCGCGCACCGGATGAGGCCGCCGCCTGCGCGAATCCGTCGCCCCCCCGCGCGAAAATCAGACTGTCGCAAAACGGGAGCACAGCTATTGAAAGCAGTATGCCGAGCGTAGTTTTCAACATCAGCGTCCCTTTAAATCGGCCGTTCGGATCGTTGAACATTGATTGTCGAATTTGCTCACGGCACGATGCCCCCGGATGATTTTGCAGGAAAAGGCCGCAATTCCGTCTCCCGTCTCCGGAAATTAAACTTAACCCGTCAAGATTTAACACTGTGTTTGACATTATAACTACAGAGAGATTAATGTACCACCGTTCCATTTCAGCCGCGACGGCGTTTTACGATAAAGCCCTGCCTACCCGTGATCAGGGGAGAAGGATTCAGTATCATACACACGAACGACACATTTACCCGACCACCCGCCAGACTCTTCTACGCGAAACCACCCCGCACCTTTCAAGCGAAAGTTCATAGACTTAACGAGAAAAGCTGACACAGTTTTTGTCAGTTTCGGATCGTAGCCGTCTGCCGCAGCCGACGGACGGTCAAGCCCTATCTGTGTGCCTTCAACCCACGTTGCCTATGTACCGCGAAGTTGTCTCAGCCGCCTCGCGCTGAAAAGCGCCGGAGCGCGACGCCTGAACTGGGCGCGGAAAACAGACCCGACAAATTATCTTTCAGGAGAATAAAGTGAAGAATTCCCCCCGTTCGCTCCTTTTGTTCAGCTTGGCCGCGGTTATGTCCATGCTGGCTTTCGGCTTCATACCGGGCGTCTCGGCCAGTCCAAAGCATTCGGCACGCTCACGCTCCGCCGCCGCTTCACCAACAACACGGGGCAGACGGTGACGAGGCTTCGCTTGCGCGTCATTGACATCACGACGCTCAACACGCCGGGCGATTCCACGGGCAGGGCTGACCTGCGCCTGCTTGACTCGACCGATGTCATCCGAACGGTCGGCGGCAACCCAATCGTCATTAAAGGAACTCTGGTTGACCAGCCGCCCGCGCAGCCGCTCGGCGGCGGGCAGAATTTGGTCGCCACCGTGGTCTTACCCGACAACGGATTGGCCTCGACGGTTGCCGACGTGTGCCCTCCGACCTCGCAATGCTCGGTTGATGTCCAGTTCGTCCTCGGAGTGCAGCAGAACGGCCTCTTCCGCTTCTTCGTTGCCATCGAGTCATTGCCGTAAGCGAACATACGGGGGCACGGCTCGCGCGTCTTCCCCCGACCGACACAAACGCCCGCCGATTCTCTAAAGGAGTCGGCGGACGTTTGTCGTTGCGGGCGTTGAAGATGGTTAAATGCAGCGGCGATAGATATGGTTGACGGCTTCGAGGGACAGGGCGTGCGTCGGCGGAATCTCTTCCTCGCGCGCCGCGCGATAAATGAGGTTCGACATAAATTGAGAGCCTCTTTATTCAGCGCGCTTCTCCGGCGCGCGCGGCCGAACTTAAAAGATTTTTCGAGCATTTCCTAGTATGATGCGCTATAAATAGATTGTCCCCGCGAGGTATCCAATTCACAAATATGGAAACTGCTACGGTCTGTGTTCCGTATACGTTTGCTCGCAAATCGGTAGACGAGGTGGCGAAATAATGAGACGTGCGACGGTGTGTGTGTCTGTGTTGTCGGTGGTCTTGATCCTCGGCGCGGCGGCGTCGCGGGCGCAGCAGGGCAGGAAGCTGACGATTGAGGACGCGCTCGCGTTGCAGGAAGTGGGCGCGCCGCACTGGTCGCCGGACGGCAAGTTGATCGCTTTCACGGTCGGCGAGTGGAACCGGAAAGAGAACCGGCGCCAGACGCATATCCACATCGTCCCCGTCGCCGCCGGGGCGGGCGGCGCGGCTTACAAACTGACGAACGGCGAGCGCGGCGAGAGCGCGCCGCAGTGGTCGCCGGACAGCAGTCGCATCGCCTTCCTCGCCAACCGCGACGCGCCGCGACCGGACGCTCCGTCAGCTTCGCGCAATCAAATCTGGGTCATCCCCGTCGCGGGCGGCGAGGCCGAGCGCGTGACGGAGGAGGAGGCGGGAGTGGCGCAGTTTCGCTGGTCGCCCGACGGCAAGCGGTTCGCCTATGTGGTGCGCGACACGCCGCAGGACAAGGCCGAGCGCGACAAGCGCAGGAAGGACAAGTTCGACGCCATCGTCGTTGACAGCGGCTTCATCTATTCGCACCTCTGGACGATCAACCTCGACACGAAAGAGAAGCGGCGCGTCACGGAAGGCTCCTTCACCGTCTCAGACCCGCAATGGTCGCCCGACGGCGCGTGGGTGGCCTACACGATGAGCAAAGGCGGCTCGCAGGAGTCGGCCTTCACTGACATCTCCGACGAACGCAACACAGACCTCTACATCGCCCCGGCGACGGGCGGCGCGGCGCGCCAACTCACCTCGAACCCCGGCCCCGACTACGCGCCGCGCTTCTCGCCCGACGGCAAGTGGATCGCCTACCTCTCGAACGACGACCCGAACTCGTGGGCGGCCAAAACCGATCTCGTCGTCAGGGCATCAGACGCGAATGTGGCCGCCGCGCCGCGCAACCTGACGGGCAAGTACGAAGATTCCGTCAACGGCGCGCCGAAGTGGTCGCCCGACGGCGCGGCGTTGTACGCGGCGGGCGCGGAGGGAGTTTACGGGCAGTTGTTGAAAGTCCCGGTGGCGGGCGGCGCGCCTCCGCAGGCGATCTTCCAGAGCAAGGGCGCATACGCGGGCGTTGACCTCTCTCGCGACGGGCGCATGCTCGCCTTCGCCTTCAACGACGCGCGGACACCGAGCGACATCTGGGTCGCGTCGAACACAGGCGGCGGCGCAAAGCGCCTGACGAACTTCAACTCGCACATCAAAGAGTTCGCGCTCGTCGCGACGGAGGTGGTGCGCTGGAAAGCCCCGGACGGTTTGGAGATCGAGGGCTTGCTCGTCAAGCCGCTCGGCTACGAACAGGGCAAACGCTACCCGCTCATCCTGCAGATTCACGGCGGGCCTTACGGGCAGTTCGCCTTCGGCTTCAACACGCGCGCGCAAATCTTCGCCGCCAACGGCTACACCGTGCTGCTGCCGAACCCGCGCGGCTCGACCGGCTACGGCCACAAGTTCACGACGGCGAACGTGGGCGACTGGGGCGGCAAGGATTATCAAGACCTGATGACGGGCGTGGACGAACTCGTCAAGTCGGGCCTGGCCGACCCGGAACGCCTCGGCGTGATGGGCGGTTCATACGGCGGCTTTATGACCTTCTGGGTCATCACGCAGACGAATCGTTTCAAGGCCGCCATCGGCCATGCCGGGATCAGCGATTGGTATAGCTTCCACGGCCAGAGCGACATCCCCGGCCTGATGGAATACGGCTTAGGCGGTACGCCGTGGACGGCGCGCGAAGTTTATGAAAAGTGGTCGCCCGTGCGCTACGCGGATCGCGTCAAGACGCCTTTGATGATCACGCACGGCGAGCAGGATCGCCGCGTCCCCATCGCGCAGGCCGAACAGTATTACCGCGCCCTGCGCAAGCGCGGGGTCGAAACCGTCTTCGTGCGCTACCCGCGCGCGGGGCACGGCATCACCGAACCGAATCACCAGATCGATCTCGTGCGCCGCCAGTTGGAGTGGTTCGACAAACATCTGAAGCCCGCCGCTTCGACGGGCGGGAATTAAAAAGCCCTCGCGACCACGGACACCGAAGCGGGCGCGCAGAAGAAGCATTTTAAATTGAAGCATTTTAAATTTCAGATTTGAAATGCGCTTTATTCCTTGCCTGTCGCGCTCCGCCGGTCTGCGACGGTGAAGCCCAATCTAACCGGACGCTACTTTTCTCTAAACCATATGCTGCCTGACAAAAAATCAAGATACACATTATCCCGTTCGCTGATAGGCCGCGCTGTCGCGGTCTCCATATTGCTCGCCCTGTCCATCGCCGTCGGCTTCATCCCGGCAGGAGCGCAACAACCTCAAACGTCACCGTCGCAAACGCCTCCGGCCAAAGATTCCAATCCGCTCAAACTCTTGCAGTGGCGCAGCATCGGCCCCTTTCGCGGCGGTCGCGTGACGGCGGTGGCGGGCGTCGCGTCGCAACCGATGGTCTACTACTTCGGTGCGACGGGCGGGGGCGTCTGGAAGACCACGGACGGCGGCGCGAACTGGGAGCCGATTTCTGATAACTCGGTGTTCGGCACGGGTTCGGTGGGCGCAATCGGCATCTGTGAATCCGACCCGAACGTGATCTACGTGGGGATGGGCGAGTCGCCAGTGCGCGGCAATGTCTCGCA
Organism: Pyrinomonadaceae bacterium; assembly: GCA_035296445.1. Taxonomy (GTDB): domain Bacteria; phylum Acidobacteriota; class Blastocatellia; order Pyrinomonadales; family Pyrinomonadaceae; genus JAIVJZ01. Next base: position 9,132 of record DATHAZ010000161.1, on the reverse strand, counting down.
CGGCGACGGCGTCTACAAGACGATGGATGCGGGGAAGACCTGGAAGCGCGTCGGCCTCGAAGACACGCGCCAGATCGGGCGCGTGCGCGTGCATCCGCGCAACCCGGACATCGTCTACGTCGCCGCGCTCGGCCACCTCTTCGGGGCGAACGAGCAGCGCGGCGTCTTCCGCTCGAAGGACGGCGGGAAGACGTGGGAGAAGATTCTTTACCGCGGCAACAAGGCGGGCGCGATTGATCTCACGTTCGACCCGTCGAACGCGAACATACTCTACGCGGGCTTCTGGGAAGTGCTGCGCACGCCATGGAGTCTGGAGAGCGGCGGCGCGGGCGGCGGCCTCTTCAAGTCAACCGACGGCGGCGATACGTGGACGGAGATCACGCGCAACGCGGGACTTCCGCGCGGACTCGTCGGCAAGGTCGGCGTCACCGTCTCGCCCGCGAACCCCGAGCGCGTCTGGGCGATTATCGAGGCGGAAGACGGCGGCGTGTTTCGTTCCGACAACGGCGGCCGGACGTGGACGAAGACCAACGACCAGCGCAGTCTCCGCCAGCGCGCTTGGTATTACACGCGCATCTACGCCGACACGCAGAATGCGGACACCGTCTATGTGCTCAACGTCGCTTTCTATAAGTCGAACGACGGCGGGCGCACGTTTTCTAATATCGCCGTGCCGCACGGCGACAATCACGACCTCTGGATCGCTCCGAACGACGCGCAGCGCATGATCAACTCGAACGACGGCGGCGCAAACGTCTCTTTCAACGGCGGGCGCACTTGGTCGGAACAGGATCAGGCGACCGCGCAGTTTTACCGCGTCGCGCTCGACAATCAGTTCCCCTATAACATCTACGGCGCGCAGCAGGACAACTCGACCGTGCGCATCGCCTCGCGCACGCACGACATCGGCATCTCCGAGCGCGACTGGTGGGACGTGGGCGGCGGAGAGTCAGGCTGGATCGCCCCCTCGCCGAAGGACACCAACATCGTCTTCGCAGGCTCATACGGCGGCCTCATCACGCGCTACGATCACCGCACGGGGCAACTCAGGAACATCACCGTCTGGCCTGACAACCCGATGGGCGCGGGCGCTGAGGCGATGAAATATCGCTTCCAGTGGAATTTCCCGATTTTGTTTTCGCCGCACGATCCGAACACGCTCTACACGGCCGGAAACATCCTTTTCAAATCCACGAACGAGGGGCAGAGCTGGACTGCGATCAGCCCCGACCTGACGCGCAACGACAAAACGAAGCAAGGCCCTTCGGGCGGCCCCATCACGAAGGACAACACGAGCGTCGAGTATTACGACACGATCTTCACGGTCAGCGAGTCGCCCGTCAAAGCGGGCGTCATCTGGACGGGTTCGGACGACGGCCTCGTCCACGTCACGCGCGACGGCGGAGGTAAGTGGGATAACGTGACGCCGAAGGGGATGCCCGAATGGATTCAGATCAACTCGATTGACGCCTCGCCGAACGACGCCGCGACGGCCTACGTCGCCGCCACGATGTACAAACTCGACGACTTCCGCCCCTATCTCTACAAGACGAGCGACTACGGCAGGACGTGGAAGAAGATCACGAACGGCATCGCCGACACGGCTTTCACGCGCGTCATACGCGAAGACCCGAACCGGCGCGGATTGCTCTACGCCGGGACGGAGACGGGTATGTACGTCTCTTTCAACGACGGCGAGAGTTGGCAGTCGCTCCAGCACAATCTGCCGATAGTGCCCATCACCGATCTTGCCGTCCACAAGGGCGAGCGCGATCTGGTCGCGGCCACGCAGGGACGCTCCTTCTGGATTCTCGACGACCTCACGGTGCTCCACCAAATGATGGACGCGGGCGCGAATGCGGCGACGCTTGAGACGCGCCTCTTCAAACCCGAAGACCCCTATCGCATGCAGGGCGGCGGCTCGACGCTTCCCGCGACGGCTACCATCGGCAGCAATCCGCCGAACGGTGCGGTCGTCTATTACTACCTGAAGTCGAAGCCGGCGACCGATGTCGTCCTCGAATTCCTCGACGCTTCGGGCAAGACGATTCGCACGTTCACCGCGAAAGCCCCCGCACCGCAGCCTACACCCGCGCCCGGCAGCGCGGCCGTGCAGACGCCGCCCGAACAGCCGCAAGCCGCTTCGGGCGAAGAGTCTTCTTTCTTCGCGGGCGGCGGTGCGGGCGCGGCGCGCGTGACCACCGAGGCGGGTCTCAATCGTTTCGTCTGGGACATGCGCCATACGGACGCCGCGCGTTTCCCCGGCATGATCATGTGGGCGGGCAGCGTCGCGGGGCCGCGCATCACGCCCGGCCGCTATCAGGTCAGACTCACGGCCGACGGCAAGACCTACAACGAAACTTTCGAGCTTCGCAAAGACCCGCGCATTTCCACCACCGAGGCGGACTTCGCTCGCCAACTCGACTTGCAGTTGAAGATTCGCGACAAGCTGACCGAGACGCACAACGCGATCATCTCGATCCGCGAAGCGCGCACGCAGATCAACGACCTGCTCAAACGCGTGCAGGGGCAGCCGAACTTCAAGGCCATCTCGGACGCGGCGAAATCTCTGAACGGGAAAATGACCGCCGTCGAAGAGGAGTTGTACCAGACGAAGAACCAGAGCAGCCAGGACCCGCTCAACTACCCGATTCGCCTGAACAACAAACTGGCCGCGCTCGGCGGCGTCATTTCAAGCGCGGACAGCGCGCCGACCGAACAGTCTTACGCCGTTTACGAAGACCTCACGGGAAAGATCAACGCGCAACTGCAAAAGCTGGAGGCGGTGTTGAGGACAGACCTCCCGGCCTTCAACGCGCTCGTGCGCGAGCAGAACATCCCGGCCGTGATCGTCAAACCGCCCGCGGCTCAGGGCGGCAGGCCATAGAAGTCGCATGACGATTCTTAAACTGAGCAGTGAAGTGGAATCGGCGTTGGGCGCAGGCCGCCCGGTCGTCGCGCTCGAATCAACGGTCATCGCGCACGGCCTTCCGCGCCCGCAGAATCTAGAAACCGCGCGGCGGCTCGAACAAATCGTTCGCGTGGAGGGCGCGACCCCGGCCACCATCGCCATCCTCGGCGGCGTGTTCTGCGTCGGACTCGACGATGCGCAACTCGCACACATAGCCGACAGCGGCGACGTGAAAAAAGTCAGTCTACGCGATTTACCCGTCGTCGCCGCGCGCCGCCGGGACGGGGCGACAACCGTCGCCTCGACGATCTGGATCGCCGAGCGCGCTGGCGTCAAAGTCTTCGCTACCGGCGGCATCGGCGGCGTGCATCGCGGCCAGTTGCCGGACGTGTCAGCCGACTTGCCGGCGCTGGCGCGCACAAAGCGCCTCGTCGTCGTTTGCTCCGGCGCGAAGATCGTCCTCGATCTGCCTGCCACGCGCGAGTGGTTGGAGACTCACGGCGTCACCGTCGTCGGCTACGGCTGCGACGAGTTGCCCGCATTCTACGCGCGCAGCAGCGGCCTCGCCGCGGACGTGCGCGCCGACACGCCGGAGGAGGCGGGCGCGATAGCCCGCGCGCAGTTTGAAATGGAGAAAGACGGCGCGCTGCTCGTCTGCGTGCCCGTGCCCGCGTCGAGCGAAGTCCCGCCGGACTTGCTCAGGGAGACGCTGAAAGCGGCGCTGGCCGAAGCGGAGCGCGAGCATATCAACGGCCGCGAACTGACGCCGTTCCTGCTCTCGCACATGTCCCGTGAGAGCGGCGGCGCGACGCTCCGCGCCAACCTCGCGCTGCTCGAACAGAACGCGCGCGTCGCCGCGCAGATTGCTAAAATTGTCAGCCGTCCGTAGTCAGTTGTCCGTTGTTTGTGGTCATCAGGTGATTTGCTAAAGATTGAATCGAGCAACTCCAAACGAAGAACAAAGGACAACTAACAACTGACTACTGACAAATTTCCCAAATTATGATTATTGCCGAAGAGAAGAAACGCGCGGGGAAGATTATCGGTCAACTCAAACGCGCCTACCCGGACGCGCGTTGCTCTCTGAATTATTCGACGCCGCTTGAATTGTTGATCGCCACGATCCTCTCGGCGCAGTGTACGGACGAGCGGGTTAACGTCGTGACGCTTGAGTTGTTCGTGAAGTATCGCAGCGCGGAGGACTATGTGCGTGCCGTGCCCGCCGAACTTGAGCGCGACATTCATTCGACGGGATTTTTTCGCAACAAGGCGAAGGCCATTCAGGGCGCGTGCAGAATGATCTGCGAGCAGCACGGCGGGCGCGTGCCCGAGACGCTCGAAGAGTTGATCGCGCTGCCGGGCGTGGCGCGCAAAACGGCCAACGTCGTGCTCGGCAACGCGTTCGGCATCGCCTCCGGCGTCGTCGTTGACACGCACGTCTCGCGCGTCTCGCAGCGTCTGCGTCTGAGCGTGCAGGAGCAACCCGAAAAGATCGAGCGCGATTTGATCGAACTCGTGCCGCGCAAAGACTGGATCATCTTTCCGCATCTATTCATCGCGCACGGCCGCGCTGTCTGCAAAGCCCGCACGCCCCTCTGCGCCGCGTGCCCGGTCGAAGCACTCTGCCCTTCTTCGCTGTTAAAAGCGATGAAAGCGGAACGATGAAGTAAAAGCAGTTATCGTTCATTCATCGTTCCGCGTTCTGCCTTCATCGTTTGAAGCTATCCAGTCGCGCGTGATGTCGCACCAGAGGGCGAGGCCGCGCCACTCGCGAAAGCGCGCGTAGTGGCGTGCGATTTTGCGGTCGTCGGCGGTGCGGCCTTTGGCGTGGAGGCGGGAGAAGGTGGCGCGCACCCACGAGTCGAGCGCGAGGCAGTCGTAGCGGCCGAGGAGTTTTAAGAGATTGTCGGCGGCATATTCGCCGACGCCCTTGACGCGTTTCATTTCGCGTTTGAGTTCGTCGGTAGAAAGTTCGCTCGTCATCCAACTCTCAACGTCGAGTTCGCCGGAGGCGACGCGTTCGGCCAGTTCCCTGAAATAACTCGCGCGATAGCCCGCGCGCACCACGTCGCGATAAAAGCTCTCCGGCACGGCGGCCATCGCTTCGGGCGTGGGAAACGCGCGCCGGCCGTCCTCCGGTGTGGCCTCTCCTAAATTGTTGACCAGCCCCGCGACCATCTTCGTCGTCAATGCCCAGGAGCAGTTGGTCGTGCAGATGGTCTTGACCAAATCCTCGTAGACGGTCGGCGAGCGCAGCAGGCGACCCGCGCCCTCGCGGACGATCCAGTTGAACTCCGGATCATCCGCCACGGCCGCGTAGAAGACGCTCATCTCGTCGTCGAGCCGGAACATGTGGCGCACGTCGCGCGTGATGCGGGCGATGTCGCATCTGCCGGGTTTGCGGCGCGCCGCTTTGACGCGCAGGAGGGCGGCGCCGTCGAGGGAAGTGATACGGATGGTGACGGGTGCGCTGTCGCCTTCGAGGGTGAGCACGCGCGTGATGCTCCAGCCCGCTTCGTCAAACTCGAAGGGCAGCAGTGTGCGCCAGCCGTGACTCATGGCGGTGCGTTTGAAGTTGAAGGCGGGCGGAACCGGAATTGAGATTTGCACGGAAGATTTCAGAGTCTCCTCGGAGAGTGTCGGAGCGGGAGAGAGTTTAACAAATCGCGCGCGAGCGCGTCGCGCGCGGCAAGAGAGATCGCGGAGGGAGGAATCGAACCTCCGTCGCTCGATTATCGGTCGAGTGCTGCTGCCATTGAGCTACCCCGCGTGAAAATCCGTCTGCCCCGGCGAGACTCGAAGCAGGTTTTGCAATTAGACGCCGCACACCTCTGACGGCAGAGAGCCTCGCGGATGAAGGCGAGGCTCTTTGCCGTGGTGCCGGGTTTTGGTCGTCGGCGTGACGCGTGCCGACGGACTTCCCCTGTTACTTGAGCCGACCCGTCAGGACGCAGCTTCGGCGCGCACTTTCGGGAACAGCAGAGACAATACGACCGATGCGGTGATGACCGCCGCGATGATCCCCAGCGACAGGGCGATGGGGAATTTGCCGCCGAACAGATCGTTGAGCCACACCATTTTCAACCCGACGAAGATCAGCACTATCGCCAGCCCGTACTTCAGCATGTGGAATTTATCAATCGCCCCGGCCAGCATGAAGTAGAGCGCGCGCAGGCCGAGGATGGCGAAAATGTTAGACGTAAACACGATGAGCGGTTCGCTCGTCAAGGCGAAAATCGCCGGGACGGAATCCACCGCGAAGATGATGTCCGTCGCCTCCAGAAAGAGCAGCGCGACAAATAACGGCGTGGCGTGCCGCACTCCGTTCAGCCTGACGAAGAAACGCTGGTCGTGCAACGCGGGGGTGATCGGCACGAAGCGACGGAACAAGCGAATCAATAAGTTTTTGTCCGGCTCGACACCCTTCTCCGGGGCGAACATCATTTTGACGCCGGTGATGATCAGGAACGCGCCGAAGACGATCACGACCCAGTGATATTGCATCAGGGCTGCGCCGAGAGCGATGAAGATGGCACGGAAGATCAACGCGCCGACGATGCCGTAAAACAACACCCGATGCTGGTATTTTGCGGGAATCGCAAAATAGCCGAACACCAGTACGAAGACGAAAATGTTATCAACCGAGAGCGACTTCTCGACGATGTAGCCGGTGAGAAACTCAAGCGAGACGCGCCATGCCGCAGCCGCCGGGTCGAAGCCGGGCGTCGTCATCAGGCGCGGGTCTTGCGGAAACTTCCACAGCGCGTATTGGTAGAGCAGGAAGTTGAACAGCAGCGCGAGCGCAACCCAGACGACGCTCCACGTCGCCGCTTCGCGGAAAGAGACCTCGTGCGCCTGGCGATGAAACACGCCGAGGTCGAGAGCCAGCAGGAACAGTACAAAGCCGGTGAAACCTAAATAGAACCACCAATAGTCAGCAAACGGGAAAATCTCAACCATCACCAATCCTTTCACGCTAAAACCCTAAAACAGGCGCGCAAAAAGATAGACCCTTTGCGCGCTCCGCGAGCCGCAAAAGGTCTTGGTCGTCGAGCCTCTGGTTGACTCTTCCCGATGAGCCGGATGCTCCACAACGAGCAACGTATTGACGGCTGCATCAAACCCTCAAGAGCGGGCGACCTACTCCCCTTTCGAAGGCGGCATTGTAGGGAGCGCGCGAAAGCCTGTCAACGGCCGGACGCGTTAAATTATTGTTAACTAATCGAAAGCCGCCCGCCGCTGATTCAGCGCGGCTGCCGGCGACGATCTGGTTGACCCGACGGGGCTCAAACCCGCACCTCTCAGATTAAAAGTCTGCCGCGCTGTCACTCGCGCTCCGGGTCAAAAACAATCTTCGTCCCCGGTTGAAGGCGGGAAGGCGCACAGGCCGACCGTGAGGCCGCGACTGTGCGCCTTTGCTTGGGGCGGGGAACTGTGGGCGTCGAAAAATGGTTGCGGGGGCACGAGTCGAACCTGCCGTTGATGCGTGGCTTATGAGACCACGGAGCCGCCCTTGCTCTATCCCCGCGTCGGACAAATTAATGCGGCGGCGAGATGCGAACTCGCATCAACTCGATTACAAGACGAGCGCTCTCTCAGCCGCCCGGCTACGCCGCAAAATTTTGGTGGAATGGGAGGGAGTCGAACCCTCACTTAACAGTTTGCAAGACTGCCGCTCTGCCGAATTAAGCTACCATCCCGAAATCACTCTTCGGAAAATTGGTCGCGGAGGCGGGACTCGAACCCGCGCGCTTTCGCTTATGAGGCGAATGCTCTGCCCGTTGAGCTACCCCGCTAAACGTGAAAATTTTTGGCGGGTCTGGCAGGACTCGAACCTGCGCCGACTCGTTTAGAAGACGAGCGCTCTTGTCCGTCTGAGCTACAGACCCGTGCTTATCGATTGCTGACTCAAAGGACGGATTCGGAAGAATAGAGCAAACATACGATGGCGGTGAGACAAAGGAAAGGTACATCGTAAACGAAGGTGTTTTCTGCCCGCCTCACAGATTTTCTTCACCAAACTTATTCCGGTAGTCGAGAGGAAATGGCATTGCCGCAGAGCGGGTAGGGAGTCGTAGATGTATTTGTGTCCATTCGTTGTACCCAAATCTTGAGAACCACGAAATGTCGAACAACCCTTTCTCTTCTGCAAGGGACTTTCTATCTCCTATAGGTGCAGTAATACAGTAACCAAACGGTGGTACGGCTACTTCAGCTATTACAAACTCAGAGCCTCCACCGAACGCGTCTAAAATTGCCATTCCTGAAGCAAATCTTACGTCGCCATCCATGCAGAAATACACAAATATCCGAGTATCACCCGGTAGATATTTCTGCTTAGGGTGAAGCACGAATTGCCTTAGCTCTTGGTTGTGCTGAATGGATGTCTCAGGTGATAACGCTAAGGACATTACAACGGCCTGCTTAAGCACATTTAAGGGTCTGATGTAATAAGGAAGGTTTAGTGCCATCTCTCCCTTCACCTTGTCAAACCACTCGAAGCCCTGTTTAGTCCACGCTACAAATGCATCGCCATACCAGGCTCCAGTAAGATTATTGCACCGCTCACAAAGAGAATACTGACCTAACCCTTTGCGATATTTCGAAAGTTGTCTGCCTGATAAATGGTCTTGCGCTGTTCGCAGCACCCGCATATGTTCGTTGAATGCTTTTTTAGGAGGGATATGCTCAAAAGATAACTTCTTATAATAGCCACAAAGGCGGCAGAATCCTTCATACTGCGAGGACATAAAACAACGTACTCCTTTCCTTTTGAACACAACTATCTACTGACTACTATTTTATAGTTAAAGACCATACACGAAATAAGTTCTAAGGGCTTCTAGCGACAGGAATTTACTCAGCCGTGTGAATGGAGGCGGCGGAGGGAGTCGAACCCTCAACCTGCTGTTTACGAGACAGCCGCTCTATCAGTTGGAGCTACACCGCCGCTGGGAAATCGGCCGTTGAAAATTGGCGTCGGAAATTTGGCCGGGGCGTGAGGCAAGCCGCGCCTCAATTCTCCACACACCCGCGCGGTCGCGTTCCGGCGGGTTGAGACACGCCCCGAAAAAAGTTGATAGCCGGTGAAGGATTCGAACCTTCGACATCCTCTTTGTAAGAGAGGCGCTCTGGCCGTCTGAGCTAACCGGCTGCCTGCGAATTGGCTGTGGCGGCGGGATTCGAACCCGCAACTTCTTCCTTAACAGGGAAGCACTCCA
>DATHAZ010000160.1:0-1687 GCA_035296445.1 Pyrinomonadaceae bacterium | reverse complement strand
TGTCGGGCACAATCAACTCGACTGGCGAATCAGAACGGATGCGCGCGTCGAAGTCCACGAGGGCGTGAACGCGCGCCACCTTGAGCCGGAAGCGTTCGGCGTGCGCTTCGATTTGATCGTGATGGACGTGTCGTTCATCTCGGCGACGAAAGTGCTGCCCGCGCTCGTCGGGCAGTTGAAGGAGGGCGGTCGCATCGTCGTGCTCGTCAAGCCGCAGTTCGAGGTGGGGCGCACTGAGGTCGGCAAGGGCGGCATCGTGACGGACGCCGTCGCGCACGCGCGCGTCGTTGAAGAAGTCAACCGCGCGGCGTTAGACTTGCGACTCATCGTCGGCGGCGTGATCGATTCGCCGATTCACGGCGCGGACGGCAACCGCGAATTTCTCGCGCTCTACTGCGAGCGCTCCGGCGGCGAAAATTTTAACGGGCGAACCGGGTAAATGAAGAAACTCTCGGAGGCGTCGGCGCTCGCGCGTTTGCAGCGCGAGAAGGCGGCCTACCAAAGCCACATCAAGGTCACTTACGAGGCGGCGGCGCGCGACTGCCGCGCGTGCCCGACGGCGGGCGTGTGCTGCACCGACGCGCATTTCGTCAACGTACACATCACGCGCCTCGAAGCCGTCGCCATGCGCGAAACCCTCCGGCGCACGCCGCGCCTGGATGATGCCGCGCGTCGCGCCGTCTATGCGCGCGCACGCCTCGCCGTCGAACGCTACAACCTGCACGCGTCCGTGACGGGCGACACCTTCCGTCAGACTTACTCGTGCCCGCTCTTTGCGCCCGGCTCCGGTTGCCTCGTGCACGCGCGCGCCAAGCCCGCGCCGTGCATTCAACACGCTTGCTACGACAACTGGGAGGAGATGCCGCCCGTCGCGTTGCAGTGGAGGGCGGAGCGGCGTGTGGAATTGTTGAACGAGAAAATTTACGGCGCGGCGTGGGCGTGGCTGCCGACGCCGCTCTGGCTGACGCTCGTTGACCCCGACTCGGACGGCGCGGAACTCGCGCGCCTCGAACGCGTGTGGGGCGCGCGACACGGCGCGGCGACTTTCAACAACTCCGCGCATCGCCTCTCGCAGCGACACCAACGACGCCGCCGCAGCCTGCCCGTCATCGCCGTGCGCTGAATCGTCGCACACCGAACTGTCGCCCTGCTCTAACTTTTCTACATACAGTTTCGCACCATAGCTTACGGGGATAATGTCCTGATTTCAGCTTTCAACTCTCTGCGCCGCTCTGCGGCTTTGCTCTGCGTCTCAGCGGTGAATCTTAGTAAACCAGGCATTCACCGCCGAGACGCAGAGCAAAGCCGCAGAGCGGCGCAGAGACTTCAAATCAATCTTGGACACTACCCTTACGGAGCTTACGGGCAGCGATAAAGGTTCTCGCCGGTCGCCGTGCGGTTCGGACACCATTCGTCGAGATTGACGGCGTATGCGCTGTTGCGAACTTTGGCGCGTATGTTCGGCAGCGCGCTTCGCGCGTCGTCGTTGCTCGGAAATTCGATCACGGTCCTCAGCGATTTAGCGCGGTCGTAGATGGACACAGCCGTGTAGCCCTGCGCTTTCGCCTTGTTCACTTCAAACTGCGCTTCGTCCATTTTCCTGTCGCCGGAGACGACGACGCCCCACGAGCCGGTCGTCGTCAGAGCATCGGGGCGCGCCGCTTGCAGGACGGTTTCCTGCACCTGT
>DATHAZ010000159.1:0-1550 GCA_035296445.1 Pyrinomonadaceae bacterium | reverse complement strand
TGTCGGGCACAATCAACTCGACTGGCGAATCAGAACGGATGCGCGCGTCGAAGTCCACGAGGGCGTGAACGCGCGCCACCTTGAGCCGGAAGCGTTCGGCGTGCGCTTCGATTTGATCGTGATGGACGTGTCGTTCATCTCTGCGACGAAAGTGCTGCCCGCGCTCGTCGGGCAGTTGAAGGCGGGCGGGCGGATCGTCGTGCTCGTCAAGCCGCAGTTCGAGGTGGGGCGCGGCGAGGTGGGCAAGGGCGGCATCGTGACGGACGCCATCGCGCACGCGCGCGTCGTTGAAGAAGTCAACCGCGCGGCGTTAGACTTGCAACTCAGCGTAGGCGGCGTGATCGATTCGCCGATTCACGGCGCGGACGGCAACCGCGAATTTCTCGCGCTCTACTGTGAGCGCTCCGGCGGCGAAAATTTTGACGGGCGAATCGGGTAAATGAAGAAACTCTCGGAGGCGGCGGCGCTCGCGCGTTTGCAGCGCGAGAAGGCGGCCTACCAAAGCCACATCAAGGTCAGTTACGAGGCGGCGGCGCGCGACTGCCGCGCGTGCCCGACCGCGGGCGTGTGCTGCACCGACGCGCATTTCGTCAACGTACACATCACGCGCCTCGAAGCCGTCGCCATGCGCGAAACGCTCCGGCGCACGCCGCGCCTGGACGATGCCGCGCGTCGCGCCGTCTATGCGCGCGCACGCCTCGCCGTCGAACGCTACAACCTGCACGCGTCCGTGACGGGCGACACTTATCGTCAGACTTACTCGTGCCCGCTCTTTGCGCCCGGCGACGGTTGCCTCGTGCACGCGCGCGCCAAGCCCGCGCCGTGCATTCAACACGCTTGCTACGACAACTGGGAGGAGATGCCGCCCGTGACGTTGCAGTGGAGGGCGGAGCGGCGTGTGGAATTGTTGAACGAGAAAATTTATGGCGCGGCGTGGGCGTGGCTGCCGACGCCGCTCTGGCTGACGCTCGTTGACCCCGACTCGGACGGCGCGGAACTCGCGCGCCTCGAACGCGTGTGGGGCGCGCGACGTGGCGCGGCCACTTTGAACAACTCCGCGCATCGCCTCTCGCAGCGACACCAACGACGCCGCCGCAGCCTGCCCGTCATCGCCGTGCGCTGAATCGTTGCGCGCTGAATCGCCGCTCCGCTCGAACTTCTACTACATACAGTTTCGCGCAATGGCTTACGTGGCTTATGCGGCTTGCGGGGCTGAAGGGGCTTACGGGCAGCGATAAAGGTTCTCGCCGGTCGCCGTGCGGTTCGGACACCATTCGTCGAGATTGACGGCGTATGCGCTGTTGCGAACTTTGGCGCGTATGTTCGGCAGCGCGCTTCGCGCGTCGTCGTTGCTCGGAAACTCGATCACGGTCCTCAGCGATTTAGCGCGGTCGTAGATGGACACAGCAGTGTAGCCCTGCGCTTTCGCCTTGTTCACTTCAAACTGCGCTTCGTCCATTTTCCTGTCGCCGGAGACGACGACGCCCCACGAGCCGGTCGTCGTCAGAGCATCGGGGCGCGCCGCTTGCAGGACGGTTTCCTGCACCTGT
>DATHAZ010000158.1:0-9121 GCA_035296445.1 Pyrinomonadaceae bacterium | reverse complement strand
CTTGATTTCGGAGGCGAAGTAGAGCGAGCCGTCGTCTGTGTGTACGTAATAGAGCGGTTTGACGCCGAGCCGGTCGCGCGCGATGAACAACTCGCGTTTCCTCTGATCCCAGATGGCGAAGGCGAACATCCCGCGCAGACGCTCCACGGCGCGCGCGCCTTCCTCTTCGTAAAGATGGAGGATGGTCTCCGTGTCGCAATGCGTCCGGTAGGTGTGGCCGCGCGCTTCGAGTTCCTCGCGGTAATCGGCGTGATTATAAATCTCGCCGTTGAAGACGATGTGCATCGTGCCGTCTTCGTTCGTCATCGGCTGATGACCCGCCGCCACGTCAACGATGCTCAGGCGGCGATGACCCAGCCCCACTCTGCCGTCAACGAACAGGCCGGTATCGTCCGGCCCGCGATGCGCGAGCTGGTCGCGCATGCGTTCCAGGACGAGCGGGTCGAGCGTGCGCCGCGAACGGCTCGATAATGCGATTCCGTTAATTCCACACATAAAGTTATAGCCCGTGACAGGATAGCGCGCGAGCGTCGCCGCTGTAGACCCGCCCGTTGATCTTCGTGCGACGCGCGCCGTCAGGCGTGAAGGAAAACTCCTCGGCCGCGTCCGTGTCCAACTCCCATTCGTCGCCCGCGCGACGCGCCCACAGGTAGCCGATGCGCGCCGGCGCACGCAACAACTCGCACGCCCCCAGATGCAGGCGGCTGCCGTCAATCAACACCAACTCGGTCAACTCGCCCGTCTCGCCGGCGAACCGCGCCCACGTCCAGGCGAAATCCGAAGCCAGCGACGACGACTCGACCAGCCCGCCGTCGCCGATGAGAACGAGGTCGTGAGCGGCAACGTCAGGCTCGCCGTCCGCTTGCAAGTCGCCGCCCGCGCTCCGCAACTCGAAGGCGCGTCCGCCGACGGCTTCGATCTCTCCGGCGCGCGCGCCGCCCGTCTGCGCCGCGCCGCGCGGCAAGAGGAACGTGATGAACTCCTCCGCGCCTTCGCCGCTCGTCGAGAAAATATAGACGGGCGCGTTGCGACGCGCGCGGTAACGCTCCGAGACCCAGCCCTCTTCGCCGCGCCACGCGCCGCCCGGCGCGCCCGCCGAGCGGGTGAAAGTGAAAAGGTCTAAACCGGGTGCGGCGTCGCCGCACGGCTCTCTGAGCGCGGAGGCCTCTCCCGCGCTCGTGAGTTGCGGCGCGGCGTCGGGGGCAAAGTGGAAATTGAGATCGTAGCGATGCGCGCCCTTCGTCTCCACGCGGTCGCGCATGATCCAGTAGTCGCCTTTGAGGAAGAGGACGCCGCGTTCGTGCGTGGCCGGGGCGGCGAGGCGCGCGTAGCCGTCGTGCTCGCCCGCGAACAGGTCGAAGCGTTGCGTCGTCAACCAGCGGTTCAGGCGTGCGTGCGCTGCGTGCCGCCAGGTGAACGCCGTGCCGGGGACGGACGAGGATTCGCCGTCAACGGTGAGCGTGTTGTGCGCGGCGGAGGTGCGGAAGTAATCGCGTAGCTCGGCCGAGCCGGTGTAGGTATAAGTGCCGGGGTCTACGAGCAGCGTGCGCCCGCGCGCCGCGAGGTCGAAGGATAGCGCATCGGCGTGCGCATGCGCGGCGGCCGATGCGGACGCGCCGTGCGGGCCGCAATCGAGCAGCAGGTAGTTCGAGTCGCGCGCCCAGCCGTCGCGCATCACGTAGAAGCCGCCGTCGGGGAAGGCGCGCGATGCGCCGGCGGGCGCGTGCGCCGCGAGCCGTGCAAACGCCTCTGTGCTGTCCGCGCCGAGCAGCCAGACGGTTTCCTCCGCGAGTTCACCGGCGACGAATTTGTAGTCGCCGCGTTTAAAGACGACCGACGCGGTGGAGAGCGGCGCGCGAAAGTCGTTGGCCGGTCGTTCGTCGAGCATGACGAGGCGGCCGCCGTCGTCGTCGCCGTAGAGCGGCGAAGTGCCGTCGGGACGCGTGATGTACATCAGGTGATCGAGCAAAGCGAGCAGCTTGTCTTCCAACTTGCTTTCCGCTCCGACGGCGGCGGCGGCGCGTTCGCCCTCCTCGCCGCCCTCATGCAACGTGCCGTTCGCGCGCGCGAGCAAAAGGAAGTGCAGGTAGAAGTCGGTCGTATAGCGATGGTAGTAGCTCGACTGCTCGAAATATGTGCCGTCGGGGCGGACGTGGCGGTCGAGTTCGGCGAGCAGGATGCGGCGACCCGTGGCGCGCCAGCGCGGCGCGTCTTTGAATTCCGGCAGCAGCGTGCCGAGATAAAAGAGCGCGAGCGCCTCGCCCGTCAGGTGCGTGTTCGGGCTGAAGTAGGTGGAGAGATACGTCTCCAGGTGGCGCGCGTGCAGGTGCAGGAACTTGAGCGCGTCGAGAAAAAGCGCGGGCGACAGGCGCGTCGAATCTTTGAAGAAGTGGAAAGCCCAGAGCCAGGAGATCGAGCGAAACGCGACTTCCAGACTGCTCGCCCAGTTGATGCCGAGTTTCGGCGGGTTTTCCTTCATCCAGGAGCGGAGGTGCGCGCAAAAAGTTTCGGCGAAACGCTCGTCGCCCGTCAGCCAGTAGGCGCGCCCGAGCGTCGAGAAATATTGATGGCGATTCAACTCCCAGGTGATCTTCTTATCGCCCGCCACCTCCGCGTTCAGGTAATCAATACGGCTCCAATGTGCGAGCGGCGTGCGTTTTCCGGCGAGCGGTTCGAGATGCCAGTCAACCTCTTTGCCGAACCTCACGTCGCGCAAGCCCAACAGGTCGAAACGCCCTTCGCCGATGCGCCCGGCGCAGGCGACCAACTCCTGCTCCGCGCGCTCATCGTTGACATGGCGCAGAGCGGCGATTGTCCGCTCACGGTCGGCGAAGCCGCCGAAGAAGGCCGTGCCGGTGCGCGTGCGAAAGTGTGCGAGCAGTTGTTCGGCGGAAGCGGGCGCGGGCTCGCCTGCACCGCGCGCGAACAGTTTGAAGAAGGCTGCGTCGGCGGGCAGGCGCGCGAGCCGAGACCAGCCGCGCCGCTCTGCGAAGGCGGCGCAGGCTTGCGCCCCGCGCACGCGAAACTCGTCGCGGCTGCGCCCTTTCAGCTTCTTCAATTTCGCCAGAGCTTTCATCTTCAAACCTGACCGGCTATCGCGCGCTCGCGTTGTGCTCGGCCGCCTCCGCTCCCGCCAGTTCTCGATAAAGTTTGAGCCATTCGCGGCGCACCGCCTCCCAACTGTATTTGCGACACTCGGCGTGCGCGTTGGCCGTCAGGCGCGCGGCGAGTTCGTCGTCTTCCAACAATCTGATGGCCGCCGCGGCGAGCGCGGCGTGATCATCGCGCCGGACGAGCAAGCCCGTCTCGCCGTCGCGCAGGATGTAGGGGATGCCGCCCGCGTCCGTCGTCACGACGGGCAGACCCGAAGCATAGGATTCGATGATCGAGCCGGGCATGTTGTCTATGTTCGGCGCGTTCAGGTAGATGTCCGCCGCGTCGTAGCACTCCGGCATCCGTTCCTGCGCGACGCGGCCGGTGAACTTCGTATGACGCAAGCCCGACTCGCGCGCCAACTGACGAAGCGCGGCGTGCTCCGTGCCGTCGCCGACGATTGTCAAAGTCGCCTCCGGGTAACGCTCCTGGATGAGCGAGAAGGCGCGCAGCACGCACGCCACGTTGTAGAGCGGCTCGTGATTACGGTTCGAGAGAAAGGCCGGGCTGAGCGGCCGACGCTCGCGGAAGCGAAAGCGCGACGTGTCCACGAAGTTGAAGATCGAGCGCGCCGTGAGTCCGAATTGCGCGAACACGTCAACGAGATAACCCGAGGGCACGGCCACCACGTCAACCAGACGGATCGTCGGAATCGCCGTCCGCCGCCAACGTCGCAAATGGTCTTCGGCCTCGCCGCTGCGATAGTTGAGCACGGTCTTTTTACCGTAGAGCTTCGCGACGAGAATTGCCGGTGTCGGCGCGAGCACGAACGAGTAATAGGAGGCCGAGAAGATGTGTATGACATCGTAGGCGCGCACGCGCGCGAAGAGCGTCCAGACGTAGAGCAGCGAGGTGACGAGGGTGCGGACATACTTGATGCCCTGCAACTTTCTCAGCACTCCCGGCAGGCGCGGGTTGATCGGCAGAAAGCCGACTTCGAGTTCCGCCTCTTCGCTGAAACGCCGCAACAGCCGCTCGGCCTGCACCGCCTGACCGCCGAGAATGTCGAGCGACGGCGCGACGATCAGAACGCGCACACGCCGCGCGCGCGCCGCCACCTCACCCGCCGCGCGCGCCGCCCCGGTCGCCGCGCGCCCCGGCACGCCGACGGTTGACGCGCCGCCGCCCATCGCCACCGCCGCGCGCGCGTCTTCGAGTTTCAATTCTCTCTCTTTCGTCGCCTGCATGATCTCGAATTTAATTTAAAGACTCGCGCTCCGTGCCTCTCGCGGCGGCTCTCTCTGCGAGTCGCGTCCCCGCGCGCCGCGCGTGGAGCAGTTGTTCGTATAGCCGCTCGATGCGTTCTAGCTGCACCTCGCAGGAGAATTTTTCTTCCACTACGCGTCGCCCGCGCTCTCCCATCCGGGCGGCGCGCGCCGGGTCTGCGAGCAGGCCGGCGATGCGTTCGGCCATCGCCGCGTCGTCTCCGGGAGCGACGATGTAACCCGTCTCGCCTTCCACTATCGCCTCGCGCGCGCCGCCGATGTCCGTCGCCACGACCGGGCGCGCCGCCGCCATGTACTCCGTGATCGAGTTTGAAAAACCTTCCACCCCCTTTGAACTTAACACGCACACGTCCGAGATGTTCAGCAGCTCCGAAACCTGCGCGCAGCGTCCGATGAAGAAGGCGTCGTCCGCGAGTCCGAGTTCGGCGGCGAAGGCGCGTATCTCTGGAACGAGTTCGCCCTCGCCCGCGAGCACGAAGGCCGCCTCCGGCGCGCTCTCGCGCACGCGCCGCGCCGCGCGCAAAAAGGTCGGCTGATCTTTCATCGCGTGCCGCATATTCGCCACTATCGTGACGAAGCGTCGCCCCGCTTCGACCGGCAGGCCGAACAGCGCCGCCGCCTCCGCGCGCGACAATTTCGGCCGCGGCGCGACGCGCTCCAAATCCATCCCGTTATAGACGGTGACGATCTTGGCGGCCGGCACGCCGTCTCTGACGAGTTCGCGGCGCACGGCCTCGGCGTTGGCGACGATGACGTGCGCGAGTTGAAAGGCGCGCCGCTCGATCCACTTCTGCGCCGTCGTCTTCGTGCCGTCGGTTTCGCGCCGTGCGGCGATGCGCGCGGGCGTGCGCGCAGAGGCCGAGCCGAGCATGCCGAAGATGTTGGTGTAGAAGTCGAACGACTGCACGACATCAATCTCGCGTTCGCGCAGGAAACGCTTGAAGCGTTTGAGTTGGGAGAGCATGTTGCGGTCGTAAAAACTCGTGAGCGGGAACGCCGGGATGTCGCCCAGGTTCAGCCCGTCCACTTCCGCGCGCAGCACGCCCGTCGCTTGCAGGCAGGCGACGTGCACGCGCACCCGGCCGCTCTCGTGCAGCAGTCGCACGAGTTGCACGGCCTGCCGTTCGCTGCCGCCCTGATCGAAGCTGCCGATAAGTATGAGGACGTTCGGTTTCATCTACTCTTCAACTTCCCCGCACCGCCCGCGCCGCCGGGGGCGCGCGTTTCAAAATCCGCCTTCTTCTTTCTTCGCGCCTTTGCGCCTTTGCGTGACGGACGTTTTTGCTCAGGCCGACAACTCGCTCAAAGGCGCGAAGGCGCGAAGTGAATCGTCGCCCGCGTCGAAAGTTGCTTCCATCGCCGTGCTCTCCGCGCGCTCGTGGCGCAGCCATGATTCGAGGACGAAGATGTACCAGAGTTGATTCGGCACGTGTCCCTCGCCCGCCGTGTGTTCCAGCAAACGGAGCGCGTTCGCGGGGCGCAGCCAGCCCTGCCGCTCCAGCGCGGAATCGCGCAAGACCTCTTCCAGCCGCGCGCGCCAGCGGCCGGCCAGCCAACGCTGCACGGGCACACCGAAACCGCGCTTGCGACCGCCCGCGACGCGCTCGCCGAGTTTGCGCCGCGCCAGTTCGCGCAAGACCGCCTTCAATTCGTTGTTCCGCAGGCGCAGCGAAAAAGGCAGCGACGCGGCGAAACTCCAAAGCTCCTGATCGAGGAACGGCGAGCGCGCTTCGAGCGCGTAGTGCATCGTCGCGCCGTCAACTTTCGGCAGGTACTCGCCTGTGAACCTGAGTTTGCGGTCGTAGGCGAGAAATTCCGCGAGCAGGTCGCGCGCCGAGTCGAGCGACCACGCGCGCTCGCGCTGGCTGATGTTGCGCTCCGCGAGCCGCGCGCCGAGCAGTTCGTGCTTTCGATAGACGGGCAACCCGTCGTGGACTGAGGCGAGCGCGCCGAGTCCGCCCGTCGTGTAGGTGAGAAACGAGGCCATGCGACGCAGGATGCCGCGACGCGGGAAGCTTGCTTCGGCCGCCCACCACGCGCGCGCCGCCGCGCGCGGCAGACGCCGCGCGATTCTCTGCGCGAAGAGGAAATGGCGATGTTCGGGATAGCCGAGAAACACGTCGTCGCCGCCGTCGCCCGTGAGGAGGACGGTCGCCTCGGGCGCGACGGCGCGCGAGACGCGCAGCATGCCGAGTGCGGAAGCGCAGGCGAAAGGCTCCGCATAGGCCGTCGCCAGTTCGGCCACATCCGGCGAATCGTCGGCGGAGAGTTCGAGAACGCGGTGCGAGATGCCGAGCGCGGCGGCGGTCGCGCGCGCGTCGGCGGATTCGTCCCAGGGGTCGCCGGGCGTCGAGATGGTGTAGGCCGTCACGTCGCCGCCGAGCCGGGCTATCGCCCAGCAGACGAGACTCGAATCCACACCGCCGCTCAAGAGCGCGCCGACCGGCACGTCCGCCTGCAAACGCATCTCGACGGCGCGCAGGAACAGGCGTTCAGTCTCTTCGACCGCCTCGTCGAACGAAGGCGCGCTCTCGTCCGTCGCGGCGTCGGGCGGCGTCCAGTATTCACGGCTGGTCAACTTGCCGTCCGACCATTCGACGATAGTCGCCGCCGGAACTTTCCCGACGCCCTCGTAGATCGCACGCTCGTCCGTGACGAAGCCGAACTCCAGATATTCCATCACGGCCTGCTCGTCGAGTTCGCCCGTGAAGCCGCCGCGCCGGAGCGCGCGCACGGTAGAGGCGAAAGCGATGCGGCCGTCGCGCGCGGCATACACCAGCGGCTTGACGCCGAGGCGGTCGCGGACGAGAAAGAGACGGCGCGCGCGCGCATCCCAGAGGCCGAAGGCGAACATGCCGTGCAGGCGCGCGACGAGGCCGTCAATGCCCCACTCGCGGTAGCCGTGGATGAGGACTTCGGTGTCCGTCCGGCTGCGAAACTCGAAGCCGCGCGCAACGAGTTCGGCGCGCAGCGCGGGGAAATTGTAGATCGCGCCGTTGAAGACGACGCCCGTCGAATTATCGGGCGAGAGCATGGGCTGTCGCCCCGAATCGCTCAGGTCGAAGATGGAGAGGCGGCGATGGCCGAGCGTCGCGCCGTCCCAGGCGTGCATGCCCTCCGCGTCAGGCCCGCGCCGCGCGAGCGCGCCGACCATCGCCCGCACGCGCGCCTCCGCGCCGCGCCTGTCATCGAATCCCGCGAGTCCGGCAATGCCACACATCTCTTAAAAACTCCCCCTCAACCGTTCACCAGCGGCGGCTCTCAGGCGACCACCGGCAGCAGCCGTTCGACGCCGTGCGCCGGCCTCGGCGACGCGTCGTCAATGAAGACGCGATGCCATTGTTCGAGCATGAAAAGCGACCAGAGTTGCGTTGAGTGATCGCGCCGCCCGCGCCCGTGCTCGGCGAGCAATTGGTTGACGTAAGCCGTCTCGACGTAGCCGCGTGAGCGCGTGCGCGACTCGGTCAACGTCTCACGGATGCGCCCCGACAATTGATCGTTGATCCATTGATTGATGGGCACGCCGAAGCCCATCTTCGGGCGGTGCAAAATCTCAGCGGGCACGAACGTCGCCGCCGCGCGCTTGAAGATGTGTTTCGTCTCAAGGCCGCGCAGTTTGAGGTCGGCGGGCAGGCGCGCGGCAAACTCGATCAATTTATGATCGAGCAACGGCGCGCGCGTCTCCAGCGAGACGGCCATGCTCATGCGATCAACTTTGGTCAGGATGTCGCCCGGCAGGTAAGTCTTGCCGTCGAGATAGAGCAACTTGTCGAGCGGCTCGTTCGTCTCGACCTGCCCCGCGTAGAAGCGGAAGCGCGCGGCGGCCAGCCCGCCGTCTCGCAGCCCGGCGCGAAAGGCGGGCGTGTAGAGCGCGCGCCGGCCGAGCGCGTTGAAGACCGAGACGCTGTCAATGTAGCGTTCGAGCGGGTCGAGCGAGACGTTGTGGAGGAAATTGCGCCCGCGCGCGCCGTGCGGCAGGCGCGCGCTCAGAGGGCGCATCAGGTTGTGACGCACGAGGCGCGGGATGCGCGTGAAACCGCTGCGCCCGCGCTCGACGGCGTAGCGCGTGTAACCGGCGAACAGTTCGTCGCCGCCGTCGCCGGAGAGCGCGACGGTGACGTGCTGGCGCGCGAGTTTCGAGACCATGTAGGTCGGCACGGCGGACGGGTCGGCGAACGGCTCGTCGAAGTGCCAGGCCAGTTCGTCAACGATCTGGCAGATGTCGGGCGTGACGACGAACTCGTGATGGTCGGTCGCGAAATGTTTCGCGGCCACGCGCGCGTACTTGAGTTCGTTGAAGCTGTCCTCCTGAAAACCGATGGAGAAAGTTTTGACGGGCTGCCCCATGTGCCGCGCCATCATGCCGACGACCGCCGACGAATCCACGCCACCCGACAAAAACGCGCCGAGCGGCACTTCCGACATCAGGCGCACGCGCACCGCATCTTCCAGCAGCGCGAGCAACTCTTGGATGTAATCGTCGTCGCTGCGGCGCGTTGACGGGTCGAACTGTTCGTGCGGGAAGTCCCAGTATTGCGTCAGCGCGATGCGCCCGCCCGCGAAAGAGAGATGATGGCCGGGGGGGAGTTTGTTGACGCCGCGCAGGATGCAGAGCGGGTCGGGCACGTAGCCGAAAGTGAGATAAGCGTCGAGCGCTTCGAGGTTCGTCTCGCGGCGCACTTCCGGGTGTTCGAGCAGCGACTTCAACTCGGAACCGAAGATGAACGAACCGCTCGCGGTCA
>DATHAZ010000157.1:0-3512 GCA_035296445.1 Pyrinomonadaceae bacterium | reverse complement strand
CAAAGACGAGCGCGCCGCGCTCCGCGAACTGAAAACGCGCCTGCACGAGCAGGCCGTCGTCGGCATGACGCTCGGCGCGCGCGGCGCGGTTCTCTACCACGCGGGCGCGTTCATAGAGTCGGCGGCCTTTCCCGTCCCCGGCGGCTGCCGCGACACGACCGGCGCGGGCGACGCCTTCCACGCGGGCTTCCTCTACGGACTGTTGCAGGGCGAAGAGATCGAAAGTTGTCTCACCCACGGCTGCGCCGTCGCCGCGCTCAAATGCCGCGACCTCGGCGCGCGCGCCGCGCTGCCCGGCGCGCACGAGTTGCACCAGTTTCTTGCCTCGGAGGGAGAAACATCTTGAAAGCAGGAGCGGATGAAAGACAGGCATGCCCGTGCCTGACTCCTGCTTTCGTTGATTCCTGCTTTCAATCAGGTTGACTTGTCATCGAACGAGGACTAGTATCCAGCCACGCCACAAACGTGCCGCACTTCTGGCACGCCTCGTAGAAACTATATAGCCCGATTCTATATAGCCCCCGGAGTATGCTCACTGGGTTCAGGCCGTAACCCACCTAAGTCTGCTTCCTCAGCCATCGTAAGGAGAGCCTCACATGAAAATGTCTGCACGCGTCTGCCTGCTGTTTGTAGCCGCACTGTTCTTGTCCACCGTTACCGCGTTCTATTTCTCGTCCCCCACGTCGGCTGCGACCGAGACCCCCGCGTCCGGCCTCGACGGCGTTCATACAGGCCCCCGCGCCACCGGATCGCCGACCACGGGCACGAACCGCCCGACCGCTTTCAGATACGACGCGTCGCAAACCGTCAACCCGAGTCAACTGCCGACGGGCGGCTCCGTCACCTTCACGACGACCATCGCCATCAACCCCTACGCCGCCAACTGGACGGCGGGCGGCAATCTTGTCACGGTCGGTTTCCTGCGCGAGATCGCGTCTGAGACCCCTAACGGCAACACGCCGCTGGCCTCTCCCGCGCACGACCGCGACCCGGCCATCTGGTTCCAGAACAACAACCCGCAGGGCATCGGCATGTGCTGGAACAAGCAGTTTCTCATCAACGGCAACTTCGAGTTCGGCAACGGCGCGATGTGCGGCCTGCCCGAAGACAACTCGGCGCAGACCGCGCCCGAACCCGGCTCGTTCATCAACTACTACGTCACCATCTTCGCCGACAACACCTTCCGCCTCGTCGTCGAACACCTCGACGCGGACGGCGAGCGCGTGCGTAACCTCAACACCATCGGCTCGAACCCGCAGGTCATGACCGGCACGCTGCCGCACCCGCCCGACTCGAACTACCACCCCTACATCCGCATGCGCGCCGGTTTCGACACGGGCGGCAACGACATCCCGAACCCCGAAACTCCCTGGGCGTTTACGGTGACGAACAGCAGCCTCCTGACCAATACGCCCGTCGTCGTCTCGCCCGCGAACATGAACGGCTGGGTTTTCTTCAACGAAGGCGCAACCGGCTCGGGCGGTTTCGAGACCGGCCCCGGCACGCCGCCGCTCGGCGAAGGCAGCGCCTACCTGATCGTCAACTCGACGGGTCGGCATAACCTCGGCACGCAGGCCTACGCCGGAACGCGGCTCGACCAAATTTCCGAACTGCGTTACAGCACCTTCAAGAACACCAATCCTGATCAGGCGGTTGACATCGCCCTCCAGTTCGACATTGACTACGACGGGGCGGGCGGCAACGCCGCCTATCAGGGACGCCTCGTCTTCGAGCCTTACCAGACCGGCGCGAACCCGCAGCAGAACGTCTGGCAGACGTGGCAGCCCTTGGTGAACGGCAAGTTCTACGCGTCGAGGCCGGGCGCGAACGGGAGCAACGGTGTCTGCCCGCAGAGCGCGCCCTGCACGTGGTCTCAGGTGCTCGCCAACTTCCCGAACGCAAGCATCCACGCCAATTACGGCCTCCCCGGAACGCTCCTCTTCCGCGCGGGCGGCCCATGGGCTAACGGCTATGACGGCAACCTCGACGCTTTCACCATCGGCATCAACCAGAACGAAACGACCTTCGACTTCGAGCCTGACGCAGACGCCGACGGCATCGGCGACGGCGCGGACAACTGTCCGTCCACTCCCAACAACGACCAGACCGACACGGACGGCGACGGCATAGGCAACGCCTGCGACCCCGACGACGATAACGACGGCGCGCCCGACGGCACGGACAACTGCCGCTACGTCGCCAACCCGGATCAGGCCGACGACGACAGCGACGAACGGGGCAACGTCTGCCCGCTTCCCACCAATGGGCAGGTGCTCATCACCGAGTTCCGTTTCCGCGGCAAGGGCACGCCCGCCGCGTCCGACGGCCAACTCGACGAGTTTGTCGAAATCTACAACCACACGGGCGCGCCGATTGTGGTTGATACGGCCGACGACTCGGCCGGGTGGGCTGTCGTCGCCGAAGACGGCCTCGCACGCTTCGTCGTCCCGGCGGGCACGCTCATCCCCGCGCGCGGCCACTACCTCGGCGCGAACAACGGCTACACGCTCGCCGGAGCAGCCGCCGCCGACCGCTCTTACGCCGCCGACATCTCCGACGACACGGGCGTCGCCATCTTCCGCTCGTCCGCCGATTTTACGCTCGACACGCGTCTCGACGCCGCCGGGTTCACGACCGCCACCAACCCGCTCTATTACGAGACGAACGGCCTCCCGCCCGTCTCCACCGTTGACGGCGAATACAGTTTCGCGCGCAAGCTCGCTTCCGGGTCGCCGCAGGACACAAACAACAACGCCAACGATTTCTGGCTCGTCTCTACGACGGCGGCGGCCTTCAACGGCGCGCAATCAATTCTCGGCGCGCCCGCACCCGAAAACCTCGCCGCGCCCATCCAGCGCAACATCACGCTCAAGGCTTCGCTAATTGATTCGTGCTCGGGCGCGGGAGTTTGCCAGAATCGCCGGCGCATCGGCACGCCCGTGCCTAACGGCAGCTACGGCACGTTGAAATTCCGGCGCAAGTTCACGAACAGGACTGGCGGCATGGTGACGCGCCTGCGCTTCCGCGTGGTTGACATCACGACGCTCAACAGCCCCGGCTACGCGCCGGGCAACGGGCAGGCCGACCTGCGCGTCGTGCCTTCGGACTCCGCAAACTTCAACGTGACGCTGAGCACGGGAGAGGACGTGCCGGTGTCGGGCACGCAAGCCGAGACACCGCCCGCGCAACCCTCCGGCGGCGGGTTGAACTCCGGCATCTCGCTCGTCGTGCCCGTGCAGATCGCGCCGGACGCGTCGGTCAACGTCGAGTTCAATCTCGGCGTCATGCAGGAAGGCAACTTCCGCTTCCTCGTCAATGTCGAAGCGGTGGCAACGTCCATCGCGCTCGCGCCCGAGGTCATGAAGAACGGGGTCACGAAGAAGTCGTCCAAATCCAACCCGGCCACACGGCGGCGCTTGAAGTAGCTCCGCTGAACGGCATCGGCGCTTGGGCGACGAGAGGCCGCCGTAGCACAAACGAAGGCGGGCGGCGCGCGGTAGTGATTAACTACC
>DATHAZ010000156.1:0-5925 GCA_035296445.1 Pyrinomonadaceae bacterium | reverse complement strand
TGATTGTGTCGCCCCTGACGGGGCTTCGGCCGTTGTTTCCTGTGACGCGAACCCCGCCCTTACGGGCAGGGCTATTATCTACCGCCGCTCCGCGGCTTAAACAACCTCGTCGCTTAGCAGGTTTCGTTCATCGTTAACCGTTTCATGTAATCGTTCATTGTTCATCATTCATCGTTCATCGTTCTAACTGTCCTGTCTCCGCGTTTCGACCGCCCGTTCGCGTCACGGCCTTCGTTGATGCCAGTTCCCGCACCGAAGAGTTGATGACTTCGGCGACCACTTCGGGCGTGAAATATTTTTCCACGTGCCGGTGGCCGTGCTCCGCCAGCCGCTCCCACAAATCCTCCTGCTCGTAGGCGCGCACGACGGCCGCGGCGAACGCCCGCGGATCGTCGGCGATCAACGCTTCGACGCCGTCGGTCAGGCCGAAGCCTTCCGCGCCGGTCGAGGTCGTGACGACCGGCAGCCCGTAGGAGAGCGATTCGCCGAGTTTGCCTTTGATGCCCGCGCCGTAGCGCAACGGCACGACCATCAGGCGACAGTCGCGAAAGAGCGGCTCGATGTCGGGCACGTAGCCGAGCACTTCGACATCCGCCGACGCGTAGGCCGCGATCTCGGGCGTCACCTTGTCGCCGACGACGTAGAACCTGACGCCGGGCAGAGCGCGTTTGACGAGCGGGAAGATGTCGCGGATGAAATGATGCACGGCATCGGCATTCGGGCGATGGGAAAGGTTTCCGAGAAACAGTAGATGCTCGCGCCGGGCAAAACTCTCGCCGCGCGTGTGCAGCGGGTGAATGGTCGGAACGACTTCGATTCTGACCTCGGGCGCTTCGCGCGCGACGGCCTTCCTGTCTTCGGACGAAGCGCACCAGACGAGATCACTGGCGCGCACGAGTCGCAGTTCGATCTCTCGATAACGCCGCCCCTCTTCCGCCGTGGCCTCGTCGAGAGTAAGGCGATGCTCGCGTTCGAGCCGGATGAAATAAGTGTCCACCATGTCGAAGACGATCCTGAGTGAAGGGCTACGGCTCCGCAACGCGGGCAGCACCGCCTCAGCCACGTGTGGCCGGCTCAGAATCGCGACCTCAAACGTTCCGCGCCCGGCGAGATCGAGAAAGTCCGCCGACCCGATTGTCTCGACCCCGAGCTTCCACAACTGCCGCT
The DNA here is from genome assembly GCA_035296445.1 of Pyrinomonadaceae bacterium. Taxonomy (GTDB): domain Bacteria; phylum Acidobacteriota; class Blastocatellia; order Pyrinomonadales; family Pyrinomonadaceae; genus JAIVJZ01. The sequence continues at coordinate 4,758 of DATHAZ010000156.1, read as the reverse complement.
CATATTCCGGCCGACGCTCCTTGCTGAGCGACACGAAGACGGGGCGGCACCAGCGCGCCAGCAGCCCGAGAGTGAAGACCATGCGTGCGCTGCCCGCATCACGGTCGGGCGTGGGCACGCGGTCGCTCACGACGAGCACCGCCGGGCCTGCGCGCCTGTCCGCCGCGCGTTCGATTGACACCGCGCCTTGCTCGAAGTGTTCGCGCTCAAGCGTCTCGCGCCACTTCTCGCGAAACTTCTCGCGGTTTAAAAGTTGATGTTGCTCGAATCCCGTCCGTGCGTCCCGCCCGGCGGTCGCGTCCCCGAAATGGAGGAGGCGCGAGTGGGGCTGATAGATAACCTTGTAGCCGAGCGAGCGGACGCCGAAGCAGATGTCCGCGTCCTCGTAACCGGCGGGAGCATGGCGGGTGTCGAAACCGCCGAGACGCTCGAAGAGGTCTCTGCGAATGAGCAGCGACGCGCTGTTGCAATAGTCCACTTCGCGCGAGAAGTTGTAGCGAGGGTCTTCGGGCGACTTGCCCTGCCCGTAAGAAGACGCCTCGCCGCTTTGCCAGACGATTCTGCCGGCCTCTCGCAACGTCCAATCGGGATAGATAAGCATTGAGCCGACCGCCCCGGCCTGCGGGTCGTTTTCGGCAACCTCGGCCAGAGATTTCAGCCAACCCGGCGAGACCACCGTGTCGTTGTCGAGGAAGACCAGATACTCGCCCCGCGCGGCGCGCGCGCCCTCGTTGCGGCCGACGACGCTGCCGAGATGATGTTCGAGGTGGAGCGCGCGGATGAGGCCGCCGAAGTGTGAGAGCACTCGCTTCGTCTCGTCCGTGGATGCGTTGTTGACCACGATGATCTCCGTGTCGTCGAGAGCGACTTCGCGCAGGAGCGAGCGGAGACACTGGAAGGTAAGCTCGATTTCGTTGTGGCACAGAAGGATGATCGAGGTGCGGACGGGGCGGTCGGGCGCGGGTGCGGAATGGCCGCGCCCGGAGATCGCATCCATCAGGAGGAGAAAGTCGTGCGCCCCATACGGCTCTGCGAACGGAGGGCGCGGCGCGGCCTTCACGTCCCACGCGCGGTGCAGGTCAAGCCCGTGCGTCACGGCGAGCGCCACGACGCGTCCGCCGAATTTGTAGACGCGCGCCGACAGGCGAACGAGCGCGCCCACGGTGTTGACGAAGAGACGCCGCCCGAAGAGGCGCATGGAATAAGACATGCGCTCTCTGAAAAAGTTTTTCGCGCGGGCGTTGAAACTCATTGACCGGGCGGCCTCGTTGCCGCGTTATCGCCGTCGAGCCGCGTCTCCCACGCCAGCAGCGGGCGCACGACGCCGGGGATGGGGCCGATGTAATCGCCGCGCGCCGAATCGCCCTGCTGGCTATCAATCACCTGAAAGGCGACGACGTTGCGCGCCTGCGCGTGGAGTATCGTGCGGGGCACATGCGACATGACGGAGACCTGTGCGCGCAGCGTCCCTTCCGAGAGCGTGTTGCCGGGGATCGTGATGACGCTTGAGTAGCGACCGGGGGCGCGCGGCGTGCGCCGCCACTCTTCGCCCGTGTCGTGCGAACTGAAGGCGTAGACATCATCCTCGTTGTGAAACTCGACGTGCGGCGTGAGGACGTGCCCGCCCGCCAGCACGTCGTAAGTGATCTCGACGCGGACGGGGCGGCGAATGTCGAAGGCGGTCGAGGGCGCGCCCGACGCGTCGAGCACGCGCACGCGCGCGAGGCGCACCACGTCGTTGCCGGGCGCGTCCGTCCCGTTCAACCATTCGCGCACGGCCGCGATGTTCCAACTCGCGCTCAGGTAATCGTTGACGACGGCCTGCGGCTCGCCTTCGCTCACGATGCGTCCCTCGTGCAGCAGGATGACGCGTCGGCACAGGCGCGTCACGGCGGGCATGCTGTGGGAGACGAAAAAGATGGTGCGGCCGTGCTGGCGGATGGCGTGCATCTTGTCGAGGCATTTCTGCTGGAACGCGGCATCGCCGACGGCGAGCACTTCGTCCATGATCAGGATTTCGGGTTCGAGGTGCGCGGCGACGGAGAAGGCGAGCCGCACGTACATGCCGGAGGAGTATCGCTTGACGGGCGTGTCTATGAATTTTTCGAGTTCGGAGAAGGCGACGATCTCGTCGAACTTGCGCGCGATCTCGGCGCGGCGCATGCCTAAGATCGCGCCGCTTAAAAAGACGTTCTCGCGCCCCGACAACTCGGCGTGAAAACCCGTGCCGACTTCGAGCAAGCTACCGACGCGCCCGTACATCGCGACGCGCCCCGTGGTCGGTTTCGTCACGCGCGAAAGAATTTTCAGGAGCGTTGATTTCCCCGCGCCGTTCTGCCCGATGATGCCGATGAGTTCGCCCGGCCCCACGTCGAGGTTGATGTCTCTGAGCGCCCAGAAGTCGCGCCGCGATTCACCGGCCGCCCCTTCTTCGTCGTCCTCGCGCCGCTTGAAGGCGACGCGCCCGAGCGCGCCACTGATCATGCCGCGAAACGTCAGGTAGCCGGGGTGCAGGCCGCCGAGCCGGTAGCGTTTGCTGACATTTTCGATGGTGACGATTGGTTTCATCGGCGGCCGTCTAGATGATGTCTGCGAAGGTATCTTCGATGCGGCGGAAGAGGTAGAACGAACCGGCGAGCAAGGCGAGTGTAACGGTCACGCCGACGAGCGTCGCCACGGGGTCGAACTCGCCGCCGAAGAGGGCGGCGCGAAAGCCCTCGATGATGCCGGTCAGAGGGTTAAGAGCGAGCAGGTGTCGCCAGCCGCCGGGCACGCGATTCGCGGGGTAGATGACGGGCGAGGCGAGCATCCAGCTTTGAATCAGGAAGGGCAGGGCGTGGCGCAGGTCTCGATACTTCACGGTCAGCGCGGAGATCAGCATCCCGACGGCCAGCGCAAGCAGCATCGAGAGCAACAGAAAGACGGGCACGAGCGCGATGCTCCACGTCGGCGTGATGCCGTAATAGGCCACCAGCCCGACGAGGATCAGGCTCGCGATGGTGAGGTCAACCAGTCCCGCCGCGACAGCCGCCGCCGGGATGAAGGCGCGCGGGAAATAGACCTTCGTGATCAGGTTCGTGTTGTTGATGAGGCTGTTGGTGCCGTTCGTGACGGCGTTCGAGAAGAACGTCCAGATGAGCAGCCCCGTGTAGGCGAAGAGCGGGTAGGGGACGCGCCCGGTATCGAATCCGGCGAGCCGGTTGAAGATGAGCGTGAACAAAAGCATCGTGGCGAGCGGTTGGATGATCGCCCACGCCGCGCCGAGCGCGGTCTGCCTGTAGCGCACCTTGATGTCGCGCCACGTCAGGAAGTAGAGCAACTCGCGGTAAGACCACAAATCCGAGAAGGCGAACTGCACGCCCATCTCTTCCGACTCGATCCGGATGAGCGGGCGGTCGGGCAGCGCGAGATATGCGCGGTCGCCGTCGTCGTCGGCGTTTGTCTGTGACGGGGGCGGTGCGTGTGTGACGGGCGCAGCGGCTACGGCGTGGTGCGGAGACGCGATTGGTTCGCTGGTGTGTGAATCCATCAAATTCGAGTCGCGTCCGACGGGCGTTTGAGCGGCGCGCGTGTCGGCCGGTGCGCGCGTCCGGCGACGGCCGGAGAAGTTTTGAATCAACAGTGCGAGGCAAGTCTAGACACACGCGGGTGAAGAGTCAAAGGATGGGGAAGAATTGATTCATTGATTCATTGATTCATTGATCCATTTATTCAATGAATCAATGAATCAATTCTTCCCGTTTGCCTCGCGGCGGCACGTTGGTGCATTCTGTCAAACGCTTCGGGCGAACCTCTGCCCGTGAGTTAAACGAAAGCGATGAGCGACGGCCACACGTTAAAACAAATTCTTCCACGGCAGTTGAGGACGCGGCTGGGGATGGTGCGCCGCCGCGTGCGCGCGCTCGCGTTCAGGACTGAGGCGCAGAGACGACGCCTGCTCGAAGACCAAACGCTGGCCGCGCAGGAGCGCGAACTGCTCCGGCAAGTGGAGAGCCGCATCTCGCCGCGCGATACGATGTACACGGGCGACGGCGCGCATTATTTCAAGGTCGGACTCTCGGCGATGTGCATCGTCGAAGAGGCTCTGCGGCGCGCGAACCTGGCGAAGGTCGGGCGCATACTCGATCTGCCGTGCGGTCATGGGCGCGTGCTGCGTTTCCTCGCGCGCCGCTTCCCGCGCGCGGTCGTCACGGCCTGCGACCTCGACCGCGACGGCGTAGACTTTTGCGCGCGCGCCTTCGGCGCAATTCCCGTCTATTCCAGAATTGACCTCGACGCGCTCTCGTTCGATGCGCCGTTCGATCTCATCTGGTGCGGTTCGCTCATCACGCACCTCGACGCCCACGCTACGCGCGCCCTCTTCCGTCTCTTCGCGCGCCACCTCGCGCCCGGCGGCCTCCTGCTGTTCAGCGCGCACGGCGATTTCGTCGCCCGCCGCATGCCGTCAGGCGAGTTCGACTACATGCTGACGCCCGCGCAGGTGGAGACGATCACGCGGCGTTACGCCGAGACGGGCTTCGGTTATGAAGACTACGCGGGCGAGGACGGCTACGGCGTCGCGCTCACGTCCCCGGCGTGGATACGCGCGCGGGTTGGCGAGGTGGGCGGACTCAAGGAAGTCTATTTCGGAGAGCGCGTGTGGGACGCGCATCACGACGCGTTCGGATTCGTCAGGGAAGAATAGTAAATTCCGCGGCGATCCACGCGTATTCAATGCTTTTCTCTTTCTTTGCGCCTTTGCGCCTTTGCGTGAGAATA
>DATHAZ010000155.1:0-66128 GCA_035296445.1 Pyrinomonadaceae bacterium | reverse complement strand
ACGCCGCAGGTCTTCCCGAATCTGGACGTGCAGGTGAAGATGGAGATCGAGTCGAACGACGTGATCGGCGGCGCGTCGAACCTGACGCCGACCTTCAGCCAGCGCAACGTCTCCGGCATGGCGCGCATCCCGAACAACCGCACGATGATGATCGCCAGCGTCGCGCAGGATAAGCACTCGGAAGGGCGGCGCGGGGTGCCGTTGCTCGGCCTCATCCCCGTGCTCGGCCGCCTCTTCAGCACGCCGACGCGCAACGACGTGAACTCCGACATCGTCATCACGGTGACGCCGCGCGTCCTGCGCGCGCCGACCGTCAGCCCCGGCGACATAGATCAGCGTCCGAGCGGCACGCTGCAATCGCCCGTCTCCGAATCGCTCGAAGCCATGCTCGTGGTGGCCGACCGCGAGGATCAACTCGCCGCCGCGCGCCGATTGCCGAAAGACGTGGCGATCCAGATGCCCGCCGCGCCCGCTAACGGCGCGGAAGCGACGATGCCCGGCGGGGCGGACGCTCAGCACGCTTATGCGCCCGCGCCGAAAGCCCTGATGGGGACTACGACTGACGCTGCGAACGGCAGCAACGCCGCCGTCAATGACAACGGCGCGGTCGCCGGCGGTGTCGTCAACAGGGAAGCGAGCAAACAACCCGCGCCCGCTGTCCTGAACGGGGCAACTACGGCGGCGGCATTCGCCCCCATCTCCAATTCCGGCGCGAGCGTTACGCCCGTGCCCGCCGCGAACTTCAAGCCGACCGCCGTCGAGACGACGAACGCGGCATTGACGAATGCGACGGCGAACGCAACGAAGAACGCGCCGCCCGCTGCTCCGGTTGAGAAAACCGCCGTTGAAAAAATCGCGCCGACGCCGGCCGTCGCGGTCGCCGCGCCGGCTGCGGCGACGACCAACATGCCGCTCGCGGCCATGACGGAGGGCGGCACGCTGCTCTACATTCTGTCGGGGCAGAAGGAGATGCGCGTCGGCGAGCGACAGCGTCTGATGCTGCTCGTCAAGACCTCGACGCCGCTCGGACTCGCCGCCGCGACGCTCAGGTTCGACCCGCGCGTCGTCGCCGTCCGCAACGTCACGCACGGCAGCCTCTTCGGCGAGGCGAAAGAACTGTTGCCGACGATCACGCCCTCGATTGACGCCCGCGGCTCGCTGCTCGCGCTCATCGCCCCGGCCGCCAACACGCCGATCAACGGCATGGGAGTTTTACTGTTCGTCGAGATCGAAGCGATTGGCGCGGGCGAAAGCGATGTCACGCTCGATCAGGCGGGCGTTCATCTGATGTCGGCCGCCGGGCAGAACGTGGCGACGCAACTGGCGCACACGCGCCTCGTCGTGAAGCAGTAAGAGGGGCGCAGAGTCGGAGGAAGGCCGGAGGATATGTTGAGGGGTGAAGAGGCATGTATGAAGGGCGGGGCGAAGCGGTTCGCCGTGCGCCGCCCGCGCGCCTTCGCCCTCGCCCCGCGCCGCTCGCAGGGCGGGTGGACGCTCATCGAACTCGTCATCACGATGACGGTGCTCGCGGTTCTCTCGATGGGCATCATCCCGATGGTCAAGACCGCCGTCAAGCGGCAGCGCGAGCAGCAACTGCGTGAATCCCTGCGCGAGATGCGCGACGCGATCAAGCAGTTCAATCGCGACGCCATCAACAGCCCTTACCTGGATCAAGTGCCGCCGGAGGTGGCGGCAGCGGCGGGCAACACCGGGAACGCAATCCCCCCCGGCGTGCCTCCCGACCCGCACAGCAAGGTAGCCATCGCCGACAAGACGCTCTTTGGCGTGGACAACCCCGACCGCTTCCCGCCGAAACTGGAGACGCTGGTGGAAGGCGTGAATGTCGCGGCGCGCGTGCCGCCCGTGGGCGGCGGCAGCGGCGGCGAACTCCCGAAGGTCGGTGACTCGGTGCTCGCCTTCAAGAAGAAAGTTTACCTGCGCAAAATTCCCGTAGACCCGATGACGGGCAAGGCCGAGTGGGGCATGCGCTCCTCTTACGACTCGCCCGACTCCGGTTCGTGGGGCGGCGAAAACGTCTTCGATGTCTACTCGAAATCGCAGGACACCGCGCTCAACGGGCAGAAATACAGTGATTGGTAAAATGGAAAAAACAGTGTGCGATGAGCGGGAAGCATTGACGAGCGGCGAGAGCGGCGGACGCCGGGAAGACGCGCCGCGCAACGCTCGCCGCGCTCGCCGCTCGCCGCTCACAGGCTTCCTGCGCCGCCGCGCCCACGCGCTTTCGCGCGTGCGTTCTTCGTCGCACGGCCAGTCCGGTTTCACCCTGCTCGAATTGATGATCGTCATCTCGATCATCATCATCCTCGCCATCATCGTGCTGCCGCAGTATCAGAAGACCGTGTTGCAGGCGCGCGAGTCTGTGTTGAAAGACGACCTCGCGCAGATGCGGAAGCTGCTCGATCAATACGCCGCCGACAAGGGGAAACTCCCGCAGTCGCTCGAAGACCTCTCCGGTTCCGGCTACCTGCGCGAAGTGCCCGTCGATCCGATCACGGGGCAGAAGGACTGGAACGTCATCATGGGGCCGGATGCCAACTCGGCCGAAGGCGGGCAGGGCGTCGTAGACGTGCGCAGCGCCTCCGGCGACCTCTCAAGCGAGGGCACACCTTATAGCGAATGGTAGCTCGAAGCCGTAAATGGTGAATGGTAAATGGTGAATAGATAAAGCCTGTTCTTCTATTCACCATTTACCATTCACCATTTACTATTCACCAATTCTTATGAATTCTTTCTCCAGGTTGATTAAGCCGCGACTGCCTTCGGCCGCGCTCGGTTTGACGGGCGAGGGCGCGGCGGTCGTCTGGCTGGAACGCAGGCGCGACGGGACGCTCCTCGTGCGGCGCGCGGGTTACGTGCCGTTGGCCGAAGGGTTGGTGAGTCCGAATTTCGACGAGCCGAACGTGGCCGACGCGGGCGAGTTGGCCTCCGTCGTGCAGGGGCTCGCGGCGAGCGCAGGGCTACAGAAGCGCAAGCGTTGGTCGGTGGCCTTGCCCGAGGCGGCGACGCGCACAACCATCCTGACGTTGGAGGGCGGCAAGGCCTCGCGCGCCGAGACGGAAGAGATGCTGCGCTGGAAGACCGAGCGCGGTTTCGGCACGCCGGTCGAGGAGTTGCGCGTCGCGCGCGAGCGTCTGCGCCCCGACGCGCAGGGTCGGCCGCGCTACCTCGCGACGGCCGTGCGGCTCTCCGTCCTCGCCGAGTACGAGGCGGTGCTCTCCGCGCTCGGCTGGCAAGCGGGTCTGGTTTTGCCGCGCCACATGGGCGAGGTCTGGTGGCTGATGCGCGAGCGCGCCGTCGCCACGGCGTCCGACTCGCTCCTCGTCAGCACGCATCACGAAGGCTTCACGGCCGTCCTCCTGCGCCACGCCCAACCGCTGCTCGTGCGCAGCATCGTCTGCGAGGCGGAAGACCGCGTTGACGAACTCTATCGTTTTCTCCTCTTCTACCGCGACCGCGTGCTGACGCCCGCCGCGGACGCCGACGCTCCCTCGGCCGACGCCATCGGGCGAATGATGATCGCCGGCGACGGCATCGAACACGCGGAAGCGAGCGCGATCATCGAAGAGACGCTCAACACGCACCCGCGCCTCGTCACCGCCGCAGACGTGCGCCTCGCGCTCCCGTCCGACGAACTCGACTTCGACGCAATCGCCGCGCCCGCCGGTCTCGCCGCCCTCGCATGGGCTTGAACCTTTGACGCCGGCGCTTTCGTGCCGCCGCGCGGCGGGCGCGGCAGCAGTACTAGTCCGCAAGGCCGGCGGCCATCCCGGCGGCGCAGAGCGGCCGCCTCCGACACGAAAGCAGAGGGACATTTTGTTCGCCAAAATATTTCACACGCTGGTATTTATTCTCCTACCGCTCTGCGGCGCGAACTCCTACGCGCAGGAAGTCCCCTCCGAGAAGAGGGACTTGATCCGCGAGTTGCTCGTCGTGATGGACGCGAGGAGGAACGCCGTGGTCATCATGGACTCCATCTCCGACCAAATGCAGAAAGACATGCTCGCGACGCTGAACCGGCAGGCGGAAGGCGACTCGTCGCTCACGGCCGCGGAACGAGCGGAGAAGCAGCGGGCGGTCGCCGAGAGCGCGCGCCGCTCCGGCGACAGGTTCAGGGAGTTGTTCAAACAGCGCGTGGACTACGCGCAGTTGGTGGAAGAAGTGAGCTACGAGGCCTACGACAAGCACCTGACCGTCGAAGAGATGCGATACCTGCTCGCGTTCTACAAGTCCGAGACCGGGCAAAAATTGATCAGGATCATGCCGCAGTTGATCTCGGAATCAATGTCGAAGTTTAGCGAACGCCTGACGCCCGCCTTGCAGGAGATATCTCAGCAGATACTCGACGAAGAGATGGAGAGGATTAAGAGCACGCAGCCGGTGGAGAGATTGCAGCCGCCCCGGAAGCGTCCCGCGGGACGCACGACGACGATGGGCAGGGGCGCGCGTCGCCGCCAGTGAGGCCGCCGCCTTGCGGCGTCGCCCCAGAGGTTAGTGTTAAATGAAGAAGGTGGCTTTGCTCGGCAACGCGGGCGGCGGGAAGTCCACGCTCGGCGCGAAGCTCTCGGCGCGCACGGGCGTCCCGCTCTACTCGGTTGATATGCTCCAGTGGAAACCCGGCGGCGTGGCCGTCCCGGAAGAAGAGTTCGAGCAAACGCACGACGAGATCATCGCCCGCGACAGTTGGATCGTAGACGGGTTCGGCACATACCCGACGTACCTGCGCCGTCTCGAAGCGGCCGACACTATCATCCTCATTGATCACGCCATCTGGCGGCATTACTGGTGGACGGCGCGGCGAAACTTCCTGAGCGTCTTTCGCACGCCCGCAGGCTTCCCGGCGCGAACCCCGCTCATCCGCGACACCGTTAAGATCGCGAAATTCATGTGGTGGGTGCATCGAAATTTCACGCCCACGAACCGCCGGATGATCGAGCGTTACGCCGCGACGAAACGAACCTTCCATCTCCGCTCGCCGAAAGAGATCAGGGCGTTTTGCGTAGATCACTCACTGTGACGAAGCGGCGAAGACCCGACCGTCCGGCCATCGAAGTTATGAAACTTTCGCTTTTGCAACCACGTACAGACGCTTTACAAGAGTTATGAGTGTAGCTTCCCCCATGATACAGAAGTTCGCGGCCGTGGCCGATTGCGAATTGGTGACGCGCGCCATCTCGGGGCGCGATGACAGTTTCGAGGAACTCGTGCGCCGCTACCAGCGGCCGCTCGTCTCCTACGTCTACCGCATGACGGGCAACTACGAGAGCGCGCTCGACCTGACGCAGGAGGTGTTCATCAAGGTCTACGGGTCGCTCGCGCGCTATCGCCCCGAATACAAATTCTCGACGTGGATTTACCGCATCGCGCACAACACGGCGATTGACCACCTGCGCCGCCACTCGACGCGCGAACAGGAACTCGAAGTGGCGACGCCCGAAGGCGACACCTACGAGAAGCCTTACGCTTCCGGCGCGCCGACGCCCGAAGAGGAGAGCGTGCGCGCCGAGCGTCGCGCCGAGATCGAGGATGTAGTCCAGTCGCTCCCGGCGAGCTACCGCGAGTTGATCGTGCTGCGCCACGCGCACGATCTCAGCTACGACGAGATCGCCGAAGTGACCGGCCTGCCGCTCGGCACGGTCAAGAACCGCATCTTCCGCGCGCGCGAGGCGATGCGCATGCCGCTCGTCGAGCGCGGCATCACGGGCATTTAGAATAAAGGGAAGCGAGCACCGAATCGTGAGCCAACGAACGTCCACAGCCGCCGCCGTCAAAACCATCGAAGCCGACCCGGCCAACCCGTGTCTGGACGTGGCCGCGTACCTCGACGGCGAACTGGACAGCGGCGCGAGCGCACGCTTCGAGTGGCACGCTAAAACCTGCGCGCCGTGCGCGAACGCCCTCCGCGAGCAGAGGCGTCTGCTCTGCGTCCTCGACGTGGCCTTCGGCGACCCGCAGAAGCAAATTCAACTTCCCGCTAATTTCACGGAGGTCGTCAAGGCGCGCGCGCAGTCGGACATGACGAGCGTGCGGCGTCGTTCGGAGCGTGGGCGCGCCGCGGTCGTCAGCCTCGCGCTGGCCGCGCTCTCGTTCGCGTTGCTTGGGTGGCAGGCGTGGGATGAACTGTTCGCGCCTCTGCGCGCCGTGGCGGGCGTCGCGGCCACGATGCTCGACATGGCGACGAACGCCTTCGGTGAAGCGGCGTCCGGCGTCGCCCTCACGTTGCGCGTGCTCGGCGGGCAAATGTTAGAGGAGCCGGGCGCGGGAAGCATCGGCGCATGCGTCGCCGTCGCCCTCGCCTTAGCCCTGCTCTTGCGTCTCGTCGTCGGCTATCACCGCGCCCCCCGTCTCCCCGACTAGACGAGCGCAACTCCGGCTCGAAAATTCTCCGCGCGCGAAAACTCTCCGCACGTTCTTTACGTAACACCTCTGACCTTATTTCGACCGGCCGCAAGCGCGCGCGACAACAGATGTGACTTCCTTTACCTTTCAACCGGCCTCGACGCTTCCCGACCTGCGCACACTCTCCCGCGCGGCGGCGATTCTCTGCGCGCTGCTGTGCGTCGGCGTCGCGGCGGTTTCGGCGCGCACGCCCTCCGTCCGCGTGGACGAGAACGACCCGACGACCCTCATCGTCGAGGGCGAGGACACGCAGGACGTGTTCGGGATGGGGCGCAACGTCATCGTGCGCGGGCGGGTCAGGCACGGCGTCATGGCCTTCGGGGGCGACGTGGTGATCGAAGGGCGCGTGGAGGGCGATGTGGGCGTCATCGGCGGAACGATAACGCAGCACAAAGATTCGTACATCGGCGGCGACGTGCTCGTCATCGGCGGCGCGTACCATCACGGCAAGACCGCGCCGGGGCGCGACCCCGAGACGAAGACGATCATGTTCGCGGGCTACGAGGAGGAGTTGCGCGAGTTGGGGCGCAACCCCGCGTCGCTGCTCGAACCGAAATGGACGGTCGCTTCGTTCGGCCTGCGCGTCCTCTCGATCCTGTTCTGGTTCATCATCTCTCTGGGATTGACCGCCGCGACGCCCGGAGCGATTAGCCGCGCGGCGACGCGTTTACAATTGACGAGTCTGCGCGTCGCGGTCATCGGGCTGCTGGCGGCCTTCGTGCTCGCGTTCGGCGTGCCCGTCGCGTTGCACGTCCTGCCGCCCGTGCTCGGCCTCTTCACCGGCACGCTCTCGATCCTGCTGCTGTTCGTGGCCTACCTCTTCGGGCGCGTGGCGATTCACGCGGCGACGGGGCGGTGGTTGCAACGCCGGTTGCTGCGCGAGTCGCAGCGTTCCGAGTCAATCGCGCTCCTGCTCGGCGCGGCCTTCTGGGCGGTCGTGCTGTCGCTGCCATACGTGTGGGCGTTCGCCGTCGCCGCGCTGGTCGTCACGAGCCTGGGACTGGCTCTGACGGTGCGCTATCGCATCGGCTGGAAATCCCCCTCGCACGCTTGATCTAGCCCGCGTTACACACTAATCTTCACCTTCATCCCCCTGAAATTGTTCGCCGGGAGAGGCGACTAAATGAGTCCGCCCCGCGTCTAAACTGTTGCCGCGAAAGCGCTCTCTCCCGCCACGAAACATTCTTCGTCGGAACTTCCCGAACGGCGATGTCGCACAGTTCGATCCGGCGCGACCGGGGCGGGAACAATATCGCCGCCCGGACGTAAAACCTTAAACGCTCCGATAACCGTTATTCCACGACCGAGAGAGCATCAAGATGAAAAAGCACTTTTTGACCTTAGCCTTCGCCGCGCTCGCCTGTGCGGCGGGCGTCAATGCCGCGTTCGGACAAACTCCGGCCGCCGGCGCCGGAGGCCAGACGAACGCCGCCATTTCAGCCAACCGCGTGCTCGGCGACGTGACGGCGATTGACCCGTCGGCTCTCTCCATCACGCTCAAAGTGGAGGGGAGCAGCGTGCCCGTGAACGTCGTGCTCAACGGGGCGACGGTGTATTACCGCGTCAATCCGGACGCGCTGGCGCGCGCCGCGAAGGGCGCGATCACGCCCGCGGACATGACGAAAATCACGCTGGAGGGCGTCGGCGTCGGCAACAGGCTGGTGGTGCTCGGCAAAGTTTCCGCCGATCAAAAGACGATCCCGGCGCGCGTCGTGATCGTGGCGACCAAAGAGGACATCGCGCGCAAGCACGAACTCGACCGCGCGCAGTGGCAGCGTCGCGGCATCGTCGGCACGGTCACGGCCGTCAACGCGGCGACGAAAGAGATCACCGTGTCGGCGTCCACCCCGGAAGGTCTCAAGCCGATGGTCGTGGCGGCGGGGGGCGAAAACGTGTTGTTTCGTCGTTACGCGCCCGACTCCGTGAAGTTCGCCGACGCCAGGTCGAGCAATTTCACCGAGGTGAAGATCGGGGATCGCCTGCGTGCGCTCGGCGAAAAAAGCGCGGACGGCGCGCGCTTCACGCCCGAAGAGGTCGTCTCCGGCTCGTTCCGCCAACTCGTCGGCACGGTCTTGGCCGTTGACGCGGCCACGGGCGAGATCAAGATCAAGACGCAGGACAACAAGCCTCTCACCATCCTCGTCAACAACGACTCGAATTTGCGCCGTCTGCCGCCGATGATGGCGCAGTTATTGGCACAGCGCGCGGCGGGCGGCGCGGGCGTCCGTCAGGGCGGCAGACCCGGCGGCGGAGGTGCGCCGGGCGAAGGTGCGCGCCCCGCGCCGGCGGCGGGCGGCGAACCGGGCGCGGAAGGCAACCGGGGCGGCGGCCAGCGTCGGATGGGCGGCGGCGGATCAGACCCGCAGGAGATGCTTGAGCGCATGCCGCGGACGACTCTGGGCGAATTGAAGCCGGGCGACATGATCGTCGTCTCCAGCACGTCGGGCGCAGACCCGGCGCGCCTGACGGCCATCGCGCTCGTCGCCGGAATTGACGCCGTCATCAACGCCATGCCTGCGGGCGCGGCGCGGCCGAACGTCGGGGGCGGTCAGGATTTGGGCATGCCGGGCGGCATTGATCTCGGCATCGGCCTCCCCTAAATGGTTAAAAATAAAGACGGGCGAGGTGTAACCTGAGTGGCATTTCGCTCGTTTTCTATTTGTCGGTCTAAAAAAATCGGGAAATTTAATTCGGGGGAAGTCTCCCCAACAAGGAATCATGAATTTATCATTTAGCTACATCACGCGCGGGTTGAATTTGTTGCTGGCCTTCGCGCTCACGGCCGTGCTTGCCGCGGCGCAGGGCACGGGCGGTTTGCGCGGGACGATCACGGACGAATTCGGCGGCATCGTCGTCGGCGCGACCGTGACGCTCGTTAACGCGGCGGGCGCGGAAAAGACCGCAACGACGAACGACGAAGGCGTCTACACTTTCACCAATCTTGCGCCGGGCACGTACACCGTGCGCGCGACGACGACCGGGTTCGGCCTCTACGAAAACGCGGCGTTGGTCGTCGCAGCCGGTCGCCGCGAATCGCTCGACATCAAGTTGAGCGTGATGCTCGAAAATGAGGACGTGACCGTCGCGGCCGAAACGCCCGTCAGCACCGAGGCCGAAAACAACCAGAGCGCGCTCGTCATCAAGGGCACAGACCTCGACGCTTTGCCCGACGACCCGGACGACCTCGCCGCCGCCCTGCAAGCCCTCGCCGGGCCTTCCGCCGGGCCGGAAGGCGGGCAGATTTTCATAGACGGCTTCACGGGCGGGCGCATCCCGCCGAAAGAGTCTATCCGCGAGATTCGCATCAACCAGAATCCTTTCTCGGCCGAGTTCGACCGTCTAGGCTTCGGCCGCGTCGAAATCCTGACGCGCCCCGGCACGGACAGGATGCGCGGGCAGACCTATTTCAACTTCGGCGACGAGGCGCTCAATTCCCGCGACCCGTTCGCCGAACGCCGCGCGCCTTACCAGTTGCGCAGCTACGGCGGCAACCTGAGCGGCCCGATCCAGAAAGGGAAGTCGTCCTACTTCATAGATTTCGACCGGCGCGAACTGGATGGCAACGCTATCGTCAACGCGCAGATCATCGCCCCGGACACGTTCAATTTCTTAAACGTCAACCGCACGCTCGTCGTGCCCACGCGCCGCCTCAGCTTCAGCCCGCGCGTTGACTACCAGATCAACCCGACGAACACGCTCGTGGCGCGCTACCGCTTCTCGCGCGACAGCCGCGACAATCTCGGCACCGGCGAATTCGCGCTCGACATCGATCCGTTCTCCGGCCTTGACCGCACCTTCGCGCGCAAAAGCACAGACCACAATTTCCAACTCACGGAGACGGCCATCCTCAGCCCGACCGTGATCAACGAGACGCGTTTCCAGTTCGAGCGCGACACGAGCACCTCGGGCGGCGACATCTCCGCCCCCGTCATCCTCGTGCGCGAAGGCTTCACGGCCGGCGGCTCTTCGGCCGGCCCCTCGCGCATCACGAACACGCGCTTTGAAATTCAGAACTACACCTCTTTCACGCGCGGCCTGCACTCGTTGAAGGCGGGCGCGCGCGTGCGCAGCGTCAGGATCAAGGACTTCTCGCAGCAGGGCTTCAACGGCACTTACATCTTCGACACGCTTGAGCAGTTCCGCGCCTTCCAACTCGACCCGGCGAACGTCCTGCCCTCGCAGTTGAATTTGAACGGCGGCATCCCCGAGGCGAGCGTCAGCCAAATGGACTTCGGCGCGTTTGTTCAGGACGACTGGCGCGTGCGCAAAAACCTGACGCTCAGCGCGGGACTGCGCTACGAGGCGCAGACGAACATCGGCAGCAATTTCAACTTCGCGCCTCGCCTCGCCTTCGCCTATTCGCCCGGCGGCGGCGGCGCACGCCAACCCAAAACCGTCATCCGCGGCGGCTTCGGCATCTTCTACACGCGCTTTGGCGAGAACCTGACGTTGCAGTCCAACCGTTTCAACGGTCAGAATCAGGAACAGTACGTCATCACTTCGTCCGGCCTCGCCGGCCTGTTTCCCGGCCTGAGCGAAGTGCCTTCGCTCGAAGATTTGCGCGCGTTCGCCGTTCCGCAGACAACGCGCGTCGTCGCGTCAGACCTGCAAGCGCCCTACACGATCCAGTCTACGGCGAGCATCGAGCGTTTGCTCCCCGGCCGCATCACGCTCACGACGAGCTACGTCAACACGCGCACGTTGCACCTGCTGCGCACGCGCAACATCAACGCGCCCGTGGGCGGCGTGCGCCCGAGAGGCGAAGCCTCCGGCAACATCTACCAGTATGAGTCGAGCGGCATCCTCAACCAGAACCAGTTGATCGTGTCGGCGAACACGCGTTTCAACCCGAAACTCTCGATCTTCGCCAACTACACGCTCGGCAAGGCGAACAGCGATACGGACGGCGCGGGCACTTTCCCGGCCGACAACTACGATTTGTCGCAAGAGTACGGGCGTTCCGCGCTCGACGTGCGCCACCGCTTCTTCTTCGGCGGCTCGATCAGCGCGCCGTGGGGCATCCGCCTGAACCCGCTCATCTTCGCCTCGACCGGCTCGCCCTTCAACATCACGACGGGGTTCGATAACAACGGCGACACGCTCGTCACTGATCGCCCCGCGTTCGCGTCGGCCTCGACCCGCCCCGAAAATTTCCGCTCGACGCGCTTCGGCGATTTCGACCTCAACCCGCTTCCGGGCACGCCCGTCATTCCACGCAACTACGGGCAGAATCCGGGGCAATTCACCGTTAATCTGAGGTTCAACAAAAATTTCAGCTTCGGCGATGTCCCCGGCGCGGCGGCGCGGCGCACGGCCGCTAACGGACAGACTCCCGCGGGCGGAGACCAGACAACGGCGGGCGGCGGTCGTCGCGGCGGACGCGGAGGCGGCGGGGCTGGCGGTGGTGGCCGACCCGGTGGCGCAGGAGGCGGAGGACCGCGTGGCGGCGGTGGGGGCGGCCCATTCGGCGGCGGCGGCATCTTCGGCGGAGGTGGCGGCGGTGCGGAGCAAAAACGTTACAACGTCTCGCTCGGCATCAACATCAACAACATCTTCAACCGCACGAACCCCGGAGCATATACGGGCAACCTGAGGTCGCGCTTTTTCGGCCTCTCCACGCAGTCGGGCGGCGGCTTCCGTGGCGGCGGCCCGTTCGGCGGGGGCGGTGCGGCAGGCAATCGCAGCGTCGAAGCCCAACTCCGATTCAGCTTCTAAACTGAACTTTTCAAACAACGGGAACGTAAAAACTCACGCCGGAGGCAATTAAAGGATACTTTCACAAGTCCTTTTCGCCTCCGGCGTGAGGTTTTTTAACGTTCTCTCCTGCGACTTTCCGCTTATAATTCATTCGCGCCGCAACTTGTACGGAATTCCCGGCGCGCCTGACGAAAGAGGTTATCCCTATGAAGTTCGCGCCCCGCGTCGCCGCCGTCACGCGCCGCATCACCTTCGCACTCTGCCTCTGCACGGTCGCCTCGGGCGTCGCGGGTGGGCAGGAAAAACCTTCCGGCAACACTAACGCCCCGGCCGCGACGACACCTGTCGCTGCGCCCGCCGCTCAAGCCGCGGGGAAAACTTCCATCATCACGCCCGCGATGACGCCCACGGAACTGGCGCGCGCGGCCTTCAACGCGCAGGGCGGCGAGAAGTTTCGCAATTTGAAGAACATGATGCTCACCGGCTCGGTAGACCTCTACGCGCCGAACTCCACGCAATCGCTGACGGGCAGGTTCGGCATGATCGTGGCGGGCGATAAGCTCAGGCAGGACGTGCAGTCGGCCATCGTCAGTTTCCAGCTCATCTACGACGGCGAACAGAGCTATTCCTCGATGCGCGGCATGCAACTCCCGCCGCTCACGAAATTCGGCATCCCGGTGCTCGCCAAGTTCGACCAGCCGGGCTACACCATCACCGCGCTCCCCGACAAGAAGAAGGAGCGCGCCTTCCGCATCACCGACGCCGAAGGCAACGGCACGGACTACTACGTCGAAGCGGCGACCGGTCGCGTCCGCCGTTTCGAGATTCCCTACAATGGCATGACCTATATTTTCGAGTACAGGGGCTTCCGCGAACTCGACGGCGTGCTCGTGCCCACGAACTTCGCGCAAAAGCTGGCCGCGCCGCAAGGCGACTTCATCGCCGAGTTTAAGGTCAAAGAAGTGAAACTCAACCAGGACTTGCCCGCCGACGCCTTCAAGATTCCCGAACAATAAACAGCCGGGGCAAGGGGTAAAGGAAAAAGGGTAAGGGGGAAAGGATAAAGCGCTTTATCCTTTCCCCCTTACCCTTTCACCTTTGCCCGGTCTTATCTTCCTAGACGCTCAAAATTTCCTGCTCCTTGGTCTTCGACAGTTCGTCAACTTTGCCGATGTAGATGTTGGTCAGCTTCTGAACTTCCTCCAACCCGTCGCGCTCGTTGTCTTCGGAGATGGTTTTGTCCTTGAGCATTCGCTTGAGACGCTCGTTCGCGTCGCGCCGGATGTTGCGGATGGCCGTGCGGTGCTCCTCCGCGAATTCATGTACCTGCTTCGCCAGTTGCTTGCGCCGCTCCTCCGTCAATGCCGGGATCGGCACGCGCACCATCTTGCCGTCGTTCGACGGGTTCAGGCCGAGGTCGGCGGTGCGGATCGCCTTCTCAATCGCGTTGAGTTGCGACTGATCCCACGGTTGCACGGCCAGCATCTGCGGGTCGGGCACGCTGATCGAGGCCATCTGGTTGAGCGGCGTCGGCGTGCCGTAGTAATCAACCACGACCGGGTCTAAGAGCGTCACCACCGCGCGCCCCGTGCGCACGCTCGACAGCCGCCGGCGCAAATCGTCAACCGACGCCTCCATGCGCGGCCGTGTCTCTTTAATCACATCTTTCTCGCTCATCTGTTTTTCTCCGGGTAAATGGTAAATGGTGAATGGTAAACGGATAAGAAACGCTCTTTTACCATTTACCATTTACCATTCACTATTCACCAATCTTCTCCATGCACACGGTCGTGCCGACGCCGACCTCGCCCATCACGACCCGCATGATGTTGCCGGGCTTACGCATGTTGAAGACGACGATGGGCAGCCGGTTGTCCATGCACAGCGAGATGGCCGAGGCGTCCATCACCTGCAATCGCTGCTCTAAAACTTCCTGATACGTGATGCAATCGTAACGTGTGGCCGTCGCGTCCTTCATCGGGTCGGCGTTATAGATGCCCTCGACCTTCGTCGCCTTCAGGATCACTTCGGCCTTGATCTCAAGCGCGCGCAGGGCGGCGGCCGAGTCGGTCGTAAAATACGGGTTGCCCGTGCCGCCCGCGAAGATGACGACGCGCCGCTTCTCCAGATGGCGGACGGCGCGGCGACGGATAAACGGCTCGGCCACTTCCGGTATGTTCAGCGCGGACAGGATGCGCGTGTGGACGCCCTCCGTCTCCAGCGCATCTTGCAGGACGCAGGCGTTCATCACGGTCGCGAGCATGCCGATGTAATCCGCGCTCGAACGATCCATGTTGCCCGCGCTCTTCGAGACGCCGCGGAAGATGTTGCCGCCGCCCACGACGACAGCCACCTCGACGCCGCGGTCGTGGACGGCCTTGACCTCTTCGGCCACCGTGCGCGCCACGTCAACGTCAACGCCGTAGTTCTGCGCGCCCATCAAAGCCTCGCCGGAGATTTTTAAAAGTATCCGGCGATAAGCGGGCGCGCCGCCCTCGGCCAACTGTGCCTCGACTGTACTCATCAGCTTCCCGCGAGCGCGGCCACTTCGTTGCCGAAATCTTCGTCGCGCTTCGCCAGACCCTCGCCCATTTTATAACGGGCGAAACGGCGGACGGTAATGCGTTCGCCCGTCTTGGAAACCTTCTCCGTCAACAGGTCGCCGACCGTCTTCGCCGGGTCTTTAACGAAGGGCTGGTCGAGCAAAACCGCTTCCTCGTAAAACTTGTTCAGGCGGCCTTCGACGATCTTGTCAATCACGGCGTCGGGCTTGCTGGCGTTCTTCGGATCGTTTTTGGCCTGCGCGCGCGCGATCTCGCGCTCCTTGTCGAGATCGCCCGCCGGAACTTCCTCGCGCGTCACGTAGCGCGGTTCGGCCGCCGCGACATGCATCGCGATGTCCTTGATGAGCGATTGAAACTCTTCGGTGCGCGCCACGAAATCGGTCTCGCAGTTGACCTCGACGAGCACGCCGACCTTGCCGCCCATGTGGATGTAAGAGCCGACCGCTCCTTCGGCCGCGACTCGGCCTTCCTTCTTCTTCGCCGACGCGAGGCCGCGCTTGCGCAGCAACTCTATCGCCTGCTCCTCGCTCCCCTGCGCTTCCGTCAAAGCGTTCTTGCATTCCATCATCCCTGCGCCCGTCTTCTCGCGCAACGACTTCACCGCTGCCGCTGTTATCTCTGCCATGATTGCTCTCCTTGAAAAGCTGTTAGCAATTAGCTTTTAGCTTTTAGCTAAACCAAAAACTTCCGGCTTACAGCTAACGGCTAATAGCTAACAGCTTTACTAAAATAAAGCGCAGCCCGGCGGTTTGTCCGCTGTTGGAGGCTGCGCTTCGCCGAAAAATCGAATCCGGACCTGTTTGTAACTTACCTGTTTGTAACTTACTTCGCGACGCCGACCGACTCCGCACCTTTCGTCTGATGGGCGTCGTCCGGGCGGGGCAGCGTTGACTCGTCTTCCCCGCCGCCGCTCGCACCGCGCACCGGCGCGCCCGTGCCTTCAACCGGGTGGTCGCCCACGCTGTCGGGCTGTTGACCCGTGCGGCCGAAGCCGATGTTGCCGGGAACGGACACTTGCGTCTCGGGCGTGGGCGCGCTCGCGCCCATGTCCGTGAAGTTTTGCGCTTCGCGGCCGGGGTCGCGCGCCGTTGTCACGCTTGATGTGCCGTCGCCGCTCGCGCTCAGGGAACTTCTCGTGCCCGTGTCGGTCGTCGCCGTGCTGCCGCTCATTGCCGCTGCGTCAACTTCCGCGCCGTCTTCGTCCGCAGCCTTCGAGCGCATCTCCTGCCCTTCGACGACCGCATCGGCGATGCGCGAGGCGAAGAGGCGAACGGCGCGCAGCGCGTCGTCGTTGCCGGGGATGACGTAGTCAATGCCTTCGGGCGAGCAGTTGGTGTCAACGACGGCGATGACGGGGATGCCGAGGCGGTTCGCTTCCTGAACCGCGATCTCTTCCTTGCGCACGTCTATGATGAAGAGGGCGTCGGGCAAACGCGTCATGTTCTTGATGCCGGAGAGGTTCTTCTCCAGCGTCTCGCGCTCGCGGTCGAGCTTGATGCGCTCCTTCTTGGTGAGCATCTCGTAGCGGCCGTCCGTCTGCATCGCTTCGAGGTCGCGCAGGCGTTTGATGGACTTCTGCACGGTCTGGAAGTTGGTCAACAGTCCGCCGAGCCAGCGCTGGTTGATGTAATACTGATTGGCACGCGAGGCTTCTTCGCGGATGGCGTCCTGCGCCTGTCGCTTCGTGCCGACGAAGAGGATGGTGCGCCCGCGGTCTTCCGAGGCCATGTTCGTGACGAACCCGATGGCCTCGCGAAACATCTTCTGGGTCTTCTGCAAATCAATAATGTTAATGCCGTTGCGCTCGCCGAAAATGTATTCCTTCATCTTCGGGTTCCAACGCCTGACCTGGTGGCCGAAGTGGACGCCGGCCTCCAGTAATTCTTTCATCGTTACCGTGACTGCCAAAAGTGAGCCTCCTTAGGTGATTGGTTTAATGTACTCGCCGCGCCCGTTCTGAGACTCCCGCGAGGGAGGCGCAACCAACCCGGACAGCGACAATGGATTTGCGATAGTGACGAGTGACAAGTGACAAGTGACGAGATCAAAGCGTTTTGCTTGTCACTCGTCACTTGTCACTCGTCACTGTTTTTAACGTTTCGAGAACTGGAAGCGCTTGCGCGCGCCCTTCTGCCCGTACTTCTTGCGTTCCTTGATGCGCGGGTCGCGTGTGACGAGACCGGCCTGCTTCAGGGTGGGGCGAAGTTCCGCGTTGAACTCCATCAGGGCGCGCGTGATGCCGTGGCGAATCGCTCCGGCCTGACCGGCGGGGCCGCCGCCGTCAACATTGACGAGGATGTCGAACTTCGACGCCGTCTCGGTCAACTGCAAGGGTTGGCGGATGACCATGCGCAATGCCTGATTGGGGAAATACTGGTCGAAGTTTTTCTTGTTGACCTGAATCTCGCCCGTGCCGGGGCGCAGGTAGACGCGCGCCGTCGAAGTCTTGCGCCGTCCCGTTCCGTAATACTGAGTGTCAGCCACGATGTTTCGTCCTTGGAAATCTGAAAAGGTGTTGAATTACTGATGCGCCAGTTGTCCGGTGCTCGGGTCGAGCGCGAGCGGCTCGGGCTTTTGCGCCGTGTGCCGGTGGTTGGCGTCGGCGTAAACCTTGAGCTTCTTGCCCATCGCGCGCCCCAGTTTGTTCTTCGGGAGCATGCCGCGCACGGCGAGTTCGATGACGCGCTCGGGGTGCTTCGCGAATTGATCCTTGACGCTGATTTCGCGCAGGCCACCCGGATAGAGCGTGTGGTGGCGATAGACTTTCTGCTCGGCCTTCGAGCCTTTGAAGACGGCCTGACGCGCGTTGATGACGATGACATGATCGCCCATGTCCATGAAGGGCGTCCACTGCGGGTTGTTCTTGCCCGACAGAATGCGCGCCACTTCCGTGGCGAGCCGCCCGACCGTCTGCCCCGCCGCATCAACGACGTACCATTTGCGTTTTTCTGCGAGACCCTGCCCGCTGGGAAAGTATGTTGACATAGATAACTCTCTCGGAAAATAGCGTCTGAAACGCGAACGAGTAGAATACTTAACGGGGCGGAAAATTGTCAAGTTAAAGAGCGCGGTTAAGTGCGTGAGACGCGACGATTTGCCGCGAATTCGTCGCGGCCTGTTTTGCAGGCGTCCCCTGCCTGACGAAGGGGCTGTTAACTGCTGCTGCCGCTCGCGCTGCTGCGGCAAAAGAGGCTCTCAGGTGCGTTGACCTGAGAGCCTCTTTTAGTTTTGGCAGAGATAGGAACCAGCTTACGGCTTGTCGGTCGTCGCCGGGCTCGGGTCGCCGGTGTTGCGCTTCAACTTCGGCGGCGCATCCTTCTGGTCTTTCTGGTCGCCCGTCGTAGTGCCGGCCGGCGCGTCGGGCGGGGCAGGCGTGCGGCGTTTCAGCGTCGGGCGTCGCGGGCCGTCCTCACCGCCGGCGAGGTCGCCCGCGGTCGAAGCCTTCGCGTTCGAGAGGCGCAGCAGGCGTCCCTTGACGCGCTGGAATTCAGACGTGCTCAAAACGTACTCCTCGCGCTCGGGGAAACGCCCGACGAGCACCTGTGACGCCTGGAGTCGCTCGGCCGATTGCGGGTGCGAAGCGAAAGTCTTGGCGAGAAAACCCGGCTTCTTCTTGTTCTTCGAAGCGAGTTTTTCAAACATGGTCGCCATGGCGTTCGGGTCGTAACCGGCGGCGTAGAGATACTGCGTGCCGAGTCTGTCGGCTTCCCACTCCGCGCTGCGGCTGAATTTCGAGAAGAGCGCGGCCAACCCCAAGCCCGCCGTGTTCTGGTAGATCAGGCCGGGTATGCCGCCGAGGAAGATCGAGCCGGCCATCGCCAAGCCCTGCCAGAGATTCGCCTTCGCGATGTTTTCCATCGCGTGACGAGCGGCGACGTGCGCGATCTCGTGCGCCATCACGCCCGCGATCTCGGCCTCGTTGTCGGCGGCCAGCAGGAGACCTTTGTTGACGTAGAAGAAACCGCCGGGCAGCGCGAAGGCGTTGACTTCGTCCGAGTCTATAACTTTGATGGTGAAGGGAATTTTCGCGTCCGAATGGAGCACGATGTTCTGGCCGACGCGGTTGACGTATTCGGTGATGACCGGGTCGTCAATCAACTTCGCCTGCCGGTCAACTTCCGCCGCCAGTTCGCGCCCGAAGGAGACCTCTTTCTCAATCGAACCGCTCATCGAGGCGATGAAGCCGCCGTTGATTTTGCGTTTGCCGATCTGGCTGGGGTCTTCGTCGGTCGAAAGCGGCTTGCCTTTGGCGATCTCAGCCTTCTGCTTGGCGGCGGCGGCTTCGGCGGCGTCTTCCCGGTCCTGCTTCTCGGAAGCCTCTTTGGCCTTCCGTTCGGCGGCCGCCTTTTCGCTCGGCGAAGCCTGTTTCTGCGGCGCGGCGAGCGCGACGGACGAGCCGGCGAGCAGTGCCCAGACGAGCGCGAGCGCAGTGATGGTGCGTGGAAGTTGGTTGAACATGGCGGAAAATCTCCAGAATATCATCGAACAACTTGTGGCCGCCGGGGAGTGTTGCTCATCCCTTTTGTCTGGCCGAAATCGCCGAAAGGTGTTCGTGCGACGTGAACTTTCTGTTGCGTCAGGGGCGCGCTTGTGGCGGCAGCGGAGGCGTTGCCCTTCGGTGGCGTTAAAAAGCGCGTGACCCTTTGATGCGGGCAGACGCGCAAGTGGTTGCGCCGAAGCGGTCGCCCGGCGTCCTGTAAGCGACCACCCCTAAAAATCTGCCGGAATAGACGGATGCACGGTTGTTATCGTCCGGCGCATTATAGCAGTGCGCGGGCGAAAGTATAGAGTTTGTGTCACGCGGGGGCGCGCAAAAGCATATTGATTGCGCCCGTTCGCGCGCGCGTGGTACAGTCGAAAGTGCCTTGCCTTCCCGCGCCGTGGCGGCATCACGGCCTCCCTTTTCCCCTCCCACACTTCGCAAGCGGATGAAACGAACACAGGATAAGATCAAGGACTTGGTTGAACCGCAGGAGTTCGACGACCTGAGAGACTTCGCGGCCGACCCCGCGCGCGCGCTGGCCGCCTATCGCTTCACGGACGCCACCTCCGACCTGCTCGCCCGCTGGCTCGACGCGCTGGCAGACCTGCCGCGCGGCCGCGGCGCGGCGCACGCGCTCGCAGGGATGCGCGGCGTCGGCAAAAGTCACACGCTCGCCACTTTCGGCGCGCTCGTCGCCGCCGCCGAACACCCGCAGATGCAGATCACGGACGCGCACGTCGCTTCCAGCGCGCGTCGTCTGGCAAACCGCCGCCACCAACTCCTGCGCGTCGCACGCGGGACGCGCCCGACGCTGCGCGACGAGTTGGTCGAAGCGTTCATCGCGGCTTTCGGCGGGAGCGTGGCCGATTGGGCGGGCGACCCGGCCGCGTGGCTCGCACGCGCCGCCGCACACGAGCGCACGACGACCACCACGCTCGTCATCCTCGTTGACACCGCCTTCGGCCGCGAGGCTCGCGTCAAACGAGACGACGGGCCGCTCCTGAGCGAATTGGCCGTGGCCGCGCGCGACTCTAACGCCTTCGTCGCGCTCGCCCTCGACGACGACATCGCGGGCGCGGAAGGCGTAAACGTCGCGCTGGCGCGCACCTTCCAGATAGACTACCTCGAACCGGAACATCTCTATCACGTCGCCAACATTTACGTCCTGCGCAAGCACGCCCCGGCGCGAGACGCCTTGCACGAAATCTACCTCTCGCTGCGCCAATCGGTGCCGAACTTCAATTGGAGCGAGCCGCGCTTCGCCGCGCTCTACCCCGTCCACCCGCTCGTCGCCGACACCTCGGCCTCCGTGCGCCTCTATGCCCCGGCCTTCGCCTTCCTGCCCTTCGCCGCCTCGGCCGCTCGCAACGCCGTCAATCGCCCCGCGCTCTCGCTCATCCTCCTCGACGAAGTTTTCGACCACAGCGAGGACGCCCTGCGCCGCTCCGACGACCTGCACGAAGCCTTGCGCGTCTACGACGAACTGGCGACGAAGGCCGTCGCGCAGTTTCCGGCGATGCAGCGTCTGCAAGTGCGGCTCGTGCTGAAAAGCCTCTTCGTGCTCTCGCTCGACGGGCGCGGCGCGACGGCGCGCGATCTCTGCGCCGCGCTCCTGTTTCAGGACGAGCAATCGCAACAGGCGGCCATCGAGCGCGTCGAGGAGACTTTGAAGCGTCTCGGCGAACTCGCGCCGCAACGCGGCCTGGCGGCGCACGCCGACGGCGAAGATTTGCGCTACCGTTTTCAGGTCAGCGCGGCGGCCGACTTCGACGCGGCGCTCGCCGCCTCAAGCGAGTCTCCCGCGATTGACGACGCCGCGATTGCCGCCCTGCTCCGCACGCTTTCAAACGCGCGTTTTGAAGACTGGCCTTTCGCCGCCGACGATCCGGACGCGACCCACGCGGATTTTGAAGTGACGTGGCGCGGTTCGGAGCGCGCCGGTCGTCTCACGCGCGTCACAGGCGACGCCGTGCCCCCGTCTAACGCGACGGGCGATACGACGCGCGATGCGGCTGGCGATACGACGCCCAAAGAATACGAGTGGCAACTGTTCGTGCGCGACTCCGACTGCGATGTTGCCGAAAATATTCCCGACGCCGCGCCCGTCGTGCCGCGCGACGGGGGCGCGGATACGCCCTTGATCATCTTCTGGCAGCCGGCCGAATGTTACGCGGAAGAGTCGAGCATCCTGCGCCGCCTCGTCGCTTTGCGCACGGACGCCGCGCTCACGGAGTTTGGCGAGACGGCGCGCGCCGCCGCCAACTCGCTCGCCGCGCAGGCCGAGCGCATCTGGTCGCGTCTCTACGTTGACGACGGCCACCTGTTGATTGACGGCGAGAGTATCGTCTTCACGCCGGAAGCGCGCGCCGCGCAAAGTTTCGCCCCGATGCTGGCCGAAGCGCTGGCGGCGCGCTTCGCCGCGCTTTTCCCGCAGCACCCGCAGTTCGACGCGACGCCGACCGAAGCGGAGATCGCGCTCCTGATTGACCAACTGTTCGGCGGCGGCAACGTCGCCGATTCGGCCGTCCAACAACTCGCGGAAACCTTCGCCGTCCCGCTCGGACTCGCCACGCGGCGCGGCGACATCTACATCCCCGAAACCGGCGACGCCGTGCTCGGCCAGCCGTGGGTGCGCGAAGCGCTCGCGCTCGTAGACCGCGCCGGCAGCCGCGTCGTGCCGTTGGCCTCCGTGTATCGCATCCTGCACGGGACGCCTTACGGGCTGTCGCGCCACACTCAACATCTCGTGCTCGCCGCGCTCGTCGCGCAGAGACGCATCGAACTCGCCACCGCGACGGACGACCGCATCAGTCGCCGCACGCTCGGTTCGTCAATCAAGTGGGACAATGTGGCCGGGGTCTGCCGCGCCGCCGAGATTCATCACAACGCGGAGGAGTTGACCAACTGGGCGCGACTCCTGACGGGCGACCCGGCGCTTCCTTCAATCGCCGACGCCGCCGCGCGCGAGCAAGTGCGCGCCGCGCTCTCCGCGTGGCTCGCGGCGTGGCGCGAGGAGACGACGCTCAAAGAATTCGACGCGCTGCCCGACGCCGGTCTGACCACTCGCGCGTGGGATTTGGCCGCCGCCGTGCGCCGCACGTTCGGCGCGGCGGCCGATGCCGTTGCCGACGCGCTCTCAGGCAGCCTCTCGCTCGAAGAAGGCTTGCAGCGCGTCGCGGATGTCTATAGCGTCGCGCCCGAGCAACTCGCGCGCGCCACCGGGCAACTCGCCGCCCTGCGCACCTACACGGCGGGCATCGTCCGGCGCGAAAGCGTGCGCGCCTATCTCTCGGCCGCCGAACTGACCTCGCTCGAAGTGATCGAGAGCGCGCGCCGCGAGTTGCTGCTCATCTCAGACGACCCGCACAGCCTCTTCGACGCCGCCCGCACCGAACGCTTCGAACTGCTCTGGCAGGAGTTTCAGTCTCATTACGTCGGACACTACGCGGACGTACACGCGCGCGCCGTCGGCGACGGGTCGAACCACGCCAGCCTCGACGAGTTTATGCGCGGCGCGGAGTGGCGCGACTTTGAAGCGCTCGCCGGGCTGCCGTTCAGCGCGCCGCAACTATGGGAAGAGGCCGCGTCGCTCGTCGCCGAAGTGAAGAACGCGCGCTGCGATCTGCCGGTCGCGCGCCTGCTCGCCGGGCGTCCGCGTTGCGGCTGCGCGTTTCGCCTCGCGCACGCCGAACAGTATCTCAACGCCGCGCGCCTCCTCGCCGAAATCACAGAGCGCGGTCGCGCCGCCTATCGCCGCACGCTCGCGCGCTATCACATGCACCTTACGCACGCTCTCAACCTGCTCGCCGCCGACGCGCCCGACGCCGCCACCGCGAGCCGCGTCTACGCCCTCGCGCACGTCTTCGCACAGCGGCAGTGTCCCGCGCATTTCACGCACGCCGACGTGCGCCTCATTACGCGCGCGCTGGAGAAGACGCCGCCCGCCGAGCCTCTGCGCGTCGGGCTGCCGGGGAGCATCATGCGCGGCCTCGTCACGCGCGACGAACTTGCGGCGCGCTGGCAACAGTGGTTTGATGAACTGCCGCACGACGCCGCGCTCGTCGAGATCATGGTTGAGAACAAAAGCGATGCCGCGTGAGCCACGGAACGGAAGCGAGAAAAAGAGCAAGAGAGAGGGCGGGGCAGCCCGACGGGCAAAAGCCCGCAAAGATAAAACGCGAACGTCAACGGCGCGCAAAGCGACGCCGCAAAAGTTAAACGCGCGACGGGTAAACGCGCCGGAAGTGAACGCATCGGAGGCGAACCCGCGAGAGGTGAACCCGCGAAAAGCAAAGGAGTCCCGTGCGGCTTCTTCCGGCGCGGCTTCTTCCGTCGCGTTGCGTCGCGCCTCGCCCGGGCAACCGGAGGTGGCCGTCATCGGCGCGGGACGGCTCGGTTCCGCGCTCGCTCTCGCGCTCGGCCGGAGCGGCTACACGGTGGTCGCCCTCGTCGCGCGCCGTGCCTCGCGCGCACGGCTTGCGGCACGCGCCCTCTCGCCCCGCCCGCTCGCGCTCGACGCGACACAGTTAGACCTGCTCCCGGATACCGTAAGTCTCATCCTCGTCACCACGCCCGACGATCAGATCGCGCAAGTCGCCGCGCGTCTCGCCGGGGTGTTTGCCGCGCGAGCCGCCGTCGGGTTGCCGCTTCGCCGCCGGCGCGTCGCGCTGCACGCGAGCGGCGCGCTTTCGTCGGACGCGCTCGCGCCTCTCGGCGAACACAATTTCAGTCTCGGCTCGCTCCACCCGCTCGTCTCGATCAGCGACCCGGCGGGCGGCGCGCGTAATCTGCGCGGGGCTTTCTACTGTCTCGAAGGCGAAGCGAGCGCGCTCGCGGCGGCGCGTAAAATCGTCCGCGCTCTCGGCGGCCGGAGTTTCTCCCTCGCCGCGCGCGACAAATCTCTCTACCACGCGGCGGCCGTCATCGCTTCCGGTCACACGGTCGCGCTCTTCTCGCTCGCCGCCGACCTGCTCGCCCGCTGCGGCCTGAGCGACGACAACGCGCGACGGGTGCTGCTGCCGCTGCTCGCAAGCACGCTCGACAACTTGAGGGCGCACGCGCCCGACGAAGCCCTGACCGGCACGTTCGCCCGCGCCGACCTGTCCACGGTGCGCAGGCATCTCGCCGCGCTGCAAACGGCCGGGGACGCGCGCCGCGCCACCGCCGTCTACGCCCTGCTCGGCGAGCGTTCGCTGCGAATGGCCGCGCGCCGCAACAAGTTCGATTCGTCCGTCGCCGCAGAGATCACGCTTCTGTTAGAGAAAGCGCTCGGCGCATCACGCGAAGAGTGAGGCGGCTATCACTCCCTTGCGCGGCGCGCGCCGTTGGCGTTAGAGTTATCGCCAACACCTCTTTTGATCTGCTGCAACGTCTGAAAGGATCAGTCATAGCCGCGATGCCTAATGCGCCAAGCGTCAGTTACAGTTCGACCCTGCGTGTAAAACTATCGAGCCGCACCGGCACGCTCGGAGAGTTGACGACCGCCCTCGGTCGCGCCGGGGCCGACATCGGCGCGATTGACATCGTCAACGCCTCGCGCGAGAGCATCACGCGCGACATCACCTTCACAGCCTCTTCGAGCGAGCACGTCAAAGAGATCGTCGAGGCGGCGCGCGACATAGACGGCGTCGAAGTCGTCAACGTCTCCGACCGCACCTTTCTCCTGCACCTCGGCGGCAAGATCGAAGTCGTCTCGAAGTCGCCTTTGAAGACGCGCAACGATCTCTCGATGGCCTACACGCCCGGCGTCGCGCGCGTCTGCGAAGCCATTCACCGCGACCCGGAAAAGGCTTTCACGCTCACGATCAAACGCAACACCGTGGCCGTCGTCACGGACGGCACGGCCGTGCTCGGCCTCGGCGACATCGGCCCCGCCGCCGCGATGCCCGTCATGGAAGGCAAGGCGATGCTCTTCAAAGAGTTCGCGGGCGTTGACGCTTTCCCGATCTGTCTCTCGACGAAAGACCCGGACGAGATCGTGCGCACGATCAAACTCATCGCGACGGCCTTTGGCGGCGTCAACCTCGAAGACATCTCCGCGCCACGCTGCTTCGAGATCGAAGACCGGCTCAAAGAGGAACTCGACATCCCGGTTTTTCACGACGACCAGCACGGCACGGCGGTCGTCGTCCTCGCGGCCTTAATCAACGCGGCGAAGTTGATCGGCAAAGAGATGAGCGAGTTGAAGGTGGTGGTCAACGGCACGGGCGCGGCGGGCGTCGCCTGCACGAAGATCATCATGGCGGCGGGCGTGCGGAACATCATCGGCTGCGACCAGCACGGCATACTGTACCGTGGCCGCCGCGAGCATATGAACTGGGTCAAGGAATGGTATGCCGAGAACACCAACCCCGAAGGCGTGCGCGGCACGGTACACGAGGCGATGGCGGGCGCGGATGTCTTCATGGGTCTCTCCGTGCCGGGCGTCATCAGTCGCGAAGACGTGAAGCGGATGGCCGCGAAACCCGTCATCTTCGCGATGGCGAACCCGACGCCCGAGATCATGCCCGAAGAGGTGGCAGACATCGTCGCCGTGATGGCGACCGGCCGCTCCGACTACCCGAACCAGATCAACAACGTGCTCTGCTTTCCCGGCATCTTCAAAGGCGCGCTCGCCTGCCGCGCCTCGCGCATCAACGAAGAGATGAAACTGGCCGCCGCCCACGCCATCGCCGCGCTCATCTCCGAAGAAGAACTCCACCCCGAATACATCGTCCCCTCCGTCTTCGACAAACGCATCGCCGAAGCCGTCTCCCGCGAAGTCGAAGAGGCCGCCTACCGCACCGGCGTCGCCCGCCGCGAACGCGCTCAGCCCGACCTGGTTTCATAAGCAGCCCGGCCAAAAGAGCAACGCCCCAACGTCGAACGTGCGCCCCGCGGCGTGAGTGAAGCTGCGCGGCTAAAATACTTAGACGGTGGTGCGCAGGCGTTGAGCGATGAGGGGGACGATCCGGCGAGGGACGGCGATGGCCTGTTTGATGTGGCGTGCGTGTGTGAAATGGCCTGCGACGTAGAGGCCGGGGACGTTGGTTTCGTAGGTGTCGGGGTCGTAGACGGGCACTTCGGCGAGTCCCGCTTTTGTGAATTCGACCCCGGCGCGGCGCAGCAGCGCGTGGTCTGCGTCCGCGCCGATGAGGATGAAGACGGCGTCGTTGGGGATAGTGCGAAGGATGCCGTCTTCCGTGTGGAGGCGGACTTCGCGTTCGGTGATTTGTTCGAGCCGGGTGAAGAAACAGAGGCTGAGTCGCCCCTCTTCGAGTTCGCGTTCGAGCGGAGTGCGCACCCAGTGTTTGATGGCGTTCATCCTGGGGTCGCGCTGTTCCCAGTCGGCGCGCCAGATGGCGAGCGTGGTATGCGCGCCCTCTTCGGAGAGAAAGAGTGCGGCCTCGGCCGCGGAGTTTCCGCCGCCGACGACGAGCACGTCCTTGCGCACGTAGGGGTAAGGCTCGACGAAGCGGTGCCCCACTTTCGGCAGGTCTTCGCCCAAGACGTTCAGGCGGCGCGGGTAGGCCATCGCGCCCGTCGCCACGAGGACGCGCGAGGCGCGGTATTCGGCGCGCGTCGTGCGCACCGCGAACGCGCCCGTCTCCGCGTTGCGTTCAATCGCCTCCGCGCCTTCTTCGGTGTGGATGCGTAGACGTTCGTCGAGCGCGAAGCGGACGTAGTGCGAGAGCAGTTCCTCGCGCGTCGGCTTGTCGCGGCAGGGGCGTAAGGAGCTTTCGCGCAACTCCAACTCGTCGGGCGTGGAGAAGACCGTGCGGCCGACGGGGTAGCGATAAATCGTGTCGGCGATCAAGCCTTTTTCGATGACGAGGTAGTTGAGTCCTTCGCGCGCCGCCGCGCCGGCGGCAGATAACCCGGCGGGGCCTGCGCCGATAATCAACAAGTCCAGTTGCTCTCCACGCTGGTTCGACATTTGAATTAATACTCGCACGCCCCCGCGCCCGACGGCAACTCGCGCGCCCGCGCCGCGTGTTCCGAGAGATATGATTCGCGCCGTTCGCCCGCGCCCGCCTCGCCCGCGGACGACCCGGCGGAAAAGTCTTGACACTCAATTCTCACTTGCTTTATCGTTCGCGCGCGTTCATGCACCTTACTTTTGCGCAGGCGATTGCACCCTTCATCCGTCCATCTCATCGGAAGCATCAGGCGAGGCCGCCCGTTCTCAATAACTTACCCGCCGACTTTTTCCGACTGCGCCGGGCAGCAGCATTGCCTTTGAAATTGCGTGACACCAGTTGCGAGAGAAACGGATGAGTAGCAGGCCGGCGGCGGCGAGCCTGCCGACGCGCAGGCCGGTGATACGGCGCCCGGGCGCGGAAGTTAAACGCCGCGCGTCGCGTCGCCGTTAGACCCCGCACCGCCGCCCCACTTCCCGCGCCTTCGCCCGGAGTCGAGAGATGACAAGTTCAATGAACGAAAATACGAATGCCGCTCCTCCTCGTTATGCCGCGCTGGAAGACGACTGCGAGCGGCAACACATCTACCCGCTGTACCGCGTTCTGGAGGACGAGTTCGTCCATCAACACGGCGCGTTCCCGCCGGGCTACCTTGAGGCGAAAAAGAGAATTGACTTTGAAGTCGAAGCCGAGATCGAAAGGGAGATCGAGTCGGAGATCAAGGCCGAGACCGACCGCGAGGCCGACGAGGAGCGGAAGGCGGCGAACCGTCTGCGCTCGCGCAAGGATATTTCCGCAGCGGAACTTCGCGCACGCGTCGTCGGCCGGGTCGGTGGGTCGCCGGCGGAGCGAAGGGCGGGGAAGCAGAAACGATACGCCGTCCTGCTGAACGAAAGGTTCACGGCGGAACTCTACAAGTACATTCACGATCTGCCCGAAAAGCGCGCCGCGCTCTGTTTCTCCGGCGGCGGTATCCGCAGCGCGAGTTTCGGACTCGGCATCGTGCAGGGGCTGGCGCGCTACGGCATGCTCGAACGATTCGACTACCTCTCGACCGTCTCCGGCGGCGGCTATCTGGGGAGTTGGCTGTCGGCCTGGATTCACCGCGCGCGCCTCGCGCCCGTCATCACCGCGCTCAAGAACGAGCCGGAGAAGAACAAACTCCAACCCGAACCCGAACCCGTCCGCCACCTGCGCAACTTCAGCAACTACCTCAACCCGAAACTCGGCTTCCTCTCCGCCGACACCTGGACGCTCGTCGCCATCGTCGTGCGCAATTTGGTGCTCAACTGGCTGGTGCTCATCCCGGTCATTCTGGCCGCGCTCATCCTGCCGCGCATCGTCGTGGCCGTTGTGCAGTCGGGTTCGCGCGTGGGAGAGCGCGTCTCGTGGGCGTTCTGGCTCGGCACGCTCTTCGCCCTCGCGGCGATTGTCTACATGGGCGTGGCGCGGCCGAGCGCGAACCGGCCGCGCAAGATTGACAGTCAACGTTTGAATCAGCAGGGCTGGTTTCTGACGCTCTGTTTGCTGCCGCTGTCTCTATCAGCCAGTTGCCTGACGAGTTGGTGGGCGTGGGGTCGCACCTATCACGACGGCGAACAGTTCAACGAGGGGTGGGCGGGATTTTTGCAGTACGGCGTCTTCCTGCACGTCGCGGCCTACGTCCTCTACACGCTCATTCAGGTCTTCAAGGATTTCAACTTCTGGCGGCAGCGTTGGGCGCGAAACTGGTCGCACCTCGCGTGGGAGCCGCTGACCGTTATTTTGATCGGCAGCCTGTGGGGCACGCTGGCGTGGTGGGCGGCCACCGTCCTCTTCCCCGCGCCCGCCGGCCACGGCATCGTGCCCGTCCCCGTGAC
Source organism: Pyrinomonadaceae bacterium (assembly GCA_035296445.1). GTDB lineage: Bacteria > Acidobacteriota > Blastocatellia > Pyrinomonadales > Pyrinomonadaceae > JAIVJZ01. Next base: position 37,210 of record DATHAZ010000155.1, on the reverse strand, counting down.
GGAACTCTACGCCTGCTTCGCCGCCCCCCTGTTCGTCTGCCTGTTCCTGCTGTCGGTGATCCTGTTCGTCGGCATCACGAGCCACTTCACGGACGACGACGACCGCGAATGGTGGGCGCGTTTCGGCGCGTGGGCGCTCATCGTCTCTCTGTTGTGGAGCGTGGTCAGCGCCCTCGTCATCTTCGCCCCGGTCGGGTTGATGTATCTGGGCTACAAGAGCAAAGTGATTCTGGCCGCGCTCGGCGGCGCGTCCGGCGTGCTCACCATCCTCGGCGGCAAGAGCGAAAAGACACATTCGCACCCGGAGCGGGAAGGGAAGCCGGGCGGCCTGACCGACTATGCGATGGCGCTCGCGGCCCCCGTCTTCGCCCTCACGCTGCTCATCGTCTTCTCGCTCATCACGACGCTGCTGATCAAAGGACTCGCGCCCGCCTCGGTTGACTGGCGCTACGCCGAGCAACTCGCCTACGACCCCGCGGGTGTTTTGAACATCGTCCACTACGCCCCGCTCTCTCTGCTGCTGGCGGTGGCGGCCGGTCTCGTCGCCATCAGCCTCGTCATGTCAACCTGCGTCAACGTCAACAAGTTTTCGCTCCACTCGATGTATCGCAACCGGCTGATCCGCGCCTACATGGGCGCGTCGCGCCCCCAGTCGGAACGCCGCCCCAACCCCTTCACCGGCTTCGACGCTTACGACAACCTGCCGATGCACGAACTGCGCCATTACCGCGGCGCGCCCGGCGAGCCGAAGCGCAAGCTCATGCACGTCGTCAACATCTGTCTCAACCTGACGAGCGGCCACAACCTCGCCTGGCAGCAGCGCAAAGCCGAGACGTTCACCGTCTCGCCGCTCCACTGCGGCAGTTTCCAACTCGGCTATCGCAGGACGGAAGAGTACGGCGGCGGCAGCGCGCCTCCCGGCAACGGCATCAGCCTCGGCACGGCCATCTCGATCTCGGGCGCGGCGGCGAGCCCCAACATGGGCTACCACTCTTCGCCCGCGCTCGCCTTTTTGATGACGCTCTTCAACGCGCGCCTCGGCTGGTGGCTCGGCAACCCCGGCCCCGCCGGAAACGACAGATACTTCCCCTCGCTCCACTCCTACAAACGCTCCGGGCCGCGTTTCGCGTTGCGCCCGATTCTCACCGAAGCGCTCGGCCACAGCGACAACACCAACCCTTACGTCTACCTCTCCGACGGCGGCCACTTCGAGAACCTCGGACTCTACGAGATGGTCTTGCGCCGCGCTCACCTCATCGTCGTCGGCGACGGTTCGCAAGACCCGCAGAGCCGCTTTGAAGACCTCGCGGGCGCGGTGCGCAAAATCCGCATAGACCTCGGCATCCCCATTGACTTCGTCGGCGGCATGCCCATCTACGCCAAAGACGATAAGGAGCACAAGGGACAAACCCGCTACTGTGCCATCGGTCTCATACGCTACTCGTGCGCCGACCGCGACACGTCCGGCCAACCGGCCAAAGACGGCGTCATCGTCTATATCAAGCCCGCTATCACGGGCGGCGAGCCGATTGATGTCCTCAACTACGCCAGCACCAGCCGCACCTTCCCGCACGAAAGCACCGCCGACCAGAACTACACCGAGCAGCAACTCGAAAGCTACCGCGCGCTCGGCTCGCACATCGTCCAGACCATCTGCGATCTCCCCGTGCGCGACCTGCCGCTCATGGCCGACGACGCCGACAACCTCGTCAAACGCGTCTACGATCAAGTGCCCGCCACCATGCAGCCGACGCAACTCAAAGGCCGCTTCAACATTCCTTAAGTCGTGCGAAAATGTCAGCGGCGCGATCATGCGAGCGGCGCAACAATGTGAAGCCGGCGGCAGTCGCTTCGCGGCCGTCTTCTCCCGCTTCACGTTTGCCTCTTTCAGCCGTGCGCCCGACACAGCGTTGCGCGCCCTCGGGCGCGGTCGTTATAATGGCTTCGTTTGAAATCACACGACACAACTCAACAGGGAGACGCCCGCGCCGGTAGGTTTACGGCCGAACACTTGCGCGGCATCCTGCTGCCATGCACGACGCCGTTCGGGGAAGACGGCGGCGTGGACGCCCGCGCCTTGCGGGGCAACATCGCGCGTTGGAACGAGACAGGGATCGGCGGCTATGTCATCCTCGGCTCGACGGGCGAGCGCGTCCATCTGAGCGAACGCGAAGCCCTCGAAGTCGTCAACGCGGCGCGAGCGAGCGCGCCGGGGCATCTGGCCTTCGTCGTCGGCGTCGGCCAACACGGCACGCGCGAGAGCATCGCGGAGGCGCGGCGCGCGGCCGATTCGGGCGCGGACGCAGTGCTCGTCATCACGCCCCATTTTTACCGCGCCGCCATGACGCCCGCCGTCCTCTCGAACTATTACGAATCAATCGCCGATGCTTCGCCCGTTCCCGTCGTGCTCTACAACATCCCGCAGAACACGTCGGTGGCCCTGTCGCCTGACACGCTCGCGCGCCTCTCGGAGCACGAAAACATCATCGGCATCAAAGACAGTTCGGGCGACATGGTCAACTTCCTGGAGATGCTCAGGCTCGCGTCCGGCAAATTTGCCGTGCTCACCGGGCACGCCTCTCTGCTCCACGCGGCTTTGTCGGCGGGGGCGTCAGGGGCGATACTGGCCGCCGGGTGCGTCGCGCCCGAAGTCGCCGTCGAGATCGCACGGTTAGTCGAGCGGGGCGATCACGAAAGCGCGCTCGCGCGGCAGCGCGAGTTCACGCCGCTCGCCCGCGCCGTCACCACGCGCTTCGGCATCGGCGGATTGAAATACGCGCTCGACCTGTGCGGCTACGCGGGCGGCGAGGTGCGCGCGCCGCTTTCGATGCCGGACGACGAGGCGCGCCGCGAGATCGCGCGAACGTTAGCGGAGTGTTGTCCGTATGTCGAGACGGAGAACGAGACGAAGTTGGCCGAAGGAGCAGTCAAGTGAGCACCGAAGTTTCCCCCACGACAACCGAACCGGCCTGTTTCAGCACGCCGCAGGAGGCCGGTTTGCGCATCGAGACGCTGCCCTTCGCGCGCATCCCGCACCAGTCGCGCCTCTTCCTCGAATACCTCGCCGACGCGCCCGCGCTCAGTCGCTACTACCCGAACGCCGTCCGCTTTCATCACGAACTCGCCGCGCGCGCGCCCGAAGTGCTCGCCGCGCACAAGACTGATCGCGCCGCGCTCTGCAACGCCCTCGCGGAGATGAACACGCGCTGGGGCGCGGGCGCGGAGACGCTGCGCAACATCGCGCGGCTGCGTTCGCCCTCGTCTGTGGCCGTCGTCTCCGGCCAGCAGGTCGGACTCTTCACCGGCCCGCTCTACACGATCTACAAAGCGCTCTCGGCCGTCAAACTCGCTGGCTGCCTGACGCAGCGCGGCACGGAGGCCGTGCCCGTCTTCTGGATGGCGACCGAGGATCACGATTGGGAGGAAGTGCAGGCGGCCGAGTTCACGGCCTGCGACGGCCGTCTTGCTTCGACCGACGTGCCCGACGCGCTCCACCGCGAGGGCGCGCCCGTCGGCGCGGTCACTCTCGACGAGACGGCGAATATGGCCGTCCAACGCCTGCTCGACCTGTCGCCGACAACCGAGTTTCTACCCGACCTCGAAACGCTCCTGCGCGACGCTTACCGGCCGGGGCGCACCTACGGCGAAGCCTTCGCGCGCCTCCTGACCGCGCTCGTCAGCCGCCACGGACTCGTCCTGCTCGACCCGCTCGACGCGCGTCTCAAGCGACTGGCCGCGCCGCTCTACGCCGAGGCCGCGCGCCGCGCGCCCGACATCTCCGCGGCCGTCGAAGCGCGCAGCCGCCAACTCGAAGCCGAAGGCTATCACGCGCAGGTTCACGCCTCGCCCGACGCCTTCCCCCTCTTCATACACCTCGACGGCTCGCGCCGCGCCATCACGCGCAACGCGGAAGGCCGCTATCAGGCGAAGGGCGCGAAGGACGACGAGACTTACACGGCGGAAGAACTCTCGGAGCTGGCCGCGAGCGACCCGGAACGCTTCAGCCCAAACGTCACGCTGCGCGCCGTCGTGCAGGATTACCTGCTGCCCTCAATCGCTTACTTCGGCGGCGCGGCCGAGATCGCCTACTTCGCGCAGACGGCCGAAGTCTATCGTCTGCTCGACAGACCGGCGACGCCCATCCTGCATCGCGCCAGTCTCACGCTCATCGAACGCCGCACCGGGCGCACGCTCGAACGTTACGACCTGCATCTCGCCGACTTCTTCCCCGGACTCGATGCCGTCATCGCGCGCGTCGTCGAAGAGCACCTCGGCGCGGAACAGGCGCAAGCCTTCGACCGCGCCGAAGCGTCCGTCGGCGTCGCGCTCACCGAACTCGGCGCGAACCTGCGCCGCTTCGACCCGACGCTCGCCGACGCGCTCGCGCACGGCACGCAGAAGATCGAGCACCAACTGGCGGGCCTGCGCACGCGCTTTCATCGCGCGCAGATGGCGCGCGACCGCGCCGCCCACCGCCAACTCGAACGCGCCTACGCCGCCCTCTACCCCGAAAAAACTTTGCAGGAGCGGCATCTCAACATCACCTCCCTCCTCGCGCGCCACGGCCGCTACTGCCTCGACTGGATTTACGACGCCATTGATCTCGGCTCAGTCGAACACCAGATTGTTTATCTCTAAGTGACAGGTGACGGGTGACAGGTGACAGGAAGGAGTTAGGCTATGCGGCCTCATGAAAAATTAGAGGTGTGGGGCAAGGCCGTCGATTTCGTAGTTACCGTTTACAAAATGACGGACTCCTTTCCGAAGGAAGAAAAGTTCGGATTGACATCGCAAATTAGACGCGCTGCTGTTTCGATTCCGGCTAATATAGCGGAAGGCGCGGCGCGCCATTCACCTAAAGAATTTGCACACTTTCTCTCAAATGCTCAAGGCTCGGCCAGCGAACTTGAGACGGAGCTGTTGATAGCTCAACGTCTCAATTATCTACAAGAAGAAGTTTACTTAGAGATGCGCCACTCTTGATAGCATCGGGCGCATGATTGTCGGCCTTTCACAATACCTCAAGCGTAAAGCTGATTAATATCCTGTCACCTGTCACTTGTCACCTGTCACTACCCTATGTCAAAGATTCGTGTCCTATCAGATCATCTGGCGAACCAGATCGCAGCGGGCGAAGTCGTCGAGCGTCCGGCGTCGGTGGCGAAAGAGTTGGTGGAGAATTCGATTGACGCGGGCGCGCGCCGCATAGAGGTTGATGTAGAGGCGGGCGGGCGCAGGCTCCTGCGCGTCTCGGACGACGGCGACGGGATGAACGGGGACGATGCGTTGCTCGCCTTCGAGCGGCACGCCACGTCGAAGATCAGCACGGCCGACGATCTGCATAGCATCGGCACGCTCGGCTTTCGCGGCGAGGCTCTGGCCTCAATCGCCTCCGTGGCGCGCGTCGAACTCGTCACGCAGACCGAAGGGCAGGCGGAGGGCACGCGCGTCACTATCGAAGGCGGCCGGATGCGCGACGTGAAGCCCACCGCGCGGCCGCGCGGGACGACCATCACCGTGCGCGACCTCTTCTTCAACATCCCGGCGCGGCGCAAGTTTCTGCGCTCGGAGGCCACCGAGAGTTTTCACCTGACGAGTCTCGTCACACACTACGCGCTCGCGCACCCGGAGATCGCGTTCGTCCTGACGAATAACGGGCGGGAGTCTTTGCGCGCGGCGGTCGCCGCGAATTTGCGCGAGCGCGCCTATCAAATCTTCGGCGCGGAATTTCTCGACAGCCTGCTGGAAGTCGGCGGCGGGAACGCGACAGTCGCGCGCGTCTCGGGCTATGTCTCCGCGCCGCGTGAGCGCCGCACGACGCGCGACGCGCAATACCTGTTCGTCAACGGCCGTTACGTGCGAGACCGCCTCGTCAGCCGCGCGCTCGGCGAAGGTTATCGCACGGTGCTGCCGCAAGGCGTCTACCCCGCGGCCTTGTTGTTTCTCGACGTGCCGCTCGAAGAGGTGGACGTGAACGTCCACCCGGCGAAGACCGAAGTTCGCTTCCGCCGCGCCGCCGCCGTCGCAGACGCAGTACGCGAAGCGGTACGCGCCGCGCTCGCGGCGGGCGGCTATGTTCGACGCACGGACGAGCAGGATGTGCCGTCGGTCTACGCCGGGGATGAGAACTCACAGGGCGACCTCCGGCCGGGCGCAGGCGGCGTGATCGTTTCCGGTTGGGGCGCGGCGGGCATGAGCGACCACGACGCGGCGCATGAGTCGTCGGGAGTCGCGGCGGGCGACGCGCCGACGGGCGAGGGGGCGCGTCGCGGCTCGCGTATTGAAACGCCGCTGCCGCAACAGGAGAGTATCGAGTTCGGCTTCGCACCGCCGACGGACGACGAGTTGCTGCTGGCGACCGGGGAGTTTGCGGCGCGCGCATCCGGGATGCCGTCCGCGATGCGTGACACGCTAGATTCGGTCGCGCGCGATGTGGGAGCCGCCCCGCGAGAAGGACACGAGAACCTCGCCGGGTCGAGCGGGTTGAACGCTTCTCCCGCCGCGCCGGACGAATTGGCAGCGCGACATCAACCGCAGGGTGAGAGCACGGCGTTGAATGGTGCGAACGTCGCGAGCGGCGCGCCGTCGGTGGCGCGAGTAGAGCATGTGCCGCTCCCGCCGCTCAATTCAATCGCGGGCGCGATGTACGAAGTGGAGGTCGAATCCGTCGCCGACAACATCCGCCCGCTCTACCAACTCGAAGAAAGCTACATCATCGCGATAGACGCGGAAGGCATGTTGCTCATTGACCAGCACGCCGCGCACGAGCGCATCCTCTTCGACAAATATCGCAAACTCGAAGAGACACGCGCGCCCGAATCTCAACAACTGCTCCTGCCCGAAACCTTTGACCTCACGCCCGCGCAGGCCGCCGCCTTCGACACGGTCGCCGGGGAACTCGAAACTTACGGCTTCAGCCTCATGCGGCTGTCGGGTCGCACGGTCGCGATCAAGGCCTTGCCCGCAGACCTCCCCGCGAGCGAGACGCGCAACCTGCTCGCCGAGATTTTGGAGACGGTCGAGGCCGAACGGCGCGGCGCGGCGCGCGAGACTTTGCGCGAGCGCGTCGCCGCCTCGCTCGCCTGTCACGCCGCGATCAAGGTCAACATGCCGCTCGCGCCCGAGAAGATGCGCTGGCTCATTGATCGCCTGCTCAAGACCTCTTCGCCCACTACCTGCCCCCACGGACGCCCCGCCATCCTGCGCCTCACCACGCGCGACATCGAGCGCGGTTTTCACCGCCCCTGAGAGAAAAAACGATGAACGATGAACGATGAACGATGAAGTAAAGACGACTTGCTTTCAGTTCATCGTTCCGCGTTCCGACTTCATCGTTCTTCTTCGCTCCGGTCTTCACAAGGCGTCGAAAGTTCTGAGGACGAATTCCGTGTCGGAGAGGTCTGGGAGCAGCGCGTCGGGTTTGTGCGCGGCGAGCGTGGCCTGGGTGTCGAAACGCCCGGTGCAGACGGCGACGGAGCGCGCGCCGAAATGTTTGGCGCAGGCGATGTCGTTCGGCGTGTCGCCGATGACGATGAATTGCGCGGGGCGCAGAGCGTGTTTGAGCCGGGCGTTGATGCGCGCGGCGGCGATGGCGGGCAGGTCGCGCCGGTCGTGCGAATCGTCGCCGAACGCGCCGGGGAGTTGTTGGAAGAACCCGGAGAGGCCGACGAGGCGCAACTTCAAATGCGCTGCGGGTTCGAGGTTTCCCGTCAGCAGCGACGAGCGGTAGCGCGGCTGCTCTCGGACGCGCTCCAGAATCTCGCGCGCGCCGGGGAGGAGTTGGAAGAGCGGGTTGTCGGCGGTCTCCGTGGCCGCCACGCGCTCCATCTCGATCATAAACCGCGTGCGAATTTCTTCGACGCGCTCGCGGACGTGCGCGGCCGTGAAGCCCTCGTCGCTGAGGGCTTCGCCGATGATCTGCAAGTCGGTCATGCCCGACACGCGCATCTCGTGAATGCGCCCCGTCGTGCCGAAGATGCTCTCCAGCACGGGCACGACGTAATCCCTGAACGCGCCGGGACGCGTCGAGCGCAAAAGTGTCCCGTCAATGTCCCACAGCAACACGCGCAACTCTTCCGCCGCGACTTCGCCGCGTTCGTCCATCGCGACTTCGCCGCGTTCGTCCATCGCGGCTTCGCCGCGTTCGTCATTGTATCGAGTCATAAAGCTAAACCGGAGGCGGGGCGCGGGCGAAAAGTCGAAGCGTCAACTTCGCGCCCGCCGCCCGGCCTCCGCCTCGAAATCGTGCCGGTTCAATAAGGGTTCTGGCTCAGTTGGCCGTTCGTGACGCTGACGAGATAGCTCCACCCGCTCGCGGGCCTGTTCCGCAGGTCGAACGTGCCGCCGCTCGACACTTTCCAGATTTTAAAGTTCGAGAAAGTGAGCGGCGTGCCGGGCGCGCAGACCTCCGGCGGGTGATCGCCGAGCACGAAATAGACGGCCCCATCGCCCAAGACGTGCGCCAGCCCGTTTCGATCCACGACGAGCGATGTCCGCTCGTTGACCGCGACGCCGAGCGCGCTCGTGGCGACGCCGTCCTTGATCTGCCGCGCGATGAAGGCCATCAGACGCCCCATCCGGTCGCGCGGAACGAAGTGCGTGTCGGCAATGATCGTTCCCATGTTCGCCCACTTGAAGAAGTCGTAAGTGAAGCTGATCGTGCGGTGGTATGGGTTGGCGAGCGCATCGGCCGACAACGCGCTGCCCGAGCAGCCGTCATACGTGAAGTCGCTCATGATGGCGAAGCCCGCGCTCGTGCCGCCGACGCCCCCGCCTTTCGCGTAGACGGATTCGACCGCCGTTTCGACCGGCGTCCCCTTGAAAAATTGCACGTAGTTGCACTGGTCGCCGCCCGCGAAGAAGATCACTTCCGCGTTCCTGATGGCCGTCACGACGCCCGCGTTGCTCGCGTCGCGACGACTGGTGATGAGCAGTGTCTCCACGGAATCCACGCCATTCATCGCGTAGATATAATCGTTGTAGCCGTTCGACCCGGAGGCGCGCAGCACGACGACATCGAGCTTTGTCGCGCAACTCGTGCAGCCGCGCACCTCGTCTATGATCCACTGGAGCGCGGCGTCAACGTCCGTGCCGCCGCCGCCGAAATCATGCGCGGGGCCGACGAGCGCGGGACTAACGTCCGCCGCGTTGCCCGTCATATAGCTCGTCACCTTCGCCTCGCCCGTTGCGCCCGAGAGTGACAGCCACAACACAGCCGCCGCACAACGCGTCGCCAAACAACTCGCCTTCTTCAACATGTCCGTGTTCCTCCCGTTCCGGTTAGAGAGACCACAAGGGTGAGACTTCAATCATCCCGATCCCGACACATTCGCACCCGGCAACCGCAGCTTTCCTTCGACGTTTATTCGACTACAACCAGCACGTCGCCCGCGTTGACCGTCGCCCCGGCCACGGCTCGCACTTCGACGACCGCGCCGGCTTTGGGCGACTTCAATTCGTTCTGCATCTTCATCGCTTCGACGACGACCAACCCGTCGCCCGCTTCCACCTTTGCGCCCTCGGCGACCAGCACGCGCACCACCTTGCCCGGCATCGAAGCCGTAACCTGCGCCCGCCCGCCGGCCTCCGCGCCCGCGCCGCGCGCGCCGCCGAGGCGCTTCGGATCAACGAGCCTGACCTGAAATACCTCGTCGCCGATCTGCACTTCGCGCGCCCCGCCCGATGCGGCCACGCGATCCGCGCGGCATTCATAGACGCGTCCGCCCGCCGCGAGCAACAGGAATGCCCCCGCCTCCGTCTCGCGCGCTTCGAGTTCGTAACGCCGCCCGTCAACCGATGCTTCCACGCGCGCGCCCTCGCGCCGCACGTCGAGCGCGTAACTCCGGCCGTCAACTTCCGCAATGAGTTTCATGCTGGCTTATTCCAGGACGAGTTTCACGCCCGCTTAATGGGTAAGATTTTAAGATTTCAAATTTGATAATTTGAAAATCCGAGATTCAACGTCTTTTGAGATTTAAGATTCGACTCTTCAAAACAGATCGCGCGAGCGATGTTGCGCGATGCGACCCGCCACGCGCCACTGGCTCGGCGTTTGGACGGCGTGCCGTTCGCCGTTAGTTGTGGCTTGCGCGTTCTGCGAATCGGCGAGCGCGGCCGCGATGATGGCGATGTCGCGCGCCGTGGTGGCGGCGTCCGCTTCGCCCTCAACGGCTGCCTCGCCCGTTTCGGCCTCGCCCGTTTCGGCGTCGCGCGCGGCGGCGTCGGCGCGCCGCCGGTTGAAGCGTTCGATGAAGCCGGTGTCGAGTTGCCCGGCGACGAACTCCTCGTCGCGCATGATCTCGCGGAAGAAGGGGAGCGTGGTCTTGATGCCGCCCACCGTGTACTCGGCCAGCGCGCGGCGCATCGCCGCGATGGCCTCGCCGCGCGTGCGACCCCAGGCGGCGAGCTTCGAGATCATCGGGTCGTAGTAGATGGACACTTCCGCGCCCGCGTAGACGCCGCCGTCGTCGCGCACGTTCGGCCCGGCGGGCACGCGCAGGTGCGTGATGCGGCCGGGCGAGGGAAGAAAATTGTTGTCGGGGTCTTCCGCGTAGACGCGACACTCGATGGCGTGGCCGCGCCATTCGACCTCTTCCTGCGTGAAAGAGAGGGCGTGGCCGGCGGCAACCATGATCTGCTCGCGCACGAGATCAATGCCCGTGACGAGTTCCGTCACCGGGTGCTCGACTTGCAGGCGAGTGTTCATCTCAAGAAAGTAGAACTCGCGCGTTACGTCCGAGACGAGAAACTCGACCGTGCCCGCGCCGACGTAATTCGCCGCGCGCGCGACGCGGACGGCCGATGCGCCCATCGCCGCGCGCAACGCCGGATCGTCAATCGGCGAAGGACATTCCTCGATCACTTTCTGATGGCGACGTTGAATGGAACACTCGCGCTCGCCGAGGTGGACGGTGTGGCCTTCGGCGTCCGCGAAGACTTGAATCTCGATGTGGCGCGGGCGTTCGACGGCCTTTTCCAGATAGACCGACGCGTCGCCGAAAGCCGCCTGCGCTTCGGACTGCGCGGCCTCCAGAGCCGACGCGATCTCGTCCGCGCCCGCGACGAGCCGCATGCCTTTGCCGCCCCCGCCCGCCGCGGCCTTGAGCATGACCGGATAGCCGAAGCCGGCGGCCGTCTCACGCGCCTCCTCAGCCGAGCCGAGCGGAACGGTTGTGCCGGGGACGACGGGCGCGCCAGCCGCGATGGCCGCGAGCCGCGCGTTGATCTTCGACCCCATCAATTCCATCGCTTCGGCCGGAGGCCCGATGAAAGTTATTCCGGCCTCGGCGCACGCGCGCGCGAAATCCGCGTTCTCCGCCAGAAAGCCGTAGCCGGGATGAATCGCCTCCGCGCCGGAAGCGCGCGCCGCTTCGATGATGCGCTCGATGCGTAGGTAACTTTCGGCCGAAGGCGCGGGGCCGATCAGGTAGGCTTCGTCGGCGAGACGCACGTGGAGGGCAGCCACGTCGGCCTCAGAAAAGACGGCCACCGTCTGGATGTCCAACTCGCGGCACGCGCGCATCACGCGCACGGCGATCTCGCCGCGATTGGCGATCAGAATTGTTCGAAACATGAAAGCAGAATACAGAAGTCGGGAAACAGAATCCAGAAGCGGCAGGATAAAACTCCCCGCCCCCGGTTCATATTCTGACTTCTATATTCCGACTTCTGTATTCTGCTGTCAGACCACGGCGGAGTTGGCGGGTCGGTGCGGGTCGTAACGGACGGTGATGCGTGCGCCGGGATAGTAGTCGCCCTGATGCTGGCGTTGGAGTTCGTCGAGGGTTTGGGAGGATTCGTACTCGACGCCGTTTACATTGTAAGTGTAGAAGACGTGCGTGATGTCGCCCGCGTCCGTGACGGTTACGTCGAGGACGACGCCTTCGCCGACGCGCCCGGCGCGCAGCAGTGCCGCGCGCCGGGCTGCCTCAGTGTCAACCTTTTTCCGCTTGAAGAGATCGAGTAGTCCCATTCGCTTTCGGTGAGGCGCGTCAGGGTTTCTGTGTGCCGCCCGCGCCGTTCGCGCCCGTGCGCGACTGGGTTTGCGGCAGCGGCGGGGCGGGGATGATCATGCCGTCGCGGATCATCAGATCATCTGCCGTCCCGAGCGTGCTGTCTTTGCCCGGCAGACGCAACTTGTAGTTCGTGAAGGAGAGGGCTTCGCCCGCCACATCTCCGCCGACGGCGGTGCGCAGCGCGACGGGGCGCATCGGCACATTCGCGGCGCGCGGCGCGCTCGTCTTTGCCGTTGCCGGCGGCAGCGCGGCGATGGCCGACTGCGGCTCGTAAGCTTCCGAACGCATCGAGGCCATCAGGCGTGCGACTGAGCCGTCGGGGTCGGGCAGCTTTTGTAAATCTTCGGCGGTCGCAGGGAAAGAGTTGAAGCGCGCGCGATACTCGTAGAGCACTTTGATCGCTTCGTATCCCTCTACGTTCTTCGCCGCCTCGATGCCGCGTTCGCGCTGGCGGAGGCGTTCAGGGATCGTCAGACCGATGAGCACCGTCAACCCGACGGCCAACACGACGGAGAGTTTGAAACCCGCTTCGGCGAGGCGGAAACCCGTGAAGCGCGAAGGCTCGCGGGCGATCCTGGCCGACACGCGCGTCCCCAGCCAGATGATGGCGAAGGAGAGCGGCAGCGCGAGCCATTTCAGACGCCACGCGGCGGTCTCTCCGGCGGCGACGACGTTCCAGAAGTCGAACCCGACGGGCTTCTGCTCCAGCAGCGAGAGGAGCGTTTTGACGAGGAAGACGACGAGGAGCAACGCGCTGCTCGCGGCGACGGCGAGCGCGCTCAGGTAAGAGGGAAGTTCTTTTTCAGGACGCACCAGCGGGGGGCCGACGGCATGCGCGCCGCAAGCCTCGCAGGCCGTCTTTAGCAGATCGCCGTCCGTCTTCGCACCGCAGCAGGGACAAATGTTCAATGTGGGAGACCTCAAGTTTATAAGATAACGCGAACGAATGAACGGGAACTGACAAGATAATGCGGGAACGACACAAACCGTTCCGGCCAGGTTTTAACGCGACGCGGGCGCTTCGTTGGCGATCTTCGCGGCGGGCGAGTTTTCTTTGGCCTGCTCGCCGCCCTCAATCGTGCGCCCAGTCTTAGATGCGTCTTTTGCCGCCTGCGCTGTCGCCAGGTCGGCGCGCCACACCTCGCGCCACGTGTGATACATGCGATGCGCGAACGTCCAGTAAGAGCCGATGGCGAGAATCCAGAGCACGGCGGGCATCCGGTTGGCGAAGTAGTTGGCCGAGCCGGGGTGTGTGGACAACCCACCGATGATCAAGAGTACCACACGTTCCGGCCGCCTGAGGAAGCCCACGTCGCACTTCTCGATCAGGCTTTCGGCGCGCGCGCTGGCGTAAGAGACCAGCACCGACCCCATCATCGCCGCGCCCGCCAGAAAGACGTTCAGAGTCGAATGAAACTCCGTGTCGCGCGCGTAGAAAACCATCAGCCCGACGAAGACGACCATGTCGGAGAGGCGGTCGAGCGACGAATCGAGAAAGCCGCCGAAGCGCGTCACGCGACCCGACAGGCGCGCGACCTGCCCGTCGAGCATGTCGAACAGGTTGGCGACGATGAGGATGACGCCCGCCCAGAAGAAATGGCCGAGGCCGAACAGCAGACCGGAGAGCACGTTGATGCCGACGCCGATCACGGTCAGCACGTTCGGGTTGATATGCCCATAGGCCAGCCAGCGCACCATCCCGCTGATGATTCGCTGCGCCCCGCGCCCGATGCTCGCCCCGAACAACTTCTTACCACAACCTTTCTTCTAAAACACCGGCGGGCGGCAAGTTACCACCCCGAAATAAACAGTGCATGATAGGGATGCGGGTTAGTGTCTGTCAAGAAAAGTAGCGAAACGGCGCGGCGGCGCGGCAAAGGGCGCGGGTGGGTCGGTCTCACTCGCCCGGCTCGCCCGCGCCCTCCTCTTTCGCCTTCAACTCGTCGTGCAGGGTGGTGAGGCGGCGAATCTCAAAGGTGCGCGCGCCGTTGGGCGTGACGACCTTCACTTCGTCGCCCTCTTCGCGTCCCATGAGACTCCGGCCGACGGGCGAGGTGGTGGAGATGAGTCCGGCCTGCGGGTCGCTCTCTTCGGGCGTGACGAGACGGTAGGTTACTTCCTCGTCGCGCTCGGCGTCGTAGAGCAGGAGCGTCGAGCCGTAGGCCGCTTTGTCGTGCGGCACTTTGGTGACATCAATGGAAGAGATTTCGCGTATGCGCTGGCGCAGTTGGCCGATGCGCGCCTGCACGAACTGTTGACGCGCGAGCGCGGCGTGATATTCGGCGTTCTCGCGCAGGTCGCCCCACTCCTTCGCGGTCTTGATCTGCTTCGGCAGATGGACGCGCAGTTCGGTATCGAGTTCGTCGAGTTCGGCTTGCAGGCGATCTTTTACGTTTTGGGTCACTGTCCACTCCGCTCCGTTGTTCAGAATATAGACAAAGCGCGGGGAAAGAGGAAGGAGGAAAGGGAAAAGGTCAAAAGCAGCGCGCGACGGGCGGCGTGGGCGGGCTGTTTTAATCCTTACCTTTTTCCTTTTCCCTATCCCCTTTCTTCAACACCTGGCCTTGCCGTGGTGCTCGGCCTCGTCAACCGCGCCGAAGGAGACGCCGATGTCGCGCGCCGTGCGGATCAGTTGGCTGTCGAGGTCAACGGTCTTGACGTTGGCGACGGCCTTCGCCAATGGGACGGTGATGATGTCGGCCGAGTGCAGCGCGACCATCTTGCCCGTCTCGCCGCGCATCAGGGCGCGCACGGCGCACGAGCCGTAGTTGGTGGCGAGCATCCGGTCGAAAGCGTTCGGCGAGCCGCCGCGCTGGAGATGGCCGAGCACGACGCAGCGCGTCTCTTTGCCGGTGAGGCGTTCGAGTTCGCGCGCGACGTGGTGGCCGACGCCGCCGAGTCGCGGGGCGTGTTCGCGGTCGCCCGTGTCCTGATAAATTTCCAGACCACCCGCCTCGCGCGCGCCTTCCGCGACGACGACGACGCTGAACTGCGAATCGCAACGCTCGCGTTCCTCGATCTTCTCCGCCACCGCTTTGAGCGAAAAGGGAATTTCGGGGATGAGGATCACGTCCGCGCCCCCGGCGATGCCGGAATGGAGCGCGATCCAGCCCGTGTGCCGCCCCATCACTTCGAGGATCATCACGCGGTCGTGCGAGGCGGCGGTCGTGTGCAGGCGGTCGAGCGCTTCGGTCGCGATGTCGAGCGCGGTGACGAAGCCGAAGGTCAACTCGGTGCAGGCCAGATCGTTGTCAATCGTCTTCGGGACGCCGATGACCGGCACGCCCAAGCGGTCGAACTCCGCCGCGATCCCCAGCGTGCCTTCGCCGCCGAGCACGATGAGGGCGTCTATGCCGAGCCGCTTGAGATTGTCCGTCGCCTCGCGGTAAACGTGCTCCGGCTTGATGTCGCCGCCGTCCGGCCCGCCGCGTTCGACGAAGTGCCCGCGATTGCGCGTGCCGAGGATCGTGCCGCCGCGCGGCAACAGGCCGCGCACGTCCGCGGGCTTCAACTCGCGCACGTGCGATTCACCGAGCAAGCCCTCGAAACTGTCCTCGATCCCCATGACGCGCAAGTTGTACTCGGTGATGGCGGTCTTCACCACCGCGCGAATCACCGCGTTCAACCCCGGCGCGTCGCCGCCGCCCGTAACCAGCCCGATTGTTCGTATTGTCATAAGAAAACAGTGACAAGTGACGAGTGACAAGTGACGAGAAAGAATCAAGACAAGTTTAAAGACAGGGTTTCTGTTTTAACTTGTCACTCGTCACTTGTCACTCGTCACTTTATTTTGCCTTGACCGAAGGCGGGTCGTACTGCTCGCCGTAGTCGGCGTATTCGCGTGTGATGACCTCGCCGGGGCGCGTGTCCTCCGAGAGCAGGGCGAGCGCGTCCAGGAGCACCTGCCGCTGGAGAGCGCGCATGCCCGGTCGGCCGAGGCTGTTGCCGATCTTGAATCCTTTCGGATAGAGCGCGCGCGGCGGGCGCATCTGCGCCGAGACTTCCGGGCTGACCGTGATCAAAACAGTCGGGATGCCGCGCATTTCGATTTCGCGTTGAACCGCCACGACCGTGCGGTGACAGACGTTCGGTCAACCGCCCGTCAGCACGACGGCGTCGGCGCGGCTGCCTTTATCTATCTCGTTGGCGATCTCCGGCGCAGTGCCTTCGTACATCGCCTTGAGTTGCATGGTGTAGCCCATGTATCCGATGTGCTTGCGCGCCAGTCCGCCGATCACTTTGTCGGCAACGAGAGCGCGCAGCGCGTCGAGCGGGAAGACGACGTTGATGTCCGAGTCGGCGTCCGTGTGGTCGTAGTGATGGTGCGTCACCATCAACTGCGCCGTGTCCGTGTCGGGCGGGATGATGCGAAAGCCCAGGTCGCCCAACTCGTCCGCGATGTTGAAAGGCTCCTGCTCGCGCAGGTGGACGCCCGCCGCCGTCACGATGGCGATGTTACTCTTCGCCAGTTCGCGCTCGAACGGCGTGAAGGGGACGCATTTTCTTGCCAGCGTAGTCATAAAGTTTGAGAGGCTAGAGGTCAGAGGTCAGAGGTCAGTAAAAATCAGCTCTCTTTTAACTGACCTCTGACCTCTGACCTCTAGCCTCTCTGTCTTACAGGTTGCGCAGCACGTCGAACAATTGTTCGTTGTCCGGCTGATCCGCGATGTCGTGGATGTCTTTGTAGGCGATCTTGCCTTCTTTATCCACGATGAAGATGGCGCGTTCGGAGATTCCGTCCGCCGCGCGGTAAGCGCCGAAGGCGCGCGCCACTTCGCCCTTCGGCTCGAAGTCGCTCAATAGATCGTAGGACAGTCCGCCGAGCGATTTCGCCCAGGCGGTGTTACACGGGACGCTGTCAACTGAAATGCCCAGAACCTGAGCATCGTAGCCTTTGAAGCGTTCGAGGTCTGCTTCATAGGCCGGCATCTGCGCCGTTCAGACCGGCGTCCACGCGAGCGGGTAAAACGCGATCACGACATTGTTCTGGCCGCGGAAATCCGAGAGCTTCACCTTCTTGCCTTTTTCGAGGCTCGAACCTAGCTCGAAGTCCGGGGCTAAATCTCCCACTTCAGGCATCTTGAAATAACCCTCCTTTTAGAGTTGCCGGAAAACTAAATTGTTGCTGTGCTGTTAAAGCCGCGCATTAGACTACATGCAAAAGCCTCCCCATTCAAGCACACGCGCCTTCTGATTTTGTCACCTGAATGTGGCGCGGGCGTGCTTTACAAACCGGGTCTGAAAAGGGCAAAGTCTTTGCCCATATAACAGCCATGAAAACAACCACCGTCACCGTCTCGCGCAAAGGCGCGGAGCGCGCACGCGCCGGCCACCTCTGGATTTATCGCAGCGACCTCGTCGGCGCGGGGGAGGGCATCGCGGCGGGCGCGTCCGTCCACGTCCGCGACGAGCGCGGCCGCTTCGTCGGCTCGGCGCTCTACAGCGACCGCTCGCAAATAGCCCTGCGCCTGCTGACGTGGCGCGAGGAATCAATTGACCGCGACTGGTGGCGCGCGCGCCTGCGGGAATCAATCGCGCGCCGCGCCGGACTCGAACGCGAGGCCGACGCCTTCCGACTCGTCTATGCCGAAGGCGATGCGCTGCCCTCGCTCATCGTTGACCGCTACGCGGACGTGCTCGTCCTCCAGACGCTCTCGCAGGGCACGGACGCAATTAAGGGCACGCTCGTCGAACTATTAGTCGAACTGCTCGCCCCGCGCGCCGTCATCGAACGCAACGACGTGCGCGTGCGCGCGCTCGAAGGCTTGCCTCTCCAGGCGGGCGTCGTCTACGGCGACGCGCCCGAAGAGATGGAAGTCGTGCAGCACGGCACGCGTTTTCGCATCGCCCCGCTCGGCGGGCAGAAGACCGGCGCGTTCCTCGACCAGCGCGAAAACCACCTCGCCGCACGCCGCCTCGCGCGCGGGCGCGCGCTCGACTGTTTCACCTTCAACGGCGCGTTCGCGCTCCACATGGCGCACACATGCGAGAGCGTGCTTGGCCTCGACATCTCGGCGGACGCGGTCGCCGCCTCGCGCCGCAACGCGGAGTTGAACAACCTCTCGAACGTCGAGTTTCGCGAGGCCAACGTCTTCGACGCCCTGCGCGAGATGCAGGATGCGGGAGAGCGTTTCGACACCATCGTCCTCGACCCGCCCGCCTTCGCCAAAAACCGCGCCAGCGTCCGCGCCGCCGCGCGCGGCTACAAAGAGATCAACCTGCGCGCCCTCAAACTCCTCAACCCCGGCGGCACACTCATCACCTGCACCTGCTCCTACCACATGACCGAGCCGCAGTTCCACGAAGTCATCGCGGAAGCCGCCTCGGACGCTCGCCGCCGCTTGCAGATCGTCGAGAAGCGCATCCAGTCGAGCGACCACCCCGTGCTCGTCGGCGTCCCCGAAACGCTCTACCTGAAATGCGTCATTGCGCGGGCGGTTGATTAAATTTCAATCGCGGGCATTCGACGCTTCCAGACGACCGCCGCCGGAAATATGTTTCAGGTGTCGTAACCAAATCAAAGCGAAAAAAGCTCTCGCCCGCGTTTTATGCAGCAAGCAGCGGCGCGCAAACCGTGGCGCGTGGATTGCTTTGTCATCCTTCGGGGTTTCAAAACTCCGTAAGGGGAAAAAGTATGTTCAGGAAATTTCTATCATTAACGCTCATCGCTCTACTGATTAACGTGGCCGGGGCGACGACGGCCCGGGCCGGCGCGCGAGTGGTCAGGCAAACGCGCAATGTCGAGAAAGTGAAAGAGAATATTCGTAAGCTCGGGGCGGGCGACGCGGCGCGCGTCGAGTTGAAGTTGTGGGATGGGACGAAGCTGAAAGGCTATGTCGGCGAAGCGAGAGAAGACGACTTTAGCGTCGTGGACGCGGAGACCGGCGCTGTCGCGGAGGTGACTTACGCGGATGTCAAACAGGTCAAAGGCGGCAACCATCTAACCGCCGCTAAGGTTGGGCTGACGCTCGCCAAAGGCGCGGCGATTGCCGGCGCGATTGCGCTCGGCGCGATGCTTCTGGTGTTGATTTCCGTCCCGAAGACTTCGTTCTCCCGGCGGGCGTGAAGAATAGACGTGGCTTTGCGCCCGGCGCGTTTGAGGTTTCAAGATTAGCTTTGCGACGCGCCGTTGCGCACCATCTCGGCAAGGCGTTTGGCGTCGGGGAAGACTTCGAGGGCGCGCAGCAGTTGGGGTTGTTGAGAAGCGCATCTGGTCGAGCGACCATCCGGTGCTCGTCGGCATCCCCGAAACGCTCTACCTGAAATGCGTCGTCGCGCGGGCGGTAGACTGAAATGTTGATTGTGGCTCAACTCAAGCTTCGACCATCATGTAGGCAACATCACATGCGGTGAGTTCTCGATGAGGCGCATGCTAATCGTGTTTGGAGCGAATGATTTGTTACGCGGCGGGTCAGATACCATCCACTTTCACTTCATCAATAACGTACTCTCGCTTTTCGCAATCATAGCGGAAATAAACGATAACCCAATCGGAAAGCGCATAATTCAATCTGCCCTTTTTATGATCGATACTGTAACGAGTGAAGGTGATTACCAGACGCTCCCCTTCGTTTTCCATGGGCCTGGCAACGAGTATCGGAAATTCTTTTCGCAGCTTTTTGTATCTATCAATTAACCCCTGCAAATCAAGATACTCGACGCGATGTTCTCCAAGCCGGGAGGGCAAGCCATCAGTTATGATCCGATTCTTTTCGACAATCACGTGTTGATAGCCATTACCCCAGGATTTAGCTACCTCATCCAGACCCGCGAATAACGCTCTGTAATAAAGATTGGCTTCAATAGGCTGCTGCGGCGTTTGGGCGACAGCAGAACTTGAGAGCAAGGCTATAGCCAAGAGAGTCAGGGTAACTTGCTTTGTCATATTCGATAGATACAAACGCGAACGCGGGGGTTGCCTTCGGCGCGTTTGATGTTGCGGGGTTAGCTTTGTGACGCGCCGTTGCGCACCATCTCGGCGAGGCGTTTGGCGTCGGGGAAGACTTCGAGGGCGCGCAGGAGTTGCGGGTCGCCGTCGAGCAGGGCGCGGATGGAGGCTTCGTTGCCGTAGGCGGCCGTCACGATCTCTTCGCGGATGCGCAGGCGCACGTAGTCGAGGTCGGCGTCAATTTGCGCGTTCGTCAAGTTCGATTCGGCGTCGCGGCGGACGTGGGCGCGGAAGGCTTCCATGACGCGCTCGTTGACGGGATAGTCGGCCGGGCGCGGGAACTGGCCGTAGAGAGTTTTCTCGACGCGGTAATTTTCGAGGCCGGGGATTTGCCCGGCGACGAGTTCGCGCGTGAACTGGAAGGCCGCCTCGAAGATGCGCCCGCGCGTCGGGCTGCTCACGTCGAGCGGTTTCACTTCGATGTCGGGCGTGATGCCGCCGCCGCCGTAGAAGACGCGCCCGGCGGCGGTGCGCACGGCGGGGCCGGTGGGCGTCGGCGGCGTGGGAGTGGGCGTCGGTTCGAGCGCGGCCGGGTGCGTGTTGGGCGTCGCGGGCAGGCTGGGCGTCTGCGGCGTGCTCGGCCGCGGTTCGTCGTCGGCGTCGTGGCGGACGTAGTAATCGTAGAGCGAGCCGTTGGAGTAGTCGCGTTGGATCGAGCGGCCGTAGGGCGTGTAATATTTTTGCGTGGTGAGCGTCAGACCCGTGCCGTAGTCGAGCGAGAAGACGCGCTGCACCAGACCTTTGCCGAAGGTGGTCTCGCCGACGAGATAACCGCGCCCGTAATCCTGAATCGCGCCCGCCACGATCTCCGAAGCCGACGCGGAGTTGCGGTTGACCATGACGACGAGCGGGAAGTCTTCGGGGTCATAGGCCGAGTTCTCGTAAGTTTGCGGCGTGCCGTACTCGCCGCCCACGCGCCCGCGCACACTCACGATGGTCTGGCCGCGCGGCAGGAACTGGCTCGCCACGTTGATTGATTCTTTGAGCAGCCCGCCGGGATTATTACGCAGGTCGAGGACGAGTTGGCGCAGTCCTTCGTCCTTGAGACGCTTGATGGCCGCCTCCAGTTCGTCGCTCGTCGTGCTGGTGAAGCCGCCGGTCAGGGCGACGTAGCCCGTGCCGGGGCGGATCATGTAAGCCGTGCGGATCGAGGGCTGCGAAACCGCATCGCGGACGATGGTGAAGTAGAAAGGCGCGTTCGCGCCCGCGCGCTCGACCTTGAGGTTGACCGGCTGGCCGCGTTCGCCGCGCACGGCTTTCGAGACCTGTTCGCTCGTCCACTCGCGCGTGTCCTTGCCGTCAACTTCGACGATGCGGTCGCCGTAGCGAAGGCCCGCGCGCGCCGCCGGCGTGTTCGGCACGGGCGATTGCACGTAGACGCCGTCGCGGTGGCGCAGGATGGTCACGCCGATGCCGAAGAATTCCGAGTCGTGATCCTGTTTGAGTTTGTCGTAGTCGGTGCGCGTGAAAAAGGTCGAGTGCGGGTCGAGGGTGGAGAGCATGCCCTGAATGGCGGCCTGATTGGCCTTCTCGTAGTCAATTTCGTCCGCATACTCGTTCGCGATCAGCGAGAGCACTTCCTTGTAATCGTGCTCGATGATGGCGTCGGCGTCCGCGCTCGTGCCCGTCACGATGCGCTGCTCGGCGCGCCGCGCCAAGAGGCCGCCCGCGACGGCCGCCGCGGCCACGATGAGAGCCGCGACGATGAGACCCAACTTCTTCTTCATAACTTAAGCCCGAATTCTTTTCCGCCTACCAACGCTGTTAACCCGACCGAATTTTAACACAACGGCACGCGCGCCGCCGAAACCGAGCGCGCGCCGGAGGCCGTGTGCTATAAATGAAGTGACGAGCGACGGGCGGCAAGTGTCGAGTCAGACGACTTGTTCCGACTCGACACTTGCCGCCCGTCGCTCGTCACTCGTTACCATCTCAGGGAGTTTTCATGTCGCTGAATCTTTCACTCGTCATCCCCGCCTACAACGAGGCGGCGCGCCTGGGAAGAAGTTTGCAGGCGGCTTTCGAGTATCTGAACGCGCAAACATACGAGAGCGAGATCATCGTCGTAGACGACGGCTCGACGGACGAGACGGCGCAGGTTGCCTCGGAGAGTTTCGAGAATTTCGCAGGCCGGACGAGCAGCCACGTCATACGCGTTCCCGCCAACCGCGGCAAAGGCCACGCCGTCCGCGCCGGGCTGCTGGCCGCGCGCGCGCCCATCGCGCTCTTTTCCGACGCCGATCTCTCGACGCCGCTCTCCGAGACGCCCAAACTCGTCGCGCCGATTCGCGCGGGCGAATACGATCTCGTCTTCGGCTCGCGCGCGCTCGACCGCAGTCTCATCGGCACGCATCAACCGTGGCGGCGCGAGCAGAGCGGGCGCGTCTTCAACCTCGTCATGCGGCTGGCGACGGGGCTGCCGTTCTGGGACACGCAGTGCGGCTTCAAAGCCTTTCGCCTGGACGTGTGCCGTCCCGTCATCGAAGCCTCGCGCATTGATCGTTTCGGCTTCGACGTGGAACTGCTCTACGTCGCGCATCTGGCGGGCTTGCGCCTCAACGAGAGCGCCGTGCGTTGGAATGATGTCGCGGGCAGCAAGGTGAGTTTTATGAACGGCCTCCACGGCTTTCTCGAACTGCGTGACCTGCGCCGCGAGGCGCGACGCGGCAGCTACGACCGCGCCATCGAAGCCACGCGCGCCCTCGCCGAAAGTCCGCAGGCGCGCGCCCCCATCTTCAACGCCGCGGACGCGCCCGAGAGCGACGTGTCGCCCGAACTCGCCAGCGCGTCGCGGCGGATTTGAGTCTGCCGAAACTTCGCCGCGAGAGGCGAACGGGGGCGAAACCTGAGACGCGCCCGGCTTCGTGTAAAATACTTTCGCCCGTTCCGCAACTTGTGATTTGCCTCGCCGCAGCGGTTGTTAATAATTCCCGTCTAAAAGAGAGCGACCTATGACAGCGCGACTTAACGTCAACATTGATCACGTGGCGACCGTCAGGCAGGCGCGGCGCGCGCCCGAACCGAGCCTCGTCGCGGCGGCCATGCTCTGCGAGCAGGCAGGAGCCGACGGCATCACCATCCACCTGCGCGCGGACCGCCGCCACATTCAGGACGCAGACCTCCACACGCTGCGGCAGAGCGTCACCACTTACCTCAACGTCGAGATGAACGTCTCCGAAGAGATGATCAACATCGCTCTCGACGCGCGCCCCGACGCCGTCACCCTCGTTCCCGAAACGGCCAGCGAGATCACGACCGAGGGTGGCCTGGACGTGCGTTCACAACTCGAAGCCGTGCGCGGCGCGATTGATAAATTACGCGAAGGCGGACTCTTCGCCTGCGTCTTTCTCGACCCGGACGCGGAACAGATCACGGCCGCGCACGAGGCGGGCGCGCAGCAGGTCGAACTCTGCACCGCGCTTTACGCCGAAGCCACTCTCGGCGCGCGCGGCTTCCACGGCGAAGGCGCGGCGCGCGCCGCACACGAACTGCAACGCCTGCACGAAGCCGCCACGCTCGCGGCACAGTATGGCCTGAGAGTCGCCGCCGGCCACGGCCTCACTTACCGCAACGTCGCCGCCGTCGCGCGCTCGCAGGAGATCACCGAGTTCAACATCGGCCACAACATCATCTCGCGCGCCGTCCTCGTCGGTCTGGAGCGCGCCGTCCGCGAGATGCGCGAAGAGATCGGCAAAAATTAGTCCCAAGTCCCAAATCTCAAGTCCCAGGTCAAAAAATTGTCTTTGACTTGGGACTTGAGATTTGGGACTTAATAAAAACGCCGGGGAGCTACGCGGTCGAAGAGTGGCTCCCGATCCGCCCTCCAACCGATTTGCTCCCCGGCGTTACCTCCGGCCGGACGTAAACGCCCGACCGAAACTCGAAGAAACTGTTAAACGCGCCCCGGCGTCTTAGGCCGACTGCGACTTCTGCTGATCCACGCCGCGCCCGGTCTGCTGCTGCAACTCGTCAATGCGCTTTGACGCTTCGGCCTTCGTCAAATTCTCGTCAAACTCCACTTTGGCCTCTTCCGAAAGCGTCTTCAGATACGAACGCTGCGCTCCGGTCATCGGCTCGTCGCCCGTCGTCCAGTCCTCCGGGTTCTTGATGGTGTTGCTCTCGTTCGCCTGCTCCTGCGTTTGCTTGTCAGTCACTTTCTCTCTCCCCCTTTATGCTTCGCTTGTTTGTTGTTCCGTTTGAATCTAACTCGCCAGTAAATCCTGCTGCACCTTCGGCGGCGTGAGGCCGAGATGCTTGTAGGCCGCGCGGCTGGCGACGCGCCCGCGCGGCGTGCGGTTGAGGAAGCCGATCTGGATCAGGTACGGCTCGATGATCTCTTCGATGGACTCGCGCTCCTCGCTGATCGAGGCGGCAATCGTGCCGATGCCGACCGGCCCGCCGTCGAACTTCTCGATGATCGCCGTCAGAATCTTGCGGTCAACTTCGTCCAGCCCGAACTTGTCAACTTCCATCTCGTCCAAAGCGCGCTTCGACAGGCTTTGCGTGATGCGCCCGTCGCCCAAGACCTGCGCGTAGTCGCGCACGCGGCGCAGCAGACGGTTGGCGATGCGCGGTGTGCCGCGCGCCCGCCGCGCGATCTCTTTCGCGCCCGTCGCCTCGATCTCCACGTTCAGAATTTCGGCCGAGCGGTGGACGATGATCTCAAGGTCTTTCTGCGAATAAAAATCCAGGTGAAAGACGATGCCGAAACGGCCGCGCAAGGGGGCGGTGATGAGACCGGCGCGCGTCGTCGCACCGACGAGAGTGAACTTCGGCAAATCGAGTTTGATGGAGCGTGCGGCCGTGCCCTGCCCGATCATGATGTCGAGTTGGTAGTCCTCCATCGCCGGATACAGGACTTCTTCGATCTGCGGCTTGAGGCGGTGAATCTCGTCTATGAAGAGAACTTCGCCTTCCTGCAAATTGGTCAGGACGGCCGCGAGGTCGCCGCCGCGTTCGATGGCGGGCGCGCTCACGCTCTTCAAGGGCGCGTTCATCTCCTGCGCGATGATCTGCGAGAGCGTCGTCTTGCCGAGTCCCGGCGGGCCGAAGAACAGCACGTGGTCGAGAGCTTCGCGGCGTGCCGTGGCGGCGCGCAAAAAGATTTTCAGATTCGTCGTGATCTTGTTCTGGCCGATATATTCATCGAGCGTGCGCGGGCGCAAACTCGGCTCGGCCTGCAAGTCTTCCGGCGTCGCTTCGCCCGAAATTTCGCGCGCCGCGTCCCCCGTCTCAAGCGTGGATTCCTGTGGCATCAACTCTCTCCCCGTGTCCTTATTCAGCCCTGTTTCAACGAGACGGATTATACCGCTTTTGAATCGTTGTTGCAAGTATGAAACAGAAAAAAGATGATGATAAAAGTGGTAAAAGTTGAGGCGGGAGTGTGGAAAAACGGAAGCGGGAGTCGAGACGTTTGTCTCGACTCCCGCTGGCGAGCGTCCGTAAATTTGAGCCTGTGGGGTTTAGCCTGCCGCGCTGCTGTCGCCCGCGATCTGGAGGCGCGCCACGGAGCGTTCAAACTGGGTGCGGGCGTGTGATAAATCGTCTTCCGAGCCGGTGGTCGAGCCGAGCAGTTTTTCGGCCTGGTCGCGCTCGGCGCGGGCGCGCGCGGCGTCAATCTCTTCGGGGCGTTCGGCGAGTTCGGCGAGCACTGCGACGCGGTCGTCGCTCACCTCGACGAAGCCGCCGGAGACGTGCAGGCGGCGAGTGGTCGCGCCTTGCGTGTAAGAGAGGACGCCGGTTTGCAGTTGCGAGATGAGCGGCGTGTGGCCGGGCAGGATGCCGAGTTCGCCGCCGAGCCCCGGCAAAGTAACCGCGTCAACCGCCTCGGACAAGACGCCGCGCTCCGGTGTGATGATGTCGAGTTGTAATCTGTCAGCCATTTTTTTAAGTGACGAGTGACGAGTGACAAGTGACGAGTTGAAGACAAGTTTTTTGTTTTAACTTGTCACTCGTCACTTGTCACTCGTCACTGCGTTTTACGCTTCGGCGATCTGGCGTGCCTTCGCGCGAACGTCTTCGATTGTGCCTTGCAGGAAGAATGCCTGTTCGGGCAGGTCGTCGCACTTGCCGTCAATGATCTCGCGGAAGCCTTTGATGGTCTCTTCGAGTTTGACGTACTTGCCTTCGAGGCCGGTGAACTGCGCGGCGACGAAGAAGGGCTGCGAGAAGAAACGCTGCACCTTGCGCGCGCGGGCGACGGCCAGCCTGTCTTCTTCCGAGAGTTCGTCGAGGCCGAGGATGGCGATGATGTCTTGCAGTTCCTTGTAACGCTGCAAAATCCGCTTCACGTCCTGCGCCGTTTGATAATGTTCCTCGCCGATGATGCGCGGGTCGAGCAGGCGCGAAGAGGACGAGAGCGGGTCAACGGCCGGGTAGATGCCGAGTTCGGCGATCTGGCGCGAGAGCGCGGTGACGGCGTCGAGGTGCGCGAAGGTCGTGGCGGGCGCGGGGTCTGTGTAGTCGTCCGCCGGAACGTAGACGGCCTGAATGGACGTGACCGCGCCGGTCTTCGTCGAGGTGATGCGCTCCTGCATCTCGCCCATCTCGGTGGCGAGGTTCGGCTGGTAGCCGACCGCCGAAGGCATACGCCCAAGCAGCGCGGACACTTCGGAACCGGCCTGCGTGAAGCGGAAAATGTTGTCAATGAAGAGAAGCACGTCCAAGCCCTGATCGCGGAAGTATTCGGCGACCGTGAGGCCGGACAGCGCGACGCGCAGGCGCGCTCCCGGCGGCTCGGTCATCTGCCCGTAGACGAGCGCGACCTTCGACTCTTCGACGGCCTTGAGATCAACCTTCGTCATGTCGAACTCGCCGGTCTCCTTGAAGTGGTCGTTGAACGCCTTGCCGTACTGAATGACCTCCGACTCGACCATCTCGCGCAAAAGGTCGTTGCCCTCGCGCGTGCGCTCGCCGACGCCCGCGAACACCGAGAAGCCGGAGTGCGCCTTCGCGATGTTGTTGATGAGTTCCATGATCAGAACCGTCTTGCCGACGCCCGCGCCGCCGAACAGGCCGATCTTGCCGCCGCGCAGGAAGGGCTGGATGAGGTCAATGACCTTGATGCCCGTCTCGAACATCTCCAACTCGGTTGATTGCTCGTCGAGCGTGGGCGCGTGGCGATGGATGGTGTAACGCTCCTCGGAACTGACCGCGCCGAGGTTGTCCACCGGCTCGCCGATGACGTTCATGATGCGCCCCAGAGTCATGTTGCCGACGGGCACGGTGATCGGGCCGCCCGTGTCAATCGCGCGCATCCCGCGCACGACGCCCTCGGTCGGCTTCATCGAAACGGTGCGCACGCGGCCTTCGCCGAGGTGCTGTTCGACCTCGCAGATGATGTCTATGGGCTCGGGCACGTCGAAGCCTTCGGACGTGACGCGCAACGCCGTGTAGATCGGCGGCAGGTGATTCTCTTCAAATTCCACGTCGAGCACGGGGCCGATGATCTGCACCACCTTGCCTACATTATGGCCGTTCCCGGCGTTTCCATTAGGCGTAGACATAACTTTAGAGCAACTCCTCTTTCGTGTGTCGGTTAAGGGCGAAAAATTAGCGGATTACTTAAGTATGTGAAGATAGCATAACCGCGCAAATTAAGGCAAAGCGCGGTTAGTTGCGGTCAATTCCAGGGCGTTTCAGGGCGCGTAATTTGAGGCGCGCTTACTCGCCTTCGTCGAAGCGGATTTTCATGCTGCGCAGCGTGCGCCGGTCTTCGTCGGTGAGTTCGAGCGTCGCGGCCTGTTCGACGGCCTCGGCCGCCGCGCCTTCTTCGTCGCCCGCTTCGGTCTCGCGCAGGCCGATCTCCAGTTTCAGCGTCAACTCCATCTCGTACCCGGCGGCGCGCAGGCGCGAAATCGCGTCGGCCACGTCGGGCGAACGCTCCACCGCGGCGTTAATCGCCTCGCCGATCTCCTGCACCAACTCTTTTGCGTCGTCGTTGATCTCCAACCCGTTCCCCCGTGCTTCGGCCGCCCGTTCGCTCTGCTGATAGATGCCCGCGATGCTACGCTTGTCGCGCGCGTTTGGTCAACCGGAAGACAGGCAGAGGGCGCGGAGTTTGTAACTCCGCGCCCTCTAATTTTGCCGGATTGCAGACGCGGCGCGAGCGGCGCGTCTGGAAGTGAAATGTTTCAGGAGCGTTTCTTGAAGTCCACGAGGCCATCAACCGAAGCGTAGATGCGCAGGTACATCTGCGTCTCGGCGGGGATTAGCGCGCGCCAGTTCGAGCCGCCGCGTTCGAGGTAGAGGTGCAGGCGCATGGGATTCGAGTTGTAGCCTGCGGCCAGCAGTTCCGCCTGCGTGGCGACATTTTGGCGAAGCGCCTCTCTGACCTCTTCGTGCTCCAGCAGGTCGTCCCACGTCCCCTGCATGTAGAGCAACATGGCTTCGAGGGCGTTCGAGTGGTCGCGCATCCCGGCGACGAAGTCGGGGTTGAGTTTGACCGACGGGTACATCTCGCGGATCGCCTTGTAAGTCGGCGGGATCATCTGCACCATGCCGCCCGCGCCCGCCGAACTGACGGAGAAGCGATAGGTGTCGCCCGCGTTCAGGGCGTAGAGCGTGAAAATTTCGTTGTAGAGCGAGGCGTGGTCTTCGGTTTTGAAACGCTTGTGATCCGTGTGCTCGACGACGCAAAGCCGTTCGGCGGCGTCAATGATTTCGGGCGAGATCACTTTGCCGTGCCCGGCCAGACGCGCGGCGGCCTCGTTCAGCATGCGATGGACGTAAGCCCTGCCGCCGCGGACGAGTTCGGGCGAATGGAGCGCGGGGTGCGCCGACGAGTAGTAGCCGACTTCGCTGAGCGAGCCACCCTTCTCGACCGGATACTGCACGACGAGCGGCTGAAACTCGCGCCCCGCCGCATCCGTCACGCTGAGGGCCGTGTTGACGTAATTGGGGCGGACGACGCGCAGCCTGAAAGTCTTGCCCGACGGGGAAGTGGCGATTGTCTCGACGTTTTTATCGAGAAAAGCGGCTTTCGACAGTTTTAAGAGGTGTATGTCCGGGGTGGACGCGTCCGCGACGGCGACCGTTACGAAGTCCGTGCTTTGCGGAACTTCGCGGTGGAGCAACTGCCTGGCCGCCTTGAGCCGCGCCCGCATTTCGTTTAAGCCCGCCTGGCCGTCGGCAGAGCGTTCGGCAGCGTTTTTCGGGGCTATGAGCGAGAACAGGCCGAGTCCGCTCAGGAAGGAGGACTGCGGGAGGAAGGGGGCAAGGAACACAACTAGAGGGAGAACAGACACAAAGAGCATTCTTCTCATCGGGTATTGGGTCTTTCTTTTGTCAGTTGATTGTTACTACGGAAGCGTTGGGGGCGGACGTTCTTCAGACGCTTTTGGCGGGGGTTCGGTTGCCAGTCGAGGTGCATTCAAAATGCACGACGCGGCGGGGCAAAACCATGCATTGCGAGGGGCGCGCGCCGTGTGCTAGCGTGCTTGTCGTAGAGGCGACCTCGAAGCTGACTTCAACTTGCGAAACGAAACCGATATGAGCACCAAAACCGACGCCGCCGCGATGCCGCCCAAGGAACGCCGCGCGCGTTTCGAGACCTCTTCCGGCATCGAACTCGCCAACGACTTCAACCCCCGGAACACCGACGCGCCCGACTACGAACGCGACCTCGGCGCGCCCGGCTCTTACCCCTACACGCGCGGCGTCCGGCGCAACATGTATCGCGGCCGTTTCTGGACGATGCGACAGTACGCGGGCTACGCCTCGGCCGAAGAGTCGAACGCGCGCTACAAGTACCTGCTCGCGCACGGCACGACGGGTCTCTCCGTCGCCTTCGATCTCCCCACGCAGATCGGCCTCGACTCGGACGACCCGCTCTCGGCCGGCGAAGTCGGCAAGGTCGGCGTCGCCATAGACTCGCTCGAAGACATGGAGCGACTTTTCGACGGCATCCCGCTCGGAGAAGTCTCCACCTCGATGACGATCAACGCCACGGCCTCGACGCTGCTGTGTCTCTACATCGCCGTCGCGCGTAAGCAGGGCGTCGCGCCCGACAAACTTCAGGGCACCATCCAGAACGACATCCTCAAGGAGTACATCGCGCGCGGCACGTACATCTACCCGCCCGCGCCGAGCCTTCGCCTCGTCACGGACACCTTCGCCTACTGCGCGCGTGAAATGCCCAACTGGAACACCATCTCGATCAGCGGCTATCACATCCGCGAGGCCGGTTCGACCGCCGCGCAGGAGATCGCCTTCACGCTCGCCGACGCCATCACTTACGTCGAAGCCGCGACGGGCGCGGGGCTGCTGGTTGACGACTTCGCCCCGCGCCTCTCCTTCTTCTTCAACGCGCACAACAACCTGCTGGAAGAGGTCGCCAAGTTTCGCGCCGCGCGCAGATTGTGGGCGCGCATCATGCGCGAACGCTTCCATGCGCGCGACCCGCGCTCGCTCATGCTCCGCTTCCACACGCAGACGGCCGGTTCGACGCTCACGGCGCAACAGCCGGAAGTCAACGTCGTCCGCACCACGATGCAAGCGCTCGCCGCCGTGCTCGGCGGAACGCAAAGCCTGCACACGAACGCCTCGGACGAAGCCCTCGCGCTGCCGACGGAGACGGCCGCGCGCGTCGCTCTGCGCACGCAGCAAGTCATCGCGCACGAGTCGGGCATCGCCGACACGGTTGACCCGTTCGCAGGTTCCTACGCCGTCGAACACCTGACGGACGAACTCGAAGAGCGCGCTGCCGATTACATCAAAAAGATTGACGCGCTCGGCGGCATGCTGCGCGCCATCGAACTCGGCTACGTCCAAGGCGAGATTCAAGAAGCGGCTTACACCTACCAGCGCGCCGTCGAAACCGGCGACACGACGGTGGTCGGCGTCAACCGCTTTCAGATTGAGGAAGAGGCCACGCCCGCGCTGCTGCGCGTCGAACCGGCCATCGAAGAGGCGCAGGTCGAACGGCTGCGACGCTTGCGCGCGCGGCGCGACCGGGAGGCGGTCGAAGCATCTCTGAACGCGCTCGAAGCGGCCGCACGCACGACGACTGAAAACCTGCTCCCGCGACTGCTCGCCGCCGTCGAGGCTTATGCCACGGTCGGCGAAATCAGCCATCGCCTGCGCGGCGTCTGGGGTGAGTACAAGGAAGCGTTGACGGTGTAAGAGGCGGTGTCGGCCGCACGTCGCATGCGTGGGCGGGTGCGAGTTGTCGAGGTAATGAAACCGGGGAGACCTTAGATGAAGAAGTTAATAAGCGTATCGGCGTTGGTGCTCTGCGCGGCTCTCGCGTGTCTCGGTCAAACCGCCGCGTCGTCAACGGCGCAGCGACGGCGCACGATCTCTCCGCCGCCGAACACGCTGGCGGGTGAGGCGGCGGCCGCGCAACTCACGGGGCTGTACCGCATAGACCTGGCGCGCAGCGACAAGTTGTACTCGGTCGTGGCGGGCGCATCGAGCAACCTGCCTTTCGGCGAGCAGCAGAAATTCTTCATTGACCTGACGGTGCGACTGACGCCGCCCGACCTGCTCGCCATCGAGCGGCGCGGACGCCGCATCACGCTCGCCTCTTCGCGCGCGCCGCGCATAGACTTCGACGCAGACGGCATCACGCACAGCGAACGCGGCGGCGACGGGCAGACCGTGAACACGCTCGCCGCCCTGCGCCCGAACGGCCTGACGGTCAGCGTCAGCGGCCAGAGCGAAGACAAGTTCAACGTCACGTTCGAGCCGCTCGACGGCGGACGCTCTCTGCGCGTCACGCGCCGCCTCAGCAACGAACAACTCACGCAGCCCGTCCTCATCCGCAGCGTCTACGAAAAAATCTCCGGCATTCCGCAGTGGGACATCTACGACGCGCCGCCGCGCCGCCCCGGCCTGCCGCCCGTCGCTTCCGATGACGCTCCACCCGCGCCCATCCCACCCGGCGTCGAACGCAACGCGGCCGCCGCTCTGCGCCGCGCGCTCGACGAATGGATCGCGGCGACCAACGCGGGCGACATTGACCGGCAGATGAGTTTCTACCCGCCCGTCATGAGAGCCTTCTACCTCCAGCGCAACGCCTCGCGCGGCGCGGTGCGCGCCGAAAAGGAGCGCGTATTCTCGCGCGCGCGCACCATTGACGTGCGCGCCGCCGCGCCCGAACTCATCTTTCAGGACTCGGGGCGCGCCGCCGTCATGCGCTTCCGCAAGAGCTACGCCGTAGAGGGCGGCGGGCAAAACCGCAGCGGCGAAGTCGTGCAGGAACTGCGCTGGCAACTCACGCCGCAGGGCTGGAAAATCTACAGCGAACGCGATGTGCGCGTTATCCGTTAAACTGACGGCGTGCGCGTCACCAGTCGAATCGTCTTTGTGAGAGGTTAAAGCCTGATGAGAAAACTCCGGCGGCCGTCGGCGCTCCCCCTGTCCGTCTTTCTGCTGCTTGCTTCCTGCTGCGCGTTCGCTTCGCCCGCGCTCGCGCAAAGCGGCGAGGCGGGCAAGGCCGCGACGACGCCCTCGAAAGGATCGCCCGAGCGCAAGGCCATCCTCGATGCCGTGCGCGTGCGTTTGCAGTTAAAGAGCCAGTTCAAAGTTTATCATTTGAAACTCAAAGGCAACTGGGCTTACTTCCACGGCGGGGAAGTCGTGGAGGCCGGAGAGGGCGAGTTGCAGGAAACCGACCTCGACGTGAAGGCTCTCCTTGAGCGAAAACAAATTAACGGCAAACCCTTGTGGACGGTCGCAGAGCTTTGGACGCTGCCGACGGAGGACAAATTCCCCTACAAAAATTTCGTCGCGCGCACACGGCGGCGACTGAAGCTGTCGAACACACCCGCAGACATTTTTCCGGCGGACATGTAGAAGGTTGAAGCGAGAGGAGTATCGGCCGGTGACAGGCGGCGGTCAAGCATCCTGCGGCGCTGATGGCTATAATGTAGATTAAGAGGGAATCGAGCCATGAAATATAAGATCGTTCTGGAAAAGTCCGAAGAAGGATACAGCGTTTCGTGCCCCGGCCTGCCCGGCTGCTGGTCACAGGGGGCAACGGAAGAGGAAGCGATTGAGAATATACAGGACGCTATTCAAGAGTATCTCGCCGCCATCGAAGACACTTTCAAAGATGCGGACGTGCGGGAAGTTGAAGTTTCGGTTTAATCATGCCGAAGATACCGGGCGTCAATCATCTTCAGGCAATACGCGCTCTGGAGAAGGCGGGCTTTCGCATTGTGAGACAGGGCAAGCATGTTGTGATGTCTGACGGCACGCGCCTACTTACCATCCCGCGTCACAATCCTGTGAATGCCATCACGATGGGCGGTATTGTGAGGGATGCGGGATTAACGGTAGAAGAATTTAAGAAGTTAATTTGAGATTGCACCCTATAGTCGTCGCTTGCCCTTCGCAGCGACTGCACATACTCTTTCAAACAGATGTCTCATTTGCTCGAAGTTAAAAATTTGCAGACGCATTTCTTCACGCGCGCGGGCGTGGTGCGCTCGGTTGACGGGGTGAGCTTTCATCTCGACCGCGGCGAGTTGTTGGGGCTGGTGGGCGAGTCCGGGTGCGGGAAGAGCGTGACGGCGCTGTCGGTGATGCGTCTGGTCGCCGCGCCGGGAAAGATCGTCGCGGGCGAGATTTGGTTCGACGGGGAAGACCTGCGCGCGGCGTCGGAGAAGCGTCTGCGCGAGATTCGCGGCGACGACATCGCGATGATTTTTCAAGACCCCATGACCTCCTTAAACCCCGTCTACACGGTGGGCGAGCAGATCGCGGAGGCGTTGCGCCTGCATCGAAAACTGTCGCGCGGACAGGCGCGCGAGGGCGCGATTGAGGCGATGCGCGAGGTGGCGATCCCCGACCCGGGGCGGCGCGCCGACGATTACCCGCACCAGTTGTCGGGCGGGATGCGACAGCGCGTGATGATCGCGATGGCGCTCGCGTGCGACCCGAAACTACTCATCGCCGACGAGCCGACGACCGCGCTCGACGTGACCATTCAGGCGCAGATACTCGAACTGCTCGACGGTCTCAGAAAGTCGCGCGAACTGGCGGTGCTTTTGATCACGCACGATCTGGGCGTGGTGGCGGAGGTGGCCGACAGGGTGGCGGTGATGTACACGGGGCGGATCGTGGAAGAGTCGCCGGTCGAGGAGTTGTTCGCGCGCCCGAAGATGCCTTACACGGAGGGGTTGTTGAAGTCCGTGCCGAAGCTGACGGTGGGCGAGGCGCAGAAGGTGGAGCGTTTGCAGACCATCGAAGGCACTGTGCCGAAGCCGACCGACCTGCCGCCCGGTTGCCACTTCGCGCCGCGCTGCCAGTATCGCATGCCGCGCTGCACGGAGGGCGACCGGATTCCGCTCTACCAACTCGAAGGCGGCGTGCGCGTGCGCTGCGTGCTCTACGACATGGCGGCGGCGGTGGCGGCGGACAATCAGGCGACGGAGAGCGCGTCAACTTAGAAAACTTGTCGGCGTGAGGCGAAGCACTCGACAACGCAGACGCGGAGCACACAGTCAAGGACAACTGTGGACGGCAATAGGAGATTTCAAATTAAAAATCTCAAGAGAAATCAATGGCGAAATTTTAATTTGAAATCACAAATGGGTTTTCTCCGTGGAGTCTCCGGCAATCTCTGTGTCCCTTGTGTTCACTGTGTCTGTGGTGTTGAAGGGTCTTGTTCGCGGTTTTAGTTTCTAATTTTATGAGCACCAACGAACGCATGCAATCTGTTCCCGCAGCCGAAGCCACGGCGGCGCACGCGAGAGACGCGCGGGAAGCGAAAGGGGCGGAACTCGTGCGCGTGCGCGCTCTGGTCAAGCACTTTCCGGTGGCGGGCAGCGACGACGTGGTGCGCGCGGTTGACGGCGTGACGTTCGAGATTTTCAAGGGCGAGACGCTGGGGCTGGTGGGCGAGTCGGGCTGCGGGAAGTCCACCGTGGGGCGTTGCCTGTTGCGCCTGATCGAGCCGACGGCGGGCGAAATCTCTTTCGAGGGCAAAGACGTGCGCGCGCTCTCCGGCAAGGCTCTCAGGGGCGTGCGCGCCGAGATGCAGATCATCTTTCAAGACCCCTACGCCAGTTTGAACCCGCGCCTGAAGGTGCGCGACATCGTGGGCGAGCCGCTCGCCATTCACGGCGCGGGCACGCGCGAGGAGCGGCGCGAGCGCGTCGCCGAACTGCTCTCGAAGGTCGGCCTCGACCCCGATTATATGAACCGCTACCCGCACGAGTTTTCCGGCGGCCAGCGGCAGCGGCTCGGCATCGCGCGCGCGCTCGCCCTGAACCCGAAGTTGATCGTGGCGGACGAACCCGTCTCCGCGCTCGACGTGTCGGTGCAGGCGCAGGTCATCAACCTGCTGGAAGATTTGCAGGCCGAGTTTGACCTCACGTACCTCTTCATCTCGCACGGTCTGGCCGTCGTCGAACACATCTCGAACCGCGTGGCCGTGATGTACCTCGGCCGCATCGTGGAGGTGGCGTCGGCCGTCGAGTTGTACGCGAACCCGCAGCACCCCTACACGCGCGCCCTGCTTTCGGCCATCCCCGTGCCCGACCCGACGCGCAAGCGCGAGCGCATCGTCCTGCACGGAGACGTGCCGACGCCCATCAACCCGCCCTCCGGCTGCCGCTTTCACACGCGCTGCCCCGACGCCATCCCCGAATGCTCGCAGATTGACCCGGACTTGCGCGAGGTCGCGCCCGGCCACACCGTCGCCTGCATACGCGCGCCCGGCTGGGCCGACGCGCCGACTTCCGCATGATTCGCCTCCCGTCGGGGAGGAGTTGAAACCGCCGTCTCGCGCGGGACGTATCACAGACGACGACTAATCCGACGCGGCGCGCTCTAGTCCTGTGAGGATGACTACTGCGCTCCTCGCCGCTCCGCCTTAAACTTCCAACCTACGGAGAACTCCCCATGAATCGTATTGTCGCGATAGCAGTGCTCGTCGTCGGTCTCTTGCTCCTGATCGGGGGCGTGTTGAAAATTCTGCCGGGCGCGGCGGGCGGCGGCGGCGCGCTCGCGTTCCTCGGCATCGTGATGCTCGGCCTCAGTTTCATCCGGCGCGACGCGACGGCTGCGGGCGACGCGCCGCCGATGTCCGAGGCCGAAAAGATCGCGTCGGTCTTTTACGAACCGGCGCGCGTCTTTCAGGAGTTGCGCGCGCGCCCCTACTGGGGCACGGCCTTTCTCATCATCGCGCTCTCGGTCGCCGTCTACCAGTTCGCCTACACGCAGCGCATCGGCGCGGAGACCATCGCCCTCGCCACCATTGATAAGACCGTCGAGGGCGGCTTCATCCCGGCCGAGCGCGCGGCGGAGATGCGCGAGCGCACGGCGGCTGACGCCCGCCAGCCGTTCACCAAAATGTCGGGCGCGATCAACGGCGTCGTCGGCGTTTTCGTCATCATGGCGATTCTGGCCGGACTCTACATGCTCGGCGTGTTGGTGTCGGGCGCGCGCATCAAATTCTGGCAGGCATTCTCGGTCGCGGTCTTCGCGGGGTTGCCGGTCATCGTGTTGCAGAACCTGATCAGCCTGCTCCTGCTCTTCCTCAAGTCGCCCGACGACATCGAGCCGCTCAAGGGGCAACGCGGCCTGGCGCGCGCAGACCTCGGCGTGCTCTTCAACCCGGCGGAGAACCCCTACCTGTTCGTGCTCGGCAGCAGCATCGGACTCTTCACGCTCTACGGAATCTGGTTGACGGCGACGGGCCTGCGCCACAGCGGCGAGAAGGTCACGAGCGGCACGGCCTGGGCGATCTCCATCGGCCTGTGGGCGTTCGGCCTGTTGCTCGGCCTCGGCGCGGCCGCGTTGTTCCCAACCTTCATCACTTAAAAACAGAGGCTGGAAGTTAGAGGCCGGAGGTTAGAAAACACAAAGGCCGGTGAGAGCGCGTGCGAATTCGCTTTCACCGGCCTTGCTTGGCATAAATTTACTCGACTCACCACAGGCCGGAGAGAATAGAATGCTTACCTGAGATGAAACTCAACCGACAACACGGTCAAACTCGTCCTTCACAATCCGGTAGCACTCGCAGGCATAGTCTTCCATCCCTGCCCTGTCCAGTATTTTAATGTGTCCGCGCCGGTAAGTGATGTACTCCTCGGCTTGTAGGAGGATAGCCGCCTCGGTGACGCCCGCTCGTCGAGTGCCGAGCATCAGGGCTATAAAGTCCTGCGTGAACGGCAAATCGTCACACCTGCACCTGTCCTGGCTCATCAACAGCCAGCGGGCGAGTCGCTCACTGATTGTGTGGAGGCGATTACAGGCGGCGATCTGGCTCGTCTGTAACAGCAGCATTTGCAGGTAACGC
>DATHAZ010000154.1:0-21043 GCA_035296445.1 Pyrinomonadaceae bacterium | reverse complement strand
GCGCGTCGGGCGCGTCTACGAGGAAGTTTACCCGCTGACGGAGAACGCGCGCGACGCGGCCTTTGCAGACGTGCACGCGGGGCGCGCGACGCTCATGCAGGAGCCGCGCCTGCGCGATGCGCGCGCCGGGACGAGCGATGCCGTCGATGTGATCAACGATTTGATGGAGATGCTTACCGCGTCCGCTGTCGCCGGGGCGGGCGCGGCGGCGGGCGGCGAGCCGGGCGATGACGAAGCGCGGCGGCGTTGCGAGGAGGCTTTGTGGGCGGCGCTTCCCGATGCGGAGGCAGCCGAGCGCGCGGAGCGGCGCATCGAAGTTTTGCGCGCGGAGGTGTGGCAGCCGTTCGAGCGGCGCGCGCGCGTGCTCGAACATTTCGGCTACCTCGATTTCGAGCAGGAGCGCGTCACGGAGCGCGGGCGTTGGCTCGCGGACTTGCGGCTCGACCGCCCGCTGCTCGTCGGCGAGGCGATTGAGCGCGACCTCTTCGCATCGCTCGATGCGGCGCGCGCCGCCGGGCTGATGGCCGCGCTCGCCGCAGACGCCGAACGCGACTACGGCGAGTTACAACTCGACGATGCGCTCGTCTCCACCCTCGCCGAGTTTGAACGGATCGCTTACGAGGTGGCGAGCGTGGAATGGCGGCAGGGATTAGACCCCGCGCCCGAGATGAATTTCTCGGCCGCCGCCGCCGTGATGCGCTGGGCGAAGGGGATGAAGTGGGAAGAACTCGTGCGGCAGACGCGCGCCGAAGAGGGCGATTTGTTTCGCCTGCTTTCGCGCACGGGCGAGTCGCTCATGCAGATCGGGAATTTGCGCGAGTCGCACCCGGCCGCCGCGCGCGTCGCTTATGAAGCGGCCGAGAGCATCCTGCGCGAGCCGGTGCGCTCCGAAGAGATGTTGTGAAAAAGTGGTTTCGCAACGGGAAAGGTTTTTAAGGGGTCAAGCGTTTTATGAGCGAGGGGTTTTATCGCGCTTTTGTAGTTTACGCGCTGGCGTTTCTGTTGCTGACCGGCGCGGCGTGCGGGTTGAGACAAACGCGGGCGAACAAAGACGAGGGGACGGGCATGAGGGCGGAACAGAAGATGTCGGCGGCCGTGACGCCGGTTGTTTACGTCGCATTCGGGGATTCGACGGGCGTCGGCGTCGGCGCGCGCAAAGGCGGCTACGTGGCGCGCGTCTTCGAGCGCATCGAGCGCGTGCGCTCGGGATCGAGCGTGCGCAACTTTTGCGTGAGCGGCGCGGAGACCTCGGACGTTTTGCGCAGTCAACTCGCGCGTCTCGACTCGACGCGCCCGACGCTCGTCACGCTCGGCATCGGCATCAACGACGTGAGCCACGGGGTCTCGCCAGACCAATTCGCGCGCAACTACGAAGAGATCGTCACGCGTCTGAAAAGCAAAACAGACGCGCCCATCGTCGCCACCAATATTCCCGACATCTCGCACGCGCCGCGCGTCCCCGCGTTCCTCCACGAACAGGTGCGGCAGCGTATCCAACTCTTCAACACGCACATCGCAGAGATCGGGAAGCGTCACGACCTGCTCGTCGTTGACGCCTACGGCATGAGCCGCGAAGTGATCCCCAACCACCCGGAATTTTTCTCGCCCGACGGCTTCCACCCTTCCGACGAGGGCTACGAATACTGGGCGAAGATGATGTGGCCGGTGGTGAAGGAAGCCATCGGGGAAGAAAAGTCAGACAGTGAGCGGTAAGCAGTAAGCAATGAGCGGTTAAAAGTTGCCGGCGGCACTTTGCGCTTTAACTGCTCACTGCTTACTGCTTACCGCTCACTTTTGTTAGTATGTGGAACGAAGGCGGCGGCGCGGGCGTATAGGCACGTTGAAGGAGTGAAGTTTATTTATGGCTGAAAC
Source organism: Pyrinomonadaceae bacterium (assembly GCA_035296445.1). Lineage (GTDB taxonomy): Bacteria > Acidobacteriota > Blastocatellia > Pyrinomonadales > Pyrinomonadaceae > JAIVJZ01. The sequence continues at coordinate 19,171 of DATHAZ010000154.1, read as the reverse complement.
TAACGAAACACGCTACCACACCGGCGACACGCTCTCGGACGTGTGGCGTTTCCTCTCCGACGCATCTTACGCCGTCCTGCCGCGCGACGTGGCTTACAAGTTCGGCGAGTTCGAGAAGAATTTCTGGGGCAGCGTCGGTTGGCTGGCCGATAAAAAGATCGGTTGGATTGACGAAGCCCTGCGCGGCGGCGACTGCCTGCGCGAAGAATGGCAGCGGCGTGGCACGCGCGAGTCGCAGACGCAGACGCCGCCGCCGGACGGCATGGGGTAGAGAATGTTTGAGTTTAGACCGTCGTATCGAGGCGTCCGAACAGTTGAGGCCGAGGCGCGAGTCTAAACGCGAAAGTCACACAGCGGAGATTCGGAAGGTAAAGCGCAATGCAGGTTCTGTTGGCCGAAGAGTACGGGTTCTGTTTCGGCGTGGAGCGCGCCGTAGAGATGGTGGAGGACGCGCTCTCGAAGGGCGCGCGCGTCCGCACGCTCGGGCCGCTCATTCACAACACGCAGGAGATACAGCGCCTCGAATCGCACGGCGTCGCGACGATTGACGCGCCCGCCGATGTTGAGGGCGAGGTGACGGCCGTTATCCGCGCCCACGGCGTGACGCCCGACGTGCAGCGCGAACTCGAAGCGCGCGCCTCGCACGTGGTTGACGCAACGTGCCCGTTCGTGACCAAAGTGCAGAAGCTCGCCGAGCGCGCCGCCGCGGAGGGGCGCGACGTGGTGGTGGTCGGCAACCCGGATCACCCGGAGATGATCGGCGTCGTCGGCTACGCGCCGAAGAATTCGCACGTCGTGCGCGACGCGGGCGAGGTGGCGAATCTGCCCGCGCTCCACGCGCCGCTCGTCGTCTCGCAGACCACGATCAAACTCAGCACCTTTCTCGAAGCCGCCGAAGCCGTGCGCGCCAAGTCCGACTCCGAGCCGCAGATCGTCAACACCATCTGTTCGGCCACGCGCGACCGGCAGGATGCCGCGCGCGCCCTCGCCGGGCACGTCGAAGCCTTCTACGTCATCGGCGGCAAGCATTCGTCAAACAGTCTGAAACTCCTCTCGGTCTGCAAGGAGGGGTGCGAGCGTAGTTTTCTGATCGAGACGCCGGAAGAGATTGACGCAGGGGATTTGCGCGGCGTCGAGCGCGTCGGCGTCACGGCCGGGGCTTCGACGCCCAACTGGCTGATCGAACAGGTGGTGGCGCGTCTGCGCGAGATCGGCGACGGGCAAAGTGCTCCGTTGCGATGACCGAAAGCCCCGACAGGGGCGACAGACTTGTAGCCCACGGCGCAAGCCGTAGGGAAAGATACGCAAGTAAAGCAAAGCCCCGTCAGGGGCGAAAGAAATTCGCGGTTGAATCTCTTTCGCCCCTGACGGGGCTTCTCAATATTATCTACTGCTTGATCCCACGGCTCGCGCCGTGGGCTATAAATCTTTCGCCCCTGACGGGGCTTTCGGCCGTTATATTGTCGGGCAAAGTTTCGTCGGGATGCGTGAGGTCGAAAGTGAAAAGCCGCTCGACTTCGAGCGGCTTTTTTTATGGTTCGTCTTTTTACAGTTCGCCTTTTGATAGTTCATTGGCCGGCTTTTATAGTTCGTCTTCGCTGGCGTCGGCGCGCTCCAGTGCGCTGACGACCCAGCGGGCTTCTTCCGAGCCGTAATCGTCCGCCTGTAAGACGAGCGCGTCGCGCGCCACGTCTGCGTCCACCGGGTCGCCGAGCAATTCGACGAGCACGCCCGTGGGCGATTGCGCGAGGGCTTCGTGCGCCAGAGCGCGCACGCTCGGGTTCGGGTGGCGCGCGAGTTCGCAGACCTCCGCGGCCGGCAGCCGCGCGGCGAACGTGTCGGCCAGCACGTCAACGCGCTTGTAGTCGCGGACGAAGAGAGCGCGCTCCAAAAGCTGCGCGAACACTTCGGCCGAACGCGCCTCGCCGTGCAGGACGTGTGCGCAGGTCTCGGCCATGCGCGTCAGTTCGCTCACCTCTTCGACGCTCAGGATGCGTGCGCCCGTCTCCTTCGCGCGCCCGTCGAGCGCGGCGAGCAGACGGCTGAGTTCCCATTCGGAGCGCGCGTCGTAGGGCGCGCTACAGCGCGGCGACGCGGCGGCGGTGACGGGCGCGGCCGACGTGAGAGCGCGCTCGACGAGGCTGCGCGTCGAAGGGCGCAAGCCCTGCCACACGCTCGCCACACGCCCGCCGAATTCCTGAATCGTGATGTCGGAAGTTTTCTGCATAAGTAGAAACGCGCGGGACGCTTCCTCTTTTAGACCACCCGCGCGCGAAATATCATACCTTAAAAACCACCCGCGACGAAAAGACTGTTACGGTGAAAAACAAAATATCTTGCGGCGCGCGCACGCACGCACCACAAAATACCGCCCGTCGCTCAAGGCTCCCTTTCGGCCGCGTTATGATCCACGATTTCGATGATGGTGTCGAAGGTGATCTTGACGACCTCGCCGTCGGCGCGCTGGATTTTGACGCTCGGTTTGGTGAGAGCCTGCGTCGTTTTCATGCTCTTGACGAGGCCGCGCACGCGCGTTCCGTCCTCGGTCACGATCTCGATGTTGTCTTTATTGTAGAGCGGCTGCAATGCAGCGAGGGCTTTAACTACTTCCAAGTCGGGGCCTCATTCTTTCGTCTGACAGTTTCCGGTCGCGCGTTTGTCTGTCTGGTGCGCCGCGGTCTCGTGCCGTTGTCTCGCACGCGCAAAAGTTTATGCCGCGGGCGTATGAATGTGCAACCGGGGTGCGCAAGTTGGCGTATAATTCCTGACGCCACACATGACCGGACGCCCGCCCGGCGTCCGCGATTCCAGCACGGGACGGGAAAAACTTTATGGAAACCGAAACTCAACGCGCCGCAGAAAAGACCGCCGCCTCGGGCGCGAACGCGCAGACGTGTCCGAGTTGCGCCGCCCCGCTCGTGGACGGAATGCGCTTTTGCCGCGCCTGCGGGTATCGCCTCGGCGAGGGCATGGCGGAATACGTGGAGACGGTGCGTTTCGACCAGAGGCCGTACATGCCCGGCATGGCCGAGGGCAATCAGGCGCTCGCGGCGTCGGCCGGCGCGCAGACGACCCTCATCTCGCCGGCCGCTCCCGCGTCGCCGCAGCATGTGAGTCCCGGTCGCCGCCGCCGCAAGGGCAGGAAGTGGCTGGCGTTCGCGCTGGCGTTCCTGTTGCTCGTTCCGCTCGGGGTGGTCGGGGGGGTATTTCTGTTCCGCTCGTTGAGAAACGCGGTGCAGCAAAGCGGCGCGTTTCAGTCGCAGCCTGATCGGCCGCATTCGTTCTTCGGCGCGTCGGAGTTCGGCGACACGGAAGGGGCGGCGGGCGCGCTGCTCGCAGGGGCGATGCCCGGCAGCCCGGCCGAAGCGGCGGGACTCCTCGACGGCGACATCATCACGAAGTTCGACGGGCTGCCGGTGAACGGCGAAGACACCATGCGCGATGCGCTGCGCCAGACGCCCATCGGCAAGACGGTCGAGGTCGTTTACCTTCGCGACGGCGAGACGAAGACCGCGCAGTTGACGACCATTTCGAGCGCGGACTACAACTCCGACGCCTTCAGGCCGAAAGAGAGAGGGATGCTCGGCATCGAGGCCACGGATCGCGTAGCCATTGAGGGCACGAAGATTCACGGCATGCGTCTCGGCGAGGTGTATCCCAACCGCCCCGCCGATCTGGCCGGTCTCAAATATGGCGATATTGTCGTCGAGTTCGACGGCAAGCCCGTCCGTACCGAGGAGGGACTCTTCGACTATATCAACCGCGCCAAGCCGGCCAGCACCGTTGATGTCGTCGTCTACCGTGAAGGGCAGCGCATCACGATCCCGGTCAAGATGGGACGGCGAACGTAGCAGATAGTATTCAGAAAACAGAAGACAGGAGTCAGAATGAAAGCGGCTTGTTCTTCTTCTGACTCCTGTCTTCTGTTTTCTGAATGCCTTCTCATTCCACGTTCAGCCGCTCCTTTATCTTCGCTTCCATTTCGCGCCGCACGTCTTCGCGGTCTTCTTCTTCCTCGTCGGCCTCGAACAGTTCGAAGAGCGCGTAGGGGGAATCGCCGACGAGGCGTAGTTCCCAGGCTTCGCGCCCGCCCCCGGCGGGACGCACGAACCACATGGCGTCAAACGGAAATTCGCGCGCCGCGACGCTTTCAAAGTTTTCGCCGCCCGTCGCGGCGCGCAGTTCCGCGAGGGTCTCAGGGCGTATCAGGACGCGCGCGAGTTGCCAGCCGTACTTGCGGTAGGTCGCCAGCGTTTCGCGAAATTGTTCGAGTCGCTCCAACAGAGTTTTCCCCGCCGCGCGTGCAAATTCTTTCGCCGATTCTTTCGTTCAGCCCCGACTCTTGGTAGCATACCTCAGTCCCGCGCCCGCCGCGAAAAGCGAGACCAGCGAAAATTGTAAAGGCACGCCCGACGAACCACGACCGCGCATGCGCAAAAATAGCGAACACCCCGCAATGCCCGACCACGGCACGACGCAGGCGCAGGCGGACGACTTCACCGCATCGCCCTTTTACGCCGCGCTCACCGACGCGCTCGCGCGCCGCGGCATGAGGCCGGAAGAGTTGTGCGACGCGTGCGATGCGGTCGAGCGTCGTTTGCTGGCCGAGTACGGCGCGATGTTCGTGGCGGACGCGCGCGTGCGCGTGCCGCCGCGCTGCGTGTTTCGGAGCGCGGAAGAGTGCGAACAATTTCAGTCGGAGGTCGAGCCGCGCGCGGCGCTCATCGCGGGTGCGCAGATCGAGTTGCAAACGGCCGCGCTCGATGCGCTGCTCGCGGCGCGCACAGAGGCGCACGCGCACGGCTTGGAGATCACGCCGCGCGGCGGCGCGGAGGCGGCGCGGCGCAGTTATGCGGATACGCTGCGCTTGTGGGAATCGCGCGTCACGCCCGCGCTGGCCTACTGGGTCTCGGAGAAATCGCTCGCGCCCGACGAGGCGGAACGTCTCGGCGCACTCTGTTGCGCCGAACAGATCGCGGCGGTGCTCAAGGAGGAAGAGCGCGGCAATTTTTTCAGCAAAGATTTTTCGCGGACGATCTTGTCGTCGGTGGCCGCGCCGGGCGCGTCGCAGCACCTCGCGATGCTGGCGTTCGACGCGGTGGAGTTTCGCGATGGGCGAGTGCGCGAGATTCTGGCGCGCCACGGTTGGTTTCAAACCGTGCTCCACGATCTGCCGCACTTTACTTTTCTCGGCGTTCGTGAGAAAGAGTTGCGCGCCCTCGGACTCAAGCGCGTCGTCGAGCGCGGCCAGGATTTCTGGATTCCGAATATTTAACGGGCACTTTCAGACCCGAACATCTCAAACACCCCTTCGAAGGAGAAGATAATGGCAACCTGCGCCTCTTGCGGTACGAACAACGTTGATGGAACGAAATTTTGCGTCAGTTGCGGCGCGACGCTCGCGCCCGCACCCGCACCCGAATCGTGGCGCATGAGCGGCGATTTGAACAACCAGCCGCCCCCCGCCGACGCCTACAACCCGACCGGCGGTTACACGCCGCAGACGCCCCCGCCCAATTATCCCTCCTACAACGCAGGGCAGAACATGACGCCCTCTTACCAGCAGACGCCCTCGGGCAGCCAGCCGATGCACCCGGCCGTGCCCGCGCTCGTCAGTTTCTTCTTCCCCGGCCTCGGCCTCCTGTTCGTGCCCAACAAGGCCGGACTCGGGATCGGCATCTTCGCTGCCACGCTGGTTTACGGGTTCATTGGCTTCATCCTGACCCTCGTTGCCGTCGGCGTCTGTCTCTTAGTGCTGATGCCGATCATCAACATCGCGGCGGCGATCCACAGTTGGGACGAAGCGGCGAAAAATTCGAACGGCCAGTTCCAGCCGATTCTTTTCAAATAACAAAACGCGTGATTGTCTTGGACGGGGCGGCCGGAAGTTTTTATCGCGCCTTGATGTGGGCGGGCAGTTGGTGGTGTCACCAACTGCCCGCCCGTTCGCCTCAACTGTGGGGCGTGCAACTGCCTCTGTGCTGGCGTTGCACGGGAATCCTGATCGGCGCAATCGCGCTGTTCGGCTGGCTGCTGTGGAAGAAGCGCGTGCCGCCGCTTGGCAAGAGCGTCGCGCTCGCGCTCCTGCTGCCGCTCGACGTTCTGCACGCCGTCGTCACCGGCGGCGAGGGCGATAACGCGCGGCGTCTGCTGACGGGCGCGCTGTGGGGGATTTTCGGAACGTCTCTATTCTTGCGTTTCGTCAAACGCGCCGCCGGGTGGTTGTCCGCGTCGAGCACGGCCACTACCGCGGACGCGAAGACCTCGACCACGGTTTCTCGATGATCCCACGAGACCGACGGGACGCAGCCGGCATGTTGAGCCGAAGTTTGAACGGCGGGACGAAACGGCCGCGCAATTTAATGAGCCTGACGACGCTCGGGAATTTAATGAGCCGCACTAGCTCCGCGCCCGGCCTCCTCGGCGCGCTCGTCCTGCTGCAACTCTGCATCCTGCGCTCGCTCGCGTCGGTCAGGGACGGGCGCGTGTTCGTCGCCGGTCGCGAGTTGCTTTGGGAATGCTGGTTCAAGCGATGGCTCGATTTCCCTTGCCCGACCTGCGGCCTCACGCGTAGCGTCCTCCACGCGTTGCACTTCCGCTTCGGCGCGGCGTGGCAACTGAATCCCGCCGGGCTGTTCCTCGTCTCCGGCCTCGTTCTGCTCGCCCTCGCGCTCCTGTTTCTGGCGTTCCACCGCCGACGCCATATGCCCGCCGCCAGCGGAGCGGTTCATCGCCGCATCCGCATCGCCACGAAGGTATACGCACACCTGCTCATCGCCGTCTTATTCGCGCACTGGATAACCGAGATCGCAGCGCGCTAATGCAACTGGTGCGAACCGGCGTGGGGGCGAAATATCGCCGGGCGGCGGTCTCGCTAAAAAATCGGTGGGGCTGCAATTTTGCTTTTACCTTTCGCCTTTCTTAGTGCTAAACTCCGTGACCATCGGCATCCGCCGTTTCAGCAAGCGTCAACTTTCCCCGTTGCCCGTATCGAAGGATTAACAATTAGTCTCCTCTCGCCGCTCGACCGCGCTACTTCCCCCTCGTCTCGTTCAGAAGTAAACGGCCAAGACTGCGACCCTTTGTCCCCAAAAAGAGGGTTTTATCATGGACATCCCCCGTGTCATTGCTAACCGCTTCCGGATCGAGTGTGAGATCGGCAGGGGCGGGATGGGCACTGTCTATCTCGCCACGCACCTCGGACTGGAACGCCCCGTCGCCGTCAAAGTTCTCAAAGCCGAGTTTGCCGCCGACCCCGAAGTGGCCGAACGCTTCATGCGCGAGGCGCGCACGATGGCGCGTCTCAGGCACAAGCGCGCCGCAATGATCTTCGACGCGGGGAGCCTCCCCGACGGCCGCCCCTTCATCGTGATGGAACACGTCGAAGGCTCGACGCTGGCCGACGTGCTGGCGCGCGAGGGGCGTTTCTCGCCCGAGCGCGCCGTGCGCATCGCCTGCGAAATCTGCGACGTGCTGGCCGAAGCGCACGCGCTCGGCATCGTCCACCGCGACCTCAAGCCGTCGAACATCATGCTCAACGAGCGCGGCGTCTCGGTGCTGGATTTCGGCATCGCCAAAGTGCTCACGGCCTCGGCCGACGTGACCAAGACGCACGCCACAACCGAGTCGGGTTTGATCATCGGCACGCCGCGTTACATGTCGCCCGAACAATGTATGGGCAAGCCCGTCGGCACGGCGAGCGACCTCTACAGCGTCGGCGTGCTCGTCTACGAAATGCTGTCCGGGCAACCGCCGTTCACGGACGGGCTGCAATCGGCCGTGCTCGTCCGGCAGGCGACCTCCGCGCCGCCGCCCCTCATGGCGCGCTGCCCCGAAGTCCCGCGCCGCCTCGCGCTCGCCACGCACACGCTGCTCGCCAAAAATCCGGACGACCGCCCGAAGTCGGCGCGTGAAACTCGCGCGATGCTCGAACGCAGCATCCAGAACACGGCGCAACTCGTCATGCCGGAATCGGCCGCGCCGTTCGCTTCCACCATCGCCACGCTCGACACACGCTCGTCGAACGCCTCGCGCGCCATCGCCGCCGTGGCCGCGCTCGCGTTGCTCGGCGGGCTGTTCTTCGCGTGGTCTTCGAGCGGCACGACGAGCGCGCGCGTCAACTCAGCCGCGCCCGCGCGCGTGACTACCGTCTCGCCCGCCGTCCTCCAGACCGCTTTCGCGGACGAAGCGCAGGCCGGCGGGAAGACGCCGACCGTGATTCCCGCTTCGCTCTCAAACGACGCCGCGCGGCAGATCGCGGCCAGCGTCTCGACCAATGGTGCGGTGAGCGAAGCGCGCGTGCTGCGTACCGTGCGCGGCACGAGCATCGCGGCCGTCCGCGATGAGCGGAGCGCAGGCACGTCCGATCTCGTTCTGATGGAGTCGCGCGGCGCGCTCGGAGGCTTTCGCGTGGCCGGGCACGCAACGCTCGACAAGGAAGGATTTCGCGGGGCGAAGTGGGCTACAACCGTCGCGGACGCCGACGGCGACGGCTACGACGAGATCATCTGCACCGGCACGGACTCGCGCGACGACCCGTTCAGCCGTCGCCTCGTCCTCTACGTGCCGCGCACGCGCCAGTCCTACAGCATGCGCGTCGGCCTCGACAGCCGCGAGCGACAGGCGATTCGCGTCCGCTGGTCGTCGAACGCCGGGGGCGACACGGCCAAACCCTACCGCGCCGCCCTGCGCGCACGCGCGCTCGCCGACATGCCGCAGGCGAGGTTGTAGTTATGCGTTCGAGTAGTGAGCTGAAACTTTATTTAAAGCAAAAGCTATGAGCAAATTTGAAAAACCTAAATTGGGGGAGCTTTATAGTCGTGAAGAAATCTCTCACATGTTGGGAGGGAGTTCCTGGACGTACCTTCCCCGTAACAAGGGTGATGTGGTCGGCGGATGCTTTAGAACTGATTTGAACCCGAAAGCTCCTTATGAAATCTTAGTCGGATATGGCAAGTTAAGGGTTTCATCTGCCAGGAGGCTTGTGGAGCAAGAGAACCCGATCCCGGTTTTCCTCCAACGAGCCTCTAAGCAATGGGAGTTTATAGGGCATTATCGTGGGGTGAAATATTCTGACGCCCCCAGCGAAGTTAATGCGAAAGCAAGAACGGCAAACTTGGAGGGTCAGCTTGCCGGTGTGCTTTATCTGGATAAAGCAGAAGGTGTTTGATTCTCCCCACGAGCCGTACTAACGACCCTACGCAGCCGGCCTCAACGGAAATCCATTTTCTACGTCCTGCCCATCCATTTTGCGTCCTGCCTTTTTTCTCCCGCTTATCAGCCAAGCAACGCGGCGTGTTATGATCCGCCTCTAAAGGGTGCGAATCTGTAAACGCCTGCCAGTTGATGTCTCTCGGCCGCCCGTGCTGTTTGTCGTCATGCGAGCGCGCGGGGGATTCTCCGAACATGCACACGAATAATTTATGAAGCGAACTTTCCTGACGCGTTATCTCTCGACTCTGGCGATCCTGCTGTCGCTCGCCACGGCTACGCTGCAACTGCCCTCGAACGCCTACGCGCGCGCGCCGCAAACCGCGCGGCGCAGCACGGCGACCGCCCCCGCGCCGCAAACCGCGGCCGCCGCGACGGCGACGGCACAATCGCAGCTTGTCAGCCGCGTGCTTGCGAACGGGCTTGAAGTGATCGTCCTCGAAGACCACTCGATCCCGCTCGTCTCGCTCGAACTCGCCGTCAAGAACGGCTCTTACACCGAGCCGCCGGAACTGAACGGCCTCTCGCACCTCTACGAGCACATGTTCTTCAAAGCCAACAAGGCCGTGCTCGAAGGGGCTGAGTATCTACGGACGCTCGATCAACTCGGCGTGCTGTCGAACGCCTCGACGCGCGAGGAGATCGTCAACTACTACTCGCACACGACCAGCCCGAACCTGCGCGTGGCGATGGTGGCGATGCGCGACTCGGCGCGCTATCCGCTCTTTCACCCGCAGCAGTTCGAGCAGGAGCGTCAGGCCGTGCTCGGCGAACTCGACCGCCACGAGTCGAACCCTTACGGCTTCTTAAGTATCGAACTCAACAACCGCCTCTTCTACAAGTATCCGAGCCGCAAGAATCCGGGCGGCAACCGCCAGACGGTGATGGCCACCACCACCGAGACGATGCGCCTCATCCAGTCGCGCTACTACATCCCGAACAACGCCGCCCTCATCGTGACGGGCGACGCGAAGGCGGAGGAGGTTTTCAAGTTCGCGCAGGAGCTTTTCGGCGACTGGCAGAAGGGCGAAGACCCGTTTGTGAAGTACCCGATGGTCGAGCACCCGCCGCTCCCCAAAAGCGAGGGCGTGGTGATCAAGCAACCCGTCAACAACGTCATCCTCAACATCGGCTGGCACGGCCCGTCCATCGGCAAGGATAACGCGGCCACCTATGCGGCCGACGTGTTCTCCTTCATCCTGCGCCAGCCCGATTCGCGCTTCCAGCGCGCTCTCGTGGATACCGGACTCGTCACCGCCGTAGACTTCAACTATTACACGCAGCGCAACGTCGGCCCCATTCAAATGCTCGCGCAGACGACGCCCGACAAGGCGCGCGCCGCGCTTCGCGCCATCTACAAAGAGGTCGCCAGTTTCAACGACCCGGCATACTACACCGACGAGCAACTCGAAGCCGCCAAGGGTCTGCTCGAAGCCGACGACCTCTACTCGCGCGAGAAGCTGTCCGACTACACGCACACCATCGGCTTCTGGTGGGCTTCGACCGGACTCGAATATTTTCGCGGCTATCTCGGCAACCTGCGCCGCACCTCGCGCGCAGACATCAACCGCTACGTGACGACGTACATTCAGGGCAAGCCGCACGTCGGCCTCTCCCTGCTCTCGGAAGAATCGCAGCGACAGGCGCAACTGACGCCGCAGGATTTGATCGGAGAAGGAGCCAAGTAGTAAGTGACGAGTGACAAGTGACGAGTGACAAGTTAAACCAAAGAACTTGTCTTGATTCCTGCTTGTCACTTGTCACTCGTCACTTGTCACTGTTTTTTTATGATGATGGAAACTCAAAATCTTAAACCGGCGCGGTGCGCGTTTGCGCTCTCGGCCGCGTGCGCCTTCCTGATGTTCTTCTCGACCGGCGACGCGTGGGCGCAACAGGGCGTTGCTCCGGCCGCCGCTCCGCAGACGCGCGCGACGCCCGCGCCGACGCCGGACAAGGAGAAAGTACGTGAAGTGGCGGCGACCGCCGAGTCGCTCGTCACCGAGTTTGAAGTCAACGGTTTGAAGGTGCTCGTCAAGCGGCGCGCGGGCAGTTTGTCAGTGTCGGGCGGGCTTTTCCTGCGCGGCGGCGCGCGCAACGTGACGGCGGAGAACGCAGGGATAGAAGCCCTGATGCTCGACGCCATGTCGGAAGCGAGCGCGGCCTTTCCCCGCGAGCGTTTGCGCAAGGAACTGGCGCGGATGGGATCGTCCATCAGCTACGGCCTGAGCTACGACTACTCGGTGCTCTCCTTCGCCTCGACGCGTCCCAACTTCGACCGCTCGTGGGAAATTTTCACGGATGTCGCGCTCCGGCCGCAGTTCGCGCCCGAAGATGTGCGGCGCGTCCAGAACCGTCTCGTCATCTCGCGGCGCGACGACACGGACACGCCCGACTCTTTCATCGAAGTGCTGCAATCGCGCGTCGCCTACGCCGGACACCCTTACATGAACGACCCGGACGGCACGGAGCAGACCCTGAGCCGCCTCTCGGTCGAAGACCTGCGCCGTTACCACACGCAGATGATGCAAACCTCGCGCCTCCTGCTCGTGCTCGTCGGCGATTTGGACGCCGCGAAGGTACGCGCCGAGATCACCGCCTCATTCGGCAAACTGCCGCGCGGCGATTACCGTCCGTCGCCGCTGCCGCCGCTGGCCTTTAAATCCGCGACCGTTGACGTAACGCAGCGTGCCATCCCGACCAACTACATTCAGGGCGTCTTCGCCGCGCCGCCGCTCTCTTCCGAAGACTATTACGCGATGCGCGTTGCCTCTTCGCTGCTGCAAGACCGCGTGATGATCGAAGTGCGTTACAAGCGCAACCTCTCTTACGCGCCGGAGGCGTTCCTGCGCACGCAGGGCGCGAACCTCGGCGGCATCTCCGTCTCGGCCGTTGACGCCAATCAGGCCGTCAGCGTGATGCTCTTTGAAATCTCGAAATTGCAGCGCGAAGCCGCGCCCGACTCCGAGATCGCAGGCGTCATCTCCGGCTTCCTCACGCGTCACTACATGGGGCAGGAGACGAACGCCGCGCAGGCCGGCGACCTCGCCATGTACGAACTCATCGGCGGCGGCTGGCGCAATTCCATCACGTTCCTCGAACGCCTCCGCGCCGTCACCCCGAAGGACGTGCAGCGCGTCGCGCAAAAGTACATGCACAACCTGCGCTTCGTCGTCCTCGGCGACCCGGCGCGCATAGACAAGAACGTGTTTACGGTTCAACTAGGCGAATAAAGAAACGATGAAGGCGGAATGATGAACGCGGAATGAAAGACGAGTTGCTTTCATTCCGCGTTCATCGTTCCGCCTTCATCGTTTGATTTTAGCGTCGAAACTCGTTGACAAGTTTCTGGTAGAGTTCGGCGTCGAGCGGCCGGAGCAGACGGCTCTGATCGAGTGCGGCGTTGCGGTCGCCGATTTCGAGGTAGGTCATGCCGAGGTTGTAGAAGGCTTCGCCGAGGTCGGGCCGAAGGCGCGCGGCCTGCCTGTAGGCGGCGACGGCTTCGCCGAAGTTGCTGGCGTAATAGTAGGCGTCGCCGAGTTTGTTGTAAGCCTCGACGGAGTTGGGGCGCAGGCGCAGGGCTTGCTGGTAAGCGCGAATCGCCTCGCTCATCTTTCCCTGTTTGACTTTGCAATAGCCGACCTGTATCCACGCCTCGACGCGGTTCGGATTTTTGTTGACCACCTGCTCGAACGACCCGAGCGCGCCGTCGTAGTTTCCCAGCCACAGAGAGTTCAGCCCGTTCTTGTACCACCAGTCGGCGGAGGCTTCGCCGCCCGAGGTGTTGCGGTTGCGCGCGGCGAGCGCGCCGTAGGTCGTGAGCTTGTCGGGCTTGAGCGAGGCGAGCCGCGCGGAGGCGAGCGCGAGGTTGATGTTCTGCCCGTTCGTGACCTTGACGGTGACGACGCCGACCACCTGCCCGCGATAATTGAAGACGGGGCTGCCGCTGTTGCCGTGCGAGATGGGCGCGGTCGTCTGGATGATCTTGCCGAGATTCGGCACTTCGCGCACGGCCGAGACGATGCCGTCCGACACAGACCCTTCGAGGCGCAGCGGGTTGCCGATGACGAACACTCCCTCGCCCTCCTCCGGCAAACTGTTCGTCAACTCGGAGACGCGCGTGCGCTCGTGCGGCACGTCCACGCTGAGGACGGCGAGGTCGGCCTCTTCGTCGAAGTCGAGCGCGCCCTGCGAGGCGTAGATTCTCCCTTTGCCGTCGAGCGTCTTCACCTCGACGCGTCGCGCGCCTTCGACGACGTGTAGGTTGGTCAACACCTGGCCGGGGCGGATGAAGAAACCGCTGCCGCTCAAAAGCGGCTCGCCTTTCGCGTCGTAGGTGACGATGGCGACGACCGAAGGCTTGACGCGGCGGACGAGTTCGGGCAGCGTCTCGGCCTGCGCCTGTTGCGCGCGCGCCGCTCCGAGCGCGCATGCGAACAGGCAGAGCAGAAGCAGCCAGCGGGATAGTGGGAGAAGTTGGCTTTTCGGCATGACTTTAATTCCGGGCGAGGGGGGACAACGACGGTCATCTTGCGCTACAGCGACGGTGCAGCGTAAATCTATGTACGAATTGTCTGAGAGCTAAGTTTGGGCTGACTTAATTCTTTAGGCGGAGACTGTCGAGGAATACCTTGTTCGACGAGGCGGCTTTTCGGGAACTGCTCACCGCCTCTCGCCTGTAAGGCTACAGGCATTTAGAAATATACAGGCCGGGCGACAGGCGGGTCAATAAAAAAGGGATGAGGGATGAATAAGAATTGATCCGTTGATTCATCGGTTCATTGATTCAATATTTCTATTTCTTCATTGAATCAATGGATCAATGGATCAATTCTTAAATCTCCTGTTTCATCCCTTCACATCATCCCTCAAAAAAACGGCTGCCCTCCGTGAAAGGCAGCCGTGATAGGCTCGCGTATTGTAGTTAGCCGCGAGGGGCTTGGAGACGCGAGGCCAATCCAAGCCAACTCGCGCGGACGGTTTTACCGGTTGCCGCCGCGCATGAGCGTGCCGACGACCGCGCCGGTCGGCGGAGCGTCGTTGATGTCTTCGGTGGTGATGAAGAGGCCGAAGTCGCGCAAGCCGGTTTCGGTTCTGATCTCCGCTTCATTGCGCTGGCCTGTGTTCACGACCTGACCGAGACGGTGATACTTGTTGTCGGGGCTGATCGCCCAGAGCACGTAGCGTTTGCCGCCGGGAGCTTCCTTCAGTTCGTGGAAGCGCATGCGGATCGTGGTTGCGCCGTCCTTGCGCGGCTCGATGGAGACGTTGGCGCGCGTGCCGGTCATCTCGCCCGCGAAGTTGATCTTCATCTCCGTGTCCGTACCCTGACGCCAGTTCGGGATGCCGAGAAGCGGCGCGGTGTAGGCCGCCGATGCGCCCGAAGTGGTCGCTGCCGACACGCGTTCGCCGACCGCCGCGCCGTCGCGCTCGCCGTGACTGCCCATCGGGATCACGGCGAAGCCCTGCGGCACGCCGCTGCGGAAGAGGACGGGCGTGTCCGCCGCCATCGTCGTCAGGTTGCCTTCGGGCGACAGGACGAGCATGAACTTGTCCATCGGCGTGGTGAAAGTTTGCGTCGCCGCGCCGTTCGCCACCGAGACGGGGCCGAGCAGCGTGAACCTGCCCGCCGGGTCAACGGCATAGACGTTGAAGTTGTTCATGTCGCCGGTCAGGTTTGAAAGGTCTAGGTTGATATTCGTCGCGTCGCCACGGCGGATGATGCGGGCCATGCCCTTCGCGCCCGGAATCATCGTCCCCGGCGTGAGGTCAACGACGACCTCTTTGTCGGCCGGGTATTGAATCACGGTGTAGCTGCCGTCCGCGTTCTGAATTGTCTTTGTGGTTTGTGTGGTAGTGGTGGTCGTGCGATCCTGCGCCGCGACAAAAGTGGCGGAAGCAAGGCTCAAGACCATGCCGCCCGCGATGCAAAGCAAACGTTTACTCATGTTGGAATTCTCCTCCAGATTTTAAGTTGTAGACGAGGGGGAGGAAGTTTGAAATAGGGGTCACTGAGAGATATGAGGGCAACAGTCATGCCGCGCCGATCCGGTCGTTTCCTTCCGAAAAAATGGATAAACCGGTCGGAAAAATGCCCCGCGTAGCGAAACGTTACAGTACAGGCGTGTATGACAAACGGATAAACGAGGCGCGGCGCGGGGACTGCCGGAAACGTATCCGGCGCGCGGCAAACCCCGCCGCCCCACTCCATATACTTTTAAGAGGCACAGCGCAAGGGCGGCGGGGTTTGCAGGCGGGGCGCGTGGTGTTTGCGGGAGACAGTTCCCGCTCACCTTTGAAACGCGCCCCGTCAATTGATCGTGAATTTTATATCGTCGGCGCTCTCCGCCAGCTTTTGATCCGCGCTGTTGAAGGCGTTGACCTGCCAGCGGTAAGTGCCTTTTTCGAGCGGCTTGTCTATGGCGAAAGAGGTCGCTTCGACGCGTTCGTTGACGTAGGGAGCCGACGCGCCGGGCGCTTCCGGGTGGATGCTGAACTTGTAATAAGCCGCATCGGGGTAAGCATCCCATTTGAGTTCCAGATTTTCCGCGCTCGTCTTCGCTCCCGCTTTGGGATTGAGCAGCTTCAGATCGCTCTTGAAGAGATTGGTCGGCGCGATGAACAGAGTCTTATCGGGAACAACCTCGTACTTGGCCGAACTGAGTCCGGCGATGCCGGAAGCCGCGAAGATGTACGAGTCGGTTTCAAACACGCGCGCCAGCAAACCCTCGTATACTTTCGGCTCCGCGTCGGCGATCACATACTCGCCGCCGGCGTCCGTCCGCGCCGTATGAGTTTTTCCGTCGCACCCGCCGAGGAAGCGGTTGAACTTTTCGCACAACTTAACTTCAATATTCTCGACGGGCTTGCCGTTGAAGAGAACTTTACCCTGCACGTTACCCGTTCCCGGCGCGGGCTTCTGTTTCTCGACGCCTCCGGCGACGCTCCCGGCCGGCGTCGGCGCGGATGAATTTGTCGTTCCGACCGCCGGTTGTGAATTCGTGTTACCGGCCTTGCAACCCGCCAGCGAGATTGCGGCTATTACGCACAGGCAGCTAACCATCCATTTCTTAAACATCATCATATGAGCCTTTCCTTTGTCTCTCCACAAGCGGGGGAACTCGGAGTGATCTGTCTAAGGTGAATGTCGGGTATAACGGCGAGGCAAAACTACATCGGAGACTCATTATATTCGCGACGGGCTACGAGGAAAAGTAATGGACGGCCGCTCGCGCAGGAAGACATTTGTCTTCGAGTCGGGGGCATCTTTAGATGTGAAAGATTATTGCCTGTTGATTTATTTCGATAAAATCGAAGGTGTCGAACCGGACTGCGATACTTTCCAGATTTGATAAGAAAAGCAATTCTAAATCGGCGTTGCGGATATTGCCGGTCGAGACCAGCAACAATTTGGAAGGCCTTCGGTGCAAGAGAAAAGAGTTGACGAAATCGGCGTCTTTAGTGACCACAACATATCCCTCTAGAAACGATAGCTCGTTGATCGCTGAATCCGGTGTGCGATTGCCCAGCGGCAAATCAAGAGTGTGAATCGCATCATGCCCGGACTCCCGCAACCAGGAGACCAGCCGACGCGGGAGTTGTGCGTCAATGAGAAATTTCATGCGGACAGTAGTTCGAGACGCTTGACCTGACTGAGCCGCGCGGCGAAGGATAGAGCCGCCAAAATATCCTCGCGTTCGAGGTCTTCATAATCGGCCAGTATCTCTTCAATGGTCATTCCCGAACTAAGCAATTCAAGAATCATTTCCACCGGATAACGCATCCCGCGAATGATAGGCTTGCCGTGGCAAATGTTCGGGTCAGTTGTAATCCGATCAGTAAAATTCATAAATTCCTCCGCTCAGGAAATTGCGAACAGTTCTTTAACCGGCCTCGCTAATTTCCAACATGGCAGCATCTTTCGGGATGCCCAATGTTCGACACACTATTATATCTCAATGATCTGTGAGGAAAAGAAGAAGGGCGGTCGCTGACTATGACCGCCCTTTTGTGTCGAGAGATTACGCGTGCTCGTCAGTAGGCTTTGAGTTCGGTGATGGCGCGCAGCACGTCTTCGGGTTGGGGGAGGATGGCGTCTTCGAGTTGGGGCGCGTAGGCGACGAAGGTGTCGAGGGCGGCGACGCGGCGGACCGGAGCGTCCAGGTACTCGAACAACTCGTCGCCGATGCGCGCGGCGACTTCAGCGCCGAAGCCGTGTGTGCGCGTGTCTTCGTGGGCGACGATGACGCGGCTCGTCTTCCTGACGGTCGCGGCGATTGCCTCCCAGTCGTAGGGCGCGAGCGTGCGGAGGTCTATGATTTCGACGCTCACCCCCTGCGCTTCGGCCTGCTTGGCGGCGACGACGGAGCGTTGGACGAGCGCGCCGTAGGTGATAATTGACAGATCGGTTCCTTCGCGCACGGTTCTGGCCTTGCCGAAGGGGATCAGGAAATTGTCGGGCGGGTACTGCGATTTGTTGTACGCCTGACGGTAGAGGTGTTTGTGTTCGAGAAAGAGCACGGGGTCGTCCGAGCGGATCGCGGTGCGCAGCAGGCCGTTGGCGTCGAGCGCGTTCGAGGGGTAGACGACGCGCAGGCCCGGTATGTGCGTGAAGAGCGTGTCGCCCGATTGCGAGTGGTAGACCGCGCCGCCTTTCAGGTAGCCGCCGACCGGGCAGCGGATGACGATGGGCGCTTTGAAGTCGTTTGCGCTGCGCCAGCGCATCAGCGCGAGTTCGTTTCTGATCTGGTGGTAGGCAGGCCAGATGTAGTCGAAGAACTGTATCTCGACGACGGGCTTTAAGCCGCGCGTCGCCATGCCGATGGCGCGGCCGACGATGTTGGCCTCGGCCAGGGGCGAGTTGAAGACGCGCGCCGAGCCGAAGTTGCGCTGCAAGTTGGCCGTCACTTTGAAGACGCCGCCCTTGCCTTTAACCTTCCCCAAATTCTCTTCGCGCGACACGTCGGCCACGTCCTCGCCGAAGACGACGATGCGCGGATCGCGCGCCATCTCTTCGTGCAGGCAGCGGTTGATGTTGTCAACCATCGTGCCCGTGTTGCCGGACAATTCCGCGCCCGCCTCCGTGTCGAACTCAGCGGAAGTGGGGTCAACGTCGGGCGAATAGACGAACCGCTCGGCCGTCTCCGGCGCGGGCTGCGGACTCTGGAGCGCAATGTCCGCCGCCTCGCTGACGACTGCGTCAACCTCGTCTTTCAACTTCTGCAACTCTTCCTGCGTGACGAAGCCTTCGTCAACGAGCAACGCGCCGAAGCGCTTGACGGGGTCGCGCTCGGCATCGGAAGTGCGTTCCTCGTCGGGGCGGTAGAGTTTTTCGTCGTCGGAGAGCGAGTGCGAATAGGGGCGGATCACTTTGGCGTGGACGAGCGCGGGGCCGCGGCGCGCGCGGCAATATTCGACGGCGCGCTGCAAGGTTTCCAGCGACTCGACCGGGTCTGTGCCGTCGCACTTCTGCAAGTAGAGGTCTGGGAAGCCCGCGACGAGGCGCGACACGTCGCCGCCCGCCGTCTGCACCTCGACGGGCACGCTGATCGCGTAGCCGTTATCTTCGACGAGGAAGAGCACGGGCAACTTCAAATTGCTCGCCGTGTTCAGGGCTTCCCAGAATTCGCCCTGGCTCGTCGTGCCGTCGCCGGTCGAGACGTAGACCACCTCGTCGGCGTGAAAATTCTCGGCGCGCCCCTTCAACTCCTCGATCAGTCCGGCGCGATAGCCCGCCTCCGCGCAGCCGACCGCCTGCAAAAACTGCGTGCCCGTGGGCGACGATTGCGAAACGATGTTGAGTTTCTTATGTCCCCAGTGCGAAGGCATCTGGCGGCCGTGCGAGTTGGGGTCGGCCTCCGCGCCGACGGCCGAGAGCAGTTGTTCGAGCGGCGTCATGCCGAGTTGCAGGCAGAGCGCGCGGTCGCGGTAATAGGGGTAGAACCAATCGTAGCCGGGACGCAGG
>DATHAZ010000153.1:0-2569 GCA_035296445.1 Pyrinomonadaceae bacterium | reverse complement strand
AAAGCCGACTCGCCGCGGAAACTGCCTATTTTACGGAACAGTTGAATGAAGGCTTCCTGCGCGAGGTCTTCGGCCTCCGCGACGTTCTGCGTCATGCGCAGGCACAAGCTGTACACACGCCGGTTGTGCCGCTCGTACAGTTCCTCGAAGGCGGCGAGGTCTCCGCCCGCCGCGCGTTGCGCAAGTGCGTGATCGCTCATGGGAGTTGGCGCTTTCTCGGCCGCCGTCTTCGCGGACTCGGTGGCGGCTGCGTTTTGCCAGATGGGGTAAGTTGCGGCGTTGATGGTCATAATGGTCTGGTGTGTGCAAGCGCAGTGCCACGGCGGGGATCGCCGCAGGGCGGGTAATTCGAGGGCGCGGGGCGCATAAAATGGCGCATCCGACCATTTCAGGCATATTTGCACCCAAAGCGTGTAGCAGGAAAAGATTGCGTCTGCGGGGGATTTCCGGCGGTAGGGTGGCGATCCGAAAATTCGTGTGTGAGAGTCGGGGTCAGGCTGTCGAAGGCTTCATGTCGCGGCACGCAAAAAATCCGCGCCTCAAGCTCTTTCGTAAAACGTAACTTTCAGGTCGTCGGCGAGTGAGAGCGAACGGCGTGGCCGGAAATTTTGCAAAAAATCCGTGGGCATGAACGTGTCCGCGCCCTCGACCGCGAGGGGGATTTCGGTCACGACCCACTGCTCGATCTCGGGCTGGAAAGTTTTGTAGATTTGCTCGCCGCCGATGACGTAGAGGTGGCACGAAAGATAAGGCGCGAGCGCGAGCACGGAACGTTTGTCCGGCAGGACGATGACGCCCTCCTCCCCTCGCGCCTCCACGCCCGCCGACCTGCTCAACACGACATTCAGGCGATCCTTTAGTGGCCTCTTCAGCGAAGCCCACGTGCGCCGTCCCATGACGCACGCGTGCCCCGTGGTCTGCTCGCGGAAGAACTTCATGTCGGCGGAATAGTGCCAGGGGATCGAGCCGCCCTTGCCGATGCTGCCGTTCCGGTCAACCGCTGCGATACCGATGATGGACATGAAAGTGTGGTCTCTGAAATTTGGGATGGCCGCGCGCGAAAATCGCACGGCTTCACACCGCCACAGGGGCGGCGATCTTGCCGTGCGATTCGTAACCGATGAGTTTTAAGTTCTCGTAGCGCATGTCGAGCAAGCCCGCGAGGCCGCGCAAACGTCCCGCCTCGTCTTCAATCTCAAGTCGCGGCAACGGGAGCGGCGCGCGCGCGAGCAGTTCGCGCACCTGTTCCAGATGGTTTCGGTAGATGTGGTAATCGCCGAGCGTGTAGATGAATTCGCCCGGTTCGAGTTCGCAGGCGTGCGCGAGCATGTGCGTCAGCAGCGCGTAGGAACTGATGTTGAAGGGCACGCCGAGGAAGGCGTCGGCCGAACGCTGGTACAACTGGCAGTGCAAAACTTTTCCCGCTTCGACCTTGAACTGGAAAAGCGTGTGACAGGGCGGCAGATCAACTTCGTCGCAGACGCGCGGGTCCCAGCCCGTGACGATGAGGCGGCGCGAGTTCGGATTCTCGCGGATGCCTTCGACCAGCCGCGCGATCTGATCTACGCCGTCGCACGCCGGGTAATGCCCGCCGAAGGAACGCCAGAGATAACCGTAGACGGGGCCGAGGTCGCCGGCCTCGCGCCCGAAACGGCTCGTGTGCTCGGCGTCCGCCCATTCAGCCCAGATGTCCACGCCGCGCGCGCGCAGGTTTCGCTCGTTCGTGTCGCCGGAGAGAAACCAGAAGAGTTCCTCCGCGACCCAGCGGAAGGGGATTTTCTTGGTGGTGACGATGGGGAAACCGGCGCGCAGGTCGAAGCGCGTTTGATAGCCGAAGTGCGAGAGCGTGCCGACGCCCGTGCGGTCACGGTGTTCAGAGCCGTGGTCGAGAATGGATTTGAGCAGGTCGTGATATTGTTTCATATCGGGTAAACTTCGCGCGCAGGCGCGAGCATATCATAGAGCGGGCGAGACGAAATAAAACAGATGGCGTTGAAGAAGATAACCGAGTACCCGGCGAAGGTGCTGAATGAGGTGGGCGACGCGGTGGAAGTTTTCGACGAAGAGTTGGCGCGGCTGTGCGAGGACATGTTCGAGACGATGTACGCGGCGGAAGGAGTGGGTTTAGCCGCGCCGCAAATCGGACTCTCCCTGCGCCTCTTCGTGATGGATTGCGCCGGAATCAAACTCGTGGCGGCCAACCCCGAAATCGTCGCCACCGAGGGCGAACAGGCGGGGGAAGAGGGCTGCCTCTCGGTCGGGAAAATTCACTCGCCCTTAAAGCGCGCCGAACGCGCGACGCTCCGCGCGCAGGACGTGCGCGGCGAGTGGTACGAACGCGAAGCCGAAGAACTCGCCGCCCGCTGCTTCCAGCACGAGACCGACCACTGCGACGGCATCCTCTTCATCAACCGTCTCACGCCGCTCAAGCGCAACATGGTCGTGAAGCGTTTCCAGAAGTTGAAGAAGTGGGAATAGCTACCCTATTCCTCGTCCCCGCCGATTACGGCCGGTCAGCCGCCTAAGCCGCGCGGCGGACGCGTGCGACGCGGATCGTGAAAGCGAAAGT
>DATHAZ010000152.1:0-46026 GCA_035296445.1 Pyrinomonadaceae bacterium | reverse complement strand
TAATCACCTCTCCTGCACAAAAAGTAGCCCCTTCTGCACAAATATTCCCCCCGCTTTCCTAAGGTTTACGCCCCCATTTTTTGTGCAGGAATTTGAGCCGCACAAAAAATCGCCGGCCCTCGGTATTTTTTGTGCAAAGCCCCATCGCGCATCAGTCTAAACACGTCATGCAAAGCGAATAAAACAGGCTTTGATGCAAAAGTCGAAAACGTGCGGATATGTTGAGTAAGATCAACTAGCAACGCCCACCATATTGAGGTCGCGCAAGACTTTTGCATCAAAGCCAATAAAACATAACCGTAATTATCGGACTCGCCTTATGTCCTTTGGTTAATATCCTCCCCTATGCCTAAAACTCTTGAGACGCATCGTGAAAGAGAGAGATTCAATAACGACGGAAACTTTTTCTATCGCTCTTGATAATATTCGACGCATTTCTGCGCCTTGGTTAAGTGAAGGTAGTTGAGATGTCGGCGGCGGGTGTTTATTGCCGTGGATGCAAAACACGTTTCAGTAACCTAAGGAGAACAGCAATGCAAAAAAGCATCATCAAAATAACGAAGCACTTCAAACTGGCGTCTATTGTCCTCTTCGTCGCGGTCGTCGGAGGAAACATGCTCGACCGTGGGACGCTCGCCCGGACACAGGCCGCGTCGTCCACCTTCAAGGCAGAGTTAAAATCATCCGCCGAGGCGAAGCGCGCCCTGTCCAGCATAGGCTCAAGAGACTTCAAACGGATTAAAGATGCCAAATTGCGCGAAGCGTCGTTGCGCGCCCTCGCCGCTTTGAAGGCGATTGCCAATAACAAATCGGCGGCGCGTGAAGCTACGCTGGCCGAAAATTTTGCACGCTCCGTTAAGACATTAAAGACGCTGGCACAACCCAACTCCACCACCATCGAGGAGTGTGATAAAGGCTACGAACTCTGCATTGAGTTGTGCAAGGAAACCGGCGGCAACTGCGACCTCTGCGGCATCAGTCAGTATGGGTGCTACCTAAATAAATTGTCTATAGAGATGACGAAGAACCCGGATGATCCGACACCGTAACTAACCGTCGCTTGAGGCGGCTTAATTGCGCGGCTCAAAGGAACGCTCGGCGAGCCGCAGGTGAAGCGGGCGAAGATCGCATCCGCGGTCGGTAAGGCCACCAACTTACCCACAGGCCGATCTATATAACGCGATAAGGAAGAGGGGCAGGGATATGATTCCCTTGCCCCTCTCCGTTTTTAAGTCATCAGGTTCTATTTCAGTTTGCCCACACGAAGACAGCGTGCGATGTCATGAAGCGTTTACATTGTAGAGACGTTTGCAATGCTTATTGACGCTCATAGCCGCGCGCGATAAACACGACGCCCGAGCACAAGACATTCACTCGCGGTGCAGGATAGAGAACATTTATATTGACATTAAAAGCCCGAATAAATATTGTTACCTCTGCATTGCTAATCTGTCCGTGCAGCCCATCTCGGCGGGCATCTCGGCTAAGTAATCATTTACACCAGGCGTCTCTTATCTATCTTTATTAGAGACTACGTGAGCCGCATTCACGAAGTGCAAGACCTTATTCAAAACGTCACACGGGTTACTAGCACTAAACAATAGCGGTTCTTACAGAGATGTATGCATACCCAAATTCTCGCCATCGAATACCCTAACATACAGCCCGGGATCGAGATGCTTAACCTGGACGACCCCTCCGATCCTCTCTTAGACGATATTTGCAATAAGCTCATCCTCCCTTATTTCCCCGAAGAGGATCGCGATGGGCGCGATGCCATCGGCGCATTCCTGACACTCAACAACGCCAACCGGGAGAGAAAGATTCAATATCGCGTGGTGGCCGCCGTCAGGGGCACGGCTCTCGTCGGCGCGACGATCTACACCTTCTTCGGGTATGACGGGTTCTGCTTCATGAACGGTCAGTACACGTCGGTCATGCCGAGTGAGCGTGGGCGTGGCTTAGCCAAAACGCTGAGTTGCTACAGGGAGGCGGCCGCAAAGGCGTTGGCACGCAACTTCGGATACAGTGAACTCGACTTCACCGTCATCACACTCGCCAATCCGCAGAACGGTTCTGAATGTGTGAACAAGGCCGGTTGTCCGAACCACCGCACGCTGCAAGCCATCTGGCGGCGATGGGGGCACGACCTCGTGGATTTCCCTTACGTCCAACTACCGCTGGCCGATGGCAAGGCCGGGCTGGCCGATGTCCTGCTGGGGATAAAACGATATAGCGATAGATACACGGGGCGCGACTACCTCACGTCGAGCGAGATGAAGAACATCATAGACGCGTGTAACTATTTCAGGTTGTCGAAGACGCCGAACGAGTGCTACCCCCAATACCGCGCGATGCTGGATTTGCTGCACGGCCGCCAGAAGACGAGAATCCTGGTATGAGCGAGGCCGAGCTGGTGCGCCGGTTGGACAATCAAGTTCGGGCGGCCAGAGAAGAAGTAACCATGTACCGGCTCATGTACGACGGCCGCCGGGGCGTAGAGTCTTTAGAGTCCTTCGCGGATTTGCCAATCATCACCAACAACAGGCTGGTCAACGAGAGGCTGGAGGACACGCTGGCCGATTTCGGCCAAATCTGTATCACCCGGACGTTCGGCGACGACGTGGAGCGGGGCGGCTACATGCCGAGGTTGCTCAATTACGACGACGTGCTCAGGGAGTTTGAGGTGCTCGCTTTCATCACCGATTATGCGGGACTGAAAGGCAGGCACAGGGTGATGCTCATCGCTGACGACCGGCACGTTTATACCGTCGCGGAGTTCGGCAAGTACATGGCCTTTTACGGTTGGCCCTTGTCCACGTTCATCGTCAGGGAACAGAACACGGACGCGTTGAGAACACACCTTGCGCGATTCAAGCCGACGGCCGTTTTCGTGGATACCGAGAGCGAGCCTCCCGTCGAACTCCTCCCCAAATCAGTGAGGCTGCTCTTCACGTTTAATAACCCTTACCGGCACGGCGAGCCGCAGCAAGAAGAAGGCGCGCGCGCCTACACCTCATTCGATCTCTTCAGAGACCCCTGGGTCGGCTTGACCGCCATCAAATCGGAAAGGGATGCTCATTATACGTTCAACCCCCTGCACTATTACTTCGAGAGCGACGCCGACGGAGTGTTCACCGTCACATCGTTCGTGAACCGCCTCCAACCTGTCATCAGGTACAGCGTGCGCCATGGCGCGGCGGGGACAGGCGTTGACACATTCGCCTTTCGGCCTGAGCACGCGTGATCTACGAACCTCACATCGAGTGTGCCCCGGCCGAACACCTCCGGCTCGTACAGGCGAGCCGTCTGAATACGTTTCTCGCTGAGGTGGCGGCGTACCTGCCCGGCTACCGCGAGTTCATCGTCGAAGCCGGTCTCGACCGAGACCTCCGGACTGCGAGCGACGAGGAGATTCTCGCGCGCTTCCGCTCGGCCGGGTTCACCGGCTCCGCCGCATACGTGGCGATTGACGCGCAAGCCCTCCGCACGCTCGATAAGCGTCTGTTCTTCATGGAGACGACATCGGGCACGACCGCCGCCCCGAAATCAAGGTATGCCACCCGCGAGGACGATCTCATAGATCAGAGGTTGCTGGCGAGATCGTTTGCGGCCTTCGGGATCACGAGCAGTCAGCGCGTATTGACCGTAGACCTCGGCGAATTGAACATGTACGCGCTGATGACCAAGGCGCTCGCCGATTTGGGAGTGTACGACTCGCTGTTCTACTGCGCGAGGAAAGACTTCAGCCGCAGCATGAAAGAGGCACTCGCCTGCCGCCCGGACGTACTGATCACCGTCCCGAGCGTACTGGCGCGCTCGCTGTCTGAATTTTTCGATAGCCTGAGCGCCATCCCATCCCTCAAAAAGCTAATCTACTACGCGGAGCCGCTCGACGAAAAAATTCAGCAGCACCTGCTCAGGGAGTTCGGCATCGAGTCGTTCTCGATGTACTCGTCCATCGAGTGCGGGATCATCGGAGCCGAGTGCGAGGCGCACGACGGCATACACGTGTGGGCTGATTGCATCCTGCCCGGTCTGAACGATTCTTCGCCGGTGAAGAAGGCGGCATTCAAAAACTTCGGCGACGATACGCTCGAAGGGGCGCTCGGCCTGACTACGATGATGTACACGGGCAAGCCCACGCTCGCTTATTTGATCGGCGACGAGGTGCAATACACGGAGGCGTCGTGCGTCTGCGGGCGCACGATGCCGAGGATCAGCTTCGTCCAGAGGAAGACGGACGTGTTCAGCGTCTTCGGAACCAAGTTTACCTACCGGCAGATTCACGATGTCGTCTACGAGCACGCGACCGTGGCGAGTTTTTTGCAGGTGATACTGGAGGACGTGGCGAACGGCACAGAAATGAAGCTGATCCTACCGGCCGAAGAGGGGCACGGCGTTAATGAACGCCGCGACGAGATTTACAATGCGCTGAAGTCACACCCGAGCATGTCGTTTATAGTGAGCCACGGGGTCTTGGACTTTAAGTTGGAATTCGTGCCCGCAGACTTCTTCACCAGCCGGAAGATACGCAAGGTTGAGGACAGGCGCAGCGGGTCAACAGAGCCGCCCACCATTCAGCCCCTTACATAATCTCCGGCGTCTGGATGACGTTGGATTGCCTGCTCCGCGCTCTCGCGCCGCGTCGGGGCGATAGTCCCGCACATCCCTGCGGCACAGTCTGCGCCGGTTCCGCGCGGACACATCCGTCAGACTCACAGCGTCCCGTAATCTATAGTGATCTCTTCGCCTTTACGGATGTCCCGCCCGGCGTAATAAATGTAATTCTTATGGAAAGCGTTCGGCGTGTCCGAATGATTGAGGTGCCACCCGACGGACATCCGCCCGAAATCGGCCGGGCACATGTAGTAGCCGTCTTCCATTGGCACGCAGTAGACGAGCATATCCTTAAGGCTGCTCGAACTTTTAAGATACCTGATCTTATCGCCCCTGGCGAAAAGTCGGAGCCGGGTGTCTTTCTTGATCGTTTGGAGGGTGAAGACCCCGATGCCGTGAATGGACGAGGGTCTGAGGACGAAAAACATTTCCGTGGTATCCAACCTGGGTTTCATGGCTCTGCCCCTCGCTCGTTTTCTTCGTGGTTTGAGGACTCTCCGCTTCCGCCGCCCCGGATGCGGACGGCGGAAGCGCGTCCTCGCGCGCAGATCATTGCGGATAATGGAATAACAGTAACACAACGATGTCCGATCCAGTTCACCATCCGAATCAACGCCTATCAGACTTTGATGAAAATTCGTTGACGATACATGACGCCCGCCACGGCGAGCCACAGCAGCACGACGCAGAGGGCGAACATGAGCGAGGCGTTGACCGGCGACGCCCACGAGGCAAAAGCATTCTCGTAGATGAACGCCTTCAAATCCGACGCATTGCCGTCGGCGCGTGTGAACTTGACGCGCGCGATGAGGTTCGAGAAAAGCTCCGAGAGGAAGTAGATCGCGAGCGCGTTCATGCCGAAGACCGAGAAGGGCGTCGCCCAGCGGCGCAGTTTTTTGATGTCAACCATCCAGTAGCAGACGGCCAGCAGTTGCAGCGCCAGACCGGCCGTGAGGATGGTATAAGAACTCGTCCATAGAGCCTTGTTGACGGGGAAACATAAACCCCACGCCCACCCCAGCACCACCGCGCCTGCGCCCGCGACGAACATTCCCGCAACTTTTTCAAACTCCGACCGGCGCGAGCCGAGCCAGTGACCCGTCAGCACACCGGCCAGCGTCGTCGCGATGGCAGGGATCGTGCTCAGTATTCCTTCGGGGTCGTAAAGCGGCTTCCAGATGTGTCGCCCGATGAGCGAGCGATCAATATAGGCCGCCAGATTCCCTTCCATGCTCAGATCGCCCGCGCCGAAGCCCGGCACGGGGACGAGCATCATCAATGCCCAATAAACCAGCAGGAGCGCGGACGCGATCACGGCCTGCGCACGCCATTTCGTGTTCAGGAAGATGACGGAGGCAATGAGATAGCAGACGGCGATGCGCTGGAGAACGCCGGGGATTCGCAGCGTCGAGAGGTCATAACGCGGGAATCCGGCGAGCACGAGACCGAGCGCGAAAATGATGGCGGCGCGGCGGATAATTTTCAGGTAGAGGTCGCGCCTCCGTCCTTCGATCTCTGCGCGACGCCCGAGCGCGAGCGTGATCGAGACGCCGACGATGAAGAGAAAGAACGGGAAGACGAGATCGGTCGGCGTCCAGCCGTGCCATTCGGCGTGCGCGAGCGGCGGGTGCATTGCCTCCCACGTGCCCGGATTGTTGACGAGGATCATGGCCGCGATGGTGATGCCGCGAAACACGTCGAGGGACGCCACGCGCCCCGCCGCCCGCTTCCCTTCACGCCCACCGGCCTGCGCGTCCATACACTAACCCTCCGCTGGAAAAGTAACGATGAACGATGAACGATGAACGATGAATGAAAGGAAAAGTTATTCGTTCATCGTTCATCGTCCTGACTGACGACTCGCTTCGTCTCTACAGCCTTACTCGTCGCTCCGCGCTTCGAGGCAGGAGCGCACACGTATCCTCACGTCCTCGATGATGCGGCGCGCTCTCTCACGATCAACGGCCTCGGCGACGATGCGGATGATCGGTTCCGTGTTGGAAGCACGCACGAGAAACCAGCCGTCGGACATCGTCACGCGAATGCCGTCGCGCAGGTCTATCGGCCAACGCGCATACTCGTCTCTGATCATCCTGAGCACCGCGCGGATTCTGTCCGAACGGCAGTTCAACTTCTCTTTCAGGATGCAGGAGCGCGGCAACTCGGACACCAGGTCGGAGATCGTCCGCCCCGTCTCTGCAAGCAGGTGAAGGACGAGCGCCATGCCGACCAGGCTATCGCGCGCGAAGTTGATGCGCGGGTACATCACGCCGCCGTTCCCCTCGCCGCCGATGACCGCTTGACGCCGCACCATCTCTTCCGCCACGTTGGCCTCGCCGATCTTCGAGCGGTAGACGTGGCAACCGAAACTCCCGGCCACGGCGTCGAGCGCGCCCGTCGTCGAGAGATTAGCCACGACCGCGCCGCGCTCATGCCCGAGCACATAACGCGACGCGAGCAGCAACGTGTACTCCTCGCCGATGGCCTCGCCGCGCTCGGAGACAATCGCCAGCCGGTCGGCGTCCATGTCCTGCGCGAAGCCCACGTCGCACCCGTGCTCGCGCACCGCCGCGCACAGAGCGCCGAGGTTCTCTTCCACCGGCTCTGCCCCGCGCGGGAAGAGTCCGTCCGGCGTGACGTTGATGGGTATCACCTCGACGCCGAGCGCGGCGAGCAGCCGGGGCGCGACGACCGAGCCGGCTCCGTTGCACGAGTCAACCGCGACGCGGAGTTTGCGTGTGCCTCCCCGTGCGACAGGTAACAGGCCGAGCGTGTCGAGAATAACCTTGACGTGCAGATCGAGCGCGCCCGCGTATGGCTCGACCGCGCGCATCTCGGCCCCCGCCACTTTCCTGTATTCGCCCTGATGATAGATGTCGAGGAGTTGTCTGGCCTGCGCGTCGGCGAGGAAGAGTCCGGCAGAGTTGATGAACTTGAGGGCGTTCCACTCCGCCGGGTTGTGGCTGGCGGTGATGGCGATGCCCCCGCGCGCACGCCTCTCGCGCACAAGGAGTTGCACGGTGGGCACGGGGCAGATGTCGAGATCAACCACGCGGCAGCCGCTCGATAACAGACCCGCCACGACCGCCTGCCGCACCATCTCGCCCGACGTGCGCGTGTCGCGCCCGATGACGATTGTGCCCGTTCCGGTATATGTACCGAACGCCTGCGCGAAACGCACCAGAAGCGTCGGCGTCAACGACTCGCCGACCACGCCGCGCACGCCCGAAATACTGATCTTGAGAGTCGGTATCGCTCGCATAATCAAAGACAGTGACAAGTGACAGGTGACAGGTGACGAGATAAGACCTGACCTGAATCGTCACAGCTTAGGTTTCACGCTTCACGGCTTTTCTCTTGTCACTTGTCACCTGTCACTTGTCACTGCTTTCATCCCCTTCACGCCGCGCAGGTCGAGGCGAAAGAGCGCGCCCCTGCTGGTCTTTTCATCGCCGAGCGCGCCGGTGACGTAGAGTTGATCGAGACGCGCGCCGCCGAAGGCCACGTTGCTCGTGGTGAGATTTCCGGCCGCGTACCTGCGCAGGAGTTTCCCGGCGGGGCTGTAGACCTGCACCTGCCGCATGCCGTAGTGTGCGACGTACAAGTTGCCGTCCGCGTCGAGGCAGATGCCGTCCGGCTCGTTGGCTATCTGCTCGCCCTGCTTCGTGGGGAGATTGGCGAAGACGCGCATCCGTCCCACCTTGCCGGGTGCGAGCACGTCGTAGCTCAGGAT
Organism: Pyrinomonadaceae bacterium; assembly: GCA_035296445.1. Taxonomy (GTDB): domain Bacteria; phylum Acidobacteriota; class Blastocatellia; order Pyrinomonadales; family Pyrinomonadaceae; genus JAIVJZ01. Next base: position 37,673 of record DATHAZ010000152.1, on the reverse strand, counting down.
GCGGTTATGGTTGCTCTCCCCGACGAGCAGGGTTTTCCCGCCGGGACGCAGGGCGATGCCGTTTGGGAATGCCAGCCCTTCGGCCACGAGTTGAATTTCGCCGCGCGCGTTCACGTAATAAACCGTGCCGATGGGATTCTGAATATTCGAGCCGCCGGGGTCTGTGAAATAGAAGCCGCCGTGCGCGTCGAGCGTCAGGTCGTTCGGCGAGCGCAGGGGCTTGCCGTCGTACTCGGAGGCCGCCTTGCCGAGCAGCTTGCCCGCCGGGTCGAGGCGCAGGACGGCGCGCTGGCTGCCGTCGCAGACGAGGTGCGTGCCGTCGGCCAGTATCTTGTGGCCGTTCGGTGCGCCCGTCCGTGCCCACTCGCGTGCTTCGCCTTCGCGGCCGACGCGGTAGACGACGCCCTGATAAACGTCGGAGAGGTAAACTGCGCCCGCCGCGTCAACGACGACGCCCTCGCTGTAGCCGGGCACTTCGACGACCTTGACGGCCTTGACCTCGCCCTCCGGCGGGAGACCCGCGTTCGTAAATCCGAACGGCATCCAGACGAGCGCGAAAAGAAGGTTCTTCAACACGATATGATTTACTCCGTTGCTTACTTTGAAGACGAGCGTTGTATCTGCCAACTTTAACGTAGACGAGAGTCGTATCTTCCCGCTTCGATTCCGACCGGCCGCGTCTCACTTCACCACGCGGTCGCGCGCCCAATCGAGCAATTCGCGCGCACGCGTGGCCGTCTCGGCCTCCGCGATGATGCGGATCATGGACTCTGTGTTCGAGACGCGCACGTGCGCCCAACCGTCAGGCCATGAAACCTTGATGCCGTCGGTCTGTTCATAGTCGAGCTTCTCCCGCTCCAGTTCGTCATGCATTCGTTGCATGAGCGAGTGGATGCGGTCGGGTTCGACCGGCATGTTGTGTTTGAGCATGTGGAAGCGCGGCAGGGTGGCCGCCAACTCCGACACGGGTTCGCCCGTCAGAGCCATGTGCTCCAGAATGAGACCGACCGCCGCCGCGCTGTCGTGCGTCCACTGCACGCGCGGGACGATGACGCCGCCGCTCCCCTCGCCGCCCAACACGCCCCCCATCTCAATCATCGCCTCGGAGACAAACGCCTGCCCGACCGGCGTGCGGACGACCGTCGCCCCGTGCCGCGCGCCGACGCGTTCCACGGCCGCGCTGGTCGAGATGTTCGTGACGACCGTGCCCGCCTGTCGCCTCAACACGATCTCCGCCGCGATGGCGAGCGTGGCCTCCTCGGACAGCATCTCGCCGGTTTCGGTCACGATGCCGAGCCGCTCGCCGTCGGCGTCATGCGCGAAGCCGACATCGGCGCGCCCGGCAAGCACGACGGCGCGGAGTTGCGCCATCGTCTGCCGGCCGGGTTCGGGCGCATGCGGAAACGGCGCGGCCGGATCGTCGTTAACCGCGAGCACGTCGCAGCCGAGCGCGCCGAGCCAGCGCGGCGAAAGCAGCGAGCAGGAACTGTTGCAGCAGTCAACGGCGACCTTTAAGCGGCGCGCCCGCACCGCCTCCACGTCGAAGGCTCGGGAGAGAATTTCGAGGTGATGTGCGATGGCGTCCTGTCTCTCCACCTTGCTGCGGATGCTCTCCCACGTCGCCTTGGCAAACTCGGCCTGGTGGAAGATGTCCAGCAACTCGTCGGCCTGCGCCGCGTTCAGGTAAAGGCCGTCGGGACGGACGAACTTGAGCGCGTTCCACGGCTCGGGGTTGTGCCCCGCCGTGATCGAGATGCCGCCCTCGGCCTGCAAGCGTCGGACGGCGAGTTGGAGGCTCGGCGTCGGGCACACGTCCAGATTAACGACCTCGCAACCGCAGGCCAGCAGCCCTGAGATGACGGCTGCCTGCACCATCGGCCCGGAGGTGCGCGTGTCGCGGCAGACGAGTAGGCGACCCGAGTCGAGGTATGTGCCGAAGGCCTGCGCGAACGCCACCGCCAGTTCGGGCGTGAAGGTTTCTCCCACCACCCCGCGCACTCCGCTGATTCCGATCTTGAGCGAGTTCACACGTCTCTCTTCACATAAAATCCCTGTTTGACTAAACGTTGATTCGGCGCGGGTCGGGGCGTGGCGGACGGCGGCGCGCGTTCGTCTCCCCGGCTTGATCTCGGTCTGCTTAAAGCCTTGCCGCCGGTTACACTAGCTTTTACAGGCGTTGATTCAGTAACCTCAAGTATGACACCGTAACTTACGCCGTGTGAGCAGGTTCATGGGCGAAACTCCGTAACTCTTCCGATGCCGTACAACCCCATGCCGGCTTACCCCTTTTTGTCGAGGAACACATGAGAGCGAGAACTTATCTGCCGTTTATTCTGTCGCTGAGTTTTGCCGTGAGCGCCGCCGCGCAGACCGCCGCCACGACGCCAACCGCGCCGGTTGCAACCCGGCATCAACTCATGCCCGTGCCCGCCTCCGTGCGATTTAATCCGGGGCGGCTTCCGGTCGGTAAAACTTTCAATGTCGCCGTCCGTGGGCAGTCGGATGCGCGCCTTCAGGGTGGGATTGATAGGCTCTTGCGACGCATCGAAGGCCGCACCGTCATGGAAATGCCGCGCGGGCTGGCGGCCGATGCTGCCTCCGCCACGCTTGTTGTCGAATCGGGCGGAGCGGGCCGGGCTATACCCTCGGTTGAAGAGGACGAATCCTACACGCTCGAAGTGTCTGACAGGCAGGCGGTGCTCAAGTCTGCGACCACGGTCGGCGCGTTGCGCGGTCTGGAGACCTTCCTGCAACTGCTGGACGGCGACCGCGACGGTTATTTCATTCCGTCCGTTCGTATTGATGATCGCCCGCGCTTCCCCTGGCGCGGGCTGCTGATTGATGTCGCGCGCCACTACCAGCCGATGGAGGTCTTGAAGCGCAACCTGGACGCGATGGCCGCCGTCAAGCTCAACGTCCTGCACTGGCATCTGACCGAGGATCAGGGCTTCCGCATCGAGAGCAAAAAATTCCCGCGCCTGCACACGATGGGTTCCGACGGGCAGTTTTACACGCAGGAACAGGCGCGCGAGATCATCGCTTACGCGCGCGAGCGCGGCATACGCGTCGTCCCGGAGTTCGACATTCCCGGTCATGCGACTGCGTGGCTCGTCGGCCACCCCGAACTGGGCAGCGCGCCGGGGCCTTACACGATTGAGCGCAAGGCCGGAATCTTTGAACCCGCACTCGACCCGACGCGCGAGGAGGTCTACAGGTTTCTCGATACGTTCCTCGGCGAGATGGCCGCGCTTTTTCCCGACGCCTACCTGCACATCGGCGGCGACGAGAACGAGGGTAAACAGTGGGATCGCAACCCGCGCATTCAAGCCTTCATGAAAGAGAAAGGCATCAAGGATAACCACGCCCTCCAGACCTATTTCAACAAACGCCTGCTCACCATCCTCAAGCGTCACGGAAAGATCATGATGGGATGGGACGAAATCTTTCAACCCGACTTGCCGCAGGAAGTCGTCATCCACTCGTGGCGCGGCCCGGCCGCGCTCGCCGAAGCCGCGAAGAAGGGTTACAAGGGAGTGCTCTCCGCGGGCTACTACATAGACCTCATCTTCCCGACCTCGCAGCACTACGCCGTTGACCCGATCCCCGCCGACAGCACGCTGACCGAAGCCGAGGCCGCGCACGTTCTCGGCGGCGAGGCGACGATGTGGAGCGAGTGGGTCAGCCCCGAGACGATAGACTCGCGAATCTGGCCGCGCACGGCCGCCATCGCCGAGCGGCTCTGGTCGCCGCGCAACGTGACCGACGTGGAAGACATGTATCGCCGCCTGTCCGTGGTCAGCCTGCGGCTCGAAGAACTCGGCCTGACGCACGAGAAGAATCAGGCGATGATGCTCAGGCGGCTGGCCGGGGGGCAGGAGACCGCGCCGCTCCAGACGCTCGTCTCCGTCGTCGAGCCGGTCAAGGAGTACAGGCGTTACCGGCTGCGGCCGCAGACCATGCTCAGCCCGCTCACCGGCCTCATTGACGCCGCGCGTCCCGACGCCGTGGCGGCACGCCGTTTCAATGCGCTGGTCGAGGGGTTGCTCTCGGACGCGCCGCGCTTCGACATTCATGCGCCACAGGTCAGAAATACTCTCGCCGAGTGGTTGAGCGCGGGTGCTGAGTTGGAAGCGTTGATTGACGGGTCGCCCGCGCTGCACGAAGCGCGACCGCTCGCCAGGGACTTGGCCGCACTGGGGGCGACCGGGCTGGAAGCGTTGTCCTACATTTCGCGGGGAGTCGCGCCGGCAGCCGAGTGGCGCGACGCGCGCCTTGCCGCGCTCGAACAGATCGCACAGCCCAAAGCCGCCCTCGAATTTCCCGTCATCCAGAGCATGCGGCAACTCGTCGTCGCCGCCGCCGAGATGTCACGTCTCAAACAGATGACGCCCGCCGACTGGAGGGCGCACGTCAGGACACTGGCCGCGCCGCCCGCGAAACAGGTTGGTAAGTAACACGAGTTCGATACAGAGAGGACGAGGCTACGACCAGTGACTTGCGGCTATAGCCCCGTCAGGGGCGACAAATAATAGCCCACGGCGTGAGCCGTGGGACGCGCCACAACCCGAGAGGCACGAAGCCCCGGCAGGGGCGAAAGAAGTTTGAGGTGGAATATCTTTCGCCCCTGCCGGGGCTGCTCATTGTTATTTACCCCTTTGCTCCCACGGCTCGCGCCGTGGGCTATAAATATGCCGCCCCGGAAGGGGCTTTCGGAATATGGAATTGCTTGAATCGAACTCACCTTAATCGGCGTAGCGTGCCGAGCGCCGCGCTAATCATTTCTTAACGACGCCCTGCCCCTCGACCACTTTGACGTAAGAGCGCGCGGGGAGGTTCGAGAGTTTGTCCACCGTGCCGCTCGGCCAGCGAATCTCGACGCCTTCAACTTTCGAGGCCGCGCCGAGGCCGAGCACTTCGCGCGGGTCGTGCGACGCGAGATAACTTCCCCCCGCCGTCTTCAGACGGCTGCGCTTGATGCCCCCTGCCTGCCACGTAATAACCGCGCCGACAGCGGCCGGGTTGCTTTTTGTCGCGACGAGTTGAAGTCCGAGCCAGTTGTTGTTGTTGCCGCCCTCGTTGCGCAAAAGGAGCGGCGCGTCGCCGTTGTTCGAGACGAGCACGTCCGCGTCGCCGTCGTTGTCGTAGTCGCCGACGGACAGGCCGCGCGCCGGGAAGTTTCGGTTGAAGACCGCGCCCGAACGCGCGCTGACGTTCCTGTAGCCTTTCCCCGTGTTCTCGAACAGCAGGAGCGGCTCTTTGTACTTCACGCGCGCCGACTTCGTCTCGACCATGTCGTCCGGGTGGCCGTTGGCGAGAAAGAGATCGGGGTCGCCGTCGTTGTCGTAGTCGAAGAACTTCAGTCCCCATCCGCTCAACAACTGCGTGCTCGGCGCGATCTCTCCCGGCTCGTCGTTGAAGGTCAACTCCTTCTGGTTGCGGTAGAGGCTGAAGAATTCCTGATCGATGTTGGCGACGAAGAGGTCTTGCCATCCGTCGCCGTCGAAATCCGCCGCGTCCACGCCCATCCCCGAGCGCGGCTTCCCCGTCTCGCCGTAGGCCACGCCCGCCTCCAGCCCGGCCTCCTCGAACTTGCCCCGGCCACGATTGACGAAGAGAAAGTTGGGCATCGTGTCGTTGGCGACGAACAGGTCTAAGAGGCCGTCGTTGTTCACATCCGTTGCGACCGCGCCGAACGACTTGCCGGGCGAGTCGGCGATGCCCGATTCCCTGCTCACGTCGGCGAACGCGCCGTTGCCCAGATTGCGGAAGAGACGACTCGGCCTCGGCTTGAAGATGCGCGGGATGCAGTAGTAGTTCTGCGTCGCGTTCCGGTCAACGCAGAGGCGATGCTGCGACCTGTCGAAATGCACGAAGCTTGAGACGAAGAGATCGAGCTTGCCGTCGTTGTCGTAATCGAACCAGACGGCGCAGGTTGACCAGCCATCAACCACCACACCCGCCTTCTGCGTCACGTCCGTGAACGTGCCGTCGCCATTGTTGCGATATAGAATGTCTGTCCCGTAGTTGGTGACGAAGAGGTCTTGCCAGCCGTCGCCGTCGAAGTCGGCGGCGGCCACGCCCATCCCGAATCTGCCGCCCGCCACCCCGCTGCGGTCTGTGACATCGGTGAAAGTCCCGTCGCGGTTATTGCGGTAGAGGGCGTTCTTGAGCGGCGAGGCGGGCGTAAAGAAGTCGGATGCGCCGCTGTTGACGAGGTAGATGTCCATCCACCCGTCGTTATCGTAATCAAAAAATGCGCCGCCGCCGCCGACCGTCTCCGGCAGGAATCGCTCTGGCGTGTGGGCGTTATCGTGAACCCAGTTGATCCGGCTCGCACGCGTCGGCACTTCCTCAAAAGTGACGGCGGCAGCAGTCGCGCCCCCTACGGTCTGCCCGGCGCGGTTGGCGTGCGGCAAATTAAGAATGAGAATAAAGACCAGCGTGGGAATGACAATCTTAACTTTCACGATCAACGCCTGCCTCTCGCGCGCAACTCTTCCGAATATGAAATAAGACTAGACCATCGTCGCCGTCCATAAGTCGCCGTCTTACGTGGGCAGTGACGCAATTAACCGCGCGCCGGCGTTCGACCGATGCCTGACTAGCGCGGAGTAGGCGGCGCGACCGCCTCGCCCTCATCCTCCCCCGCCTTGCCTTCGCTTTTCAGCCGCTCGACGATGCGCATCTCTTCCCGCGCGCGCTCCGGTTGTTTCAGCCGCGCGTAAAGCAATGCGAGATTGTAGTGCGCTTTGGAATCATCGGGGGTCAACTTCGCCCCGGTTTCGAGCGCGCTCTGGGCGCGCGTGTAATCCTTCAACTTCAAATAGGTCGTGCCGAGGGCGACGTGAACGTGGCCGTATGAAGGCGCGAGTTGGATGGACTTCTCGAAGAGTTCTATCGCACGCTCGTCCTCGTTCTGCCCCTGCGCGATCAACCCCAGATAGTAGAAAGCCTCGGGCGTGCCCGCGCTCTTCTGTAAACTACGCTCAAGCAGTTCGCGCGCCTCCGCGTGCCGCTTCTGCTTGAGCAACACGTAACCGAGATGCAGTTGCCCTTGAGCGTCGTCGGGACGGAAGCCGAGGAAGCGGCGGAAAGACTGTTCGGCCTCCTGCAAATCGGCCGGATGCCTGAGCCACGCGACGCCCAGACTGTAATGATATGACGGCTCGGCGGAATTGAGTTCGATAGCATTTTTCAGCGCGGCGATGCCCTTGCCCGTGTCGCCGCGTCTCACATGCGCGTCGCCGAGCAGGGCGAGCAACGGGGCTGAAAGCTTTTGCGACTGCCGCACGCGCTCGACGAGGGTGATGCACTCGTCGGGACGACCCTGCCTGAGCAGCAACCATGCGAGCCTGTAGGCCGCCTCCGCGTTGGACGGTTCAAGACGCAACACTTCCTTCAACTCGGCGGCCGTCTTCTCCGGCTCGCCCTTGAGCAGGAAGAGGTAGGCCAGGTTCATGCGCGCGCCCGTCAGTCTTTTATCGCTCTCGACGGCGCGCGAGAAGAGGGCTTCGGCCTCGTCCAACTTTCCCTGCTTGGCACGAATCGCGCCGAGCAGGTTGAGCGCGCCCGCCTCTTCGGGCGCGACTTTCAGAACTTGATTTAACTGCCGCTCCGCCTCCGCGAGTTGATTGCTGCCGATGAGCGAGGCCGCGCGTTCTAATTGACCGGCGCGTCCGTTCGACGCCTGCGCCCGTGCGTGCGCCGGAGCGAGCAGCACGCAGAGCAGCGCGAAAAGGAGCGCGCGACGGCGGATGGTGAATTTCAGTGACGCTTGATGCACGGCTTGAACGTAAAGTCTACCGAATGACCCGTAGAAAATTTATGAGTTGACGCGACAGACTGAGACCCTAAGCCGGCCGCGTCGTGTTGATCTCAACCCGGGCCGCAGCGTCTCCCGCCGGCCTACCGACGGGAGACGGCCTTGAATTCTTTCTGCTCGACGATGCCCTGACCTTCCCTGATGGTGAGCACACGGTTCGGCTTCGCATCGCTGATCTTGTCCACCGCGCCGCCCGGCCAGCGAATCTCTATCAGATCGATCTTCGCCCGCCGCTCAAGGCCGAAGTGCAGCCGCAGGTCGCTTTGCGAGATGTAGCTGTCGCCGCTGCGAATTTCGTCCTTCTGCACGAGGTCGCCGGAGACGACTTTCACCCGCGCCCCGACGCCGTCGCGGTTGCTGCGAACACCCATCGCTTTGATCAACACGGAATTATTGCCGCCGCCCACATCGTTGCGCAGCACCTGCGCCGCGCCGCCGAGGTTGTTGAGGACGATGTCAACGTCGCCGTCGTTATCAATATCGCCGAAGGCCGCGCCCCGCCCCGCGCGCTTCTCCAGGAAAGGCGCGCCGAGTTGTTCGGCCAACTCGGTGAATGTTCCGTCGCGGTTGTTACGGTGCAGGAAGTTGCGCTGGTGAAAATTTTTGATCTGCGGGTAGACGTGGCCGTTGGCGACGAACAGATCAACCCAGCCGTCCTTATCGTAGTCGAAGAACTTCGTCCCCCAACCGACGTAAGGGAGACTCACCGCGGCGACCTTCGTGGCATAGGAAGCATCCGTAAAGAAACTACCGCCGTCGTTGCGATAGAGAACATTATAATCGTCGTCGAAGTTGGTGACGAACAAATCGAGTTTCCCGTCGTGGTCGTAGTCGGCCACGGTCACGCCCATGCATCCTTGCGCCGCGCCGTTCTCGTTGAGCGCGGTGCCGGAGAGAAAGCCGATCTCCTTGAACGTGCCGTCGCCCTTATTATGATAGAGGAAGTTAGGGGTCGAGTCGTTGGCGACGAAGATGTCAACGAGTCCGTCCTCGTCGAAGTCGCTGGCGATGACGCCCATCCCGTAGTAACCGTTCGGATCGGAGACGCCGGCCTTTTTCGACACGTCGGTGAACGTGCCGTCGCCGTTGTTGCGATAGAGCGAGTCGCCGTCGCCGCGCATCCCGCGCGGGCCGCACTGCACGGCCACGCCCTTGAACTGGCACGTCTTGTCCTTACCGAATTCGGGCAGGTTGTTGAAGTCGAAGGAGACGTAATTGGCGACGAAGAGGTCGAGGCGTCCGTCCGCGTCGTAGTCCACGAAGGACGCGCCGGCCGACCAGCGCGCGTCGCCGACGCCGGCCTTCTGCGTCACGTCCGTGAAAGTGCCGTCGCCGTTGTTCTTGAGCAGGTGATTCGCCCCGACGCAGGTGACGTAGATGTCCTGGAAGCCGTCGTTGTTGTAATCGCCGACGGCCGCCCCCATGCCCCAGCCGATGTCGCCGACGCCAGCCTTCTGCGTCACGTCCGTAAAAGTGCCGTCGCCCCTGTTGCGGTAGAGCGCGCTCGCCGTCTTCCCCTTCGACTTCACGAGATCAACTGTCAGCGAGTTGACGAAGTAGATGTCAAGAAAGCCGTCGTTGTCATAATCGAGGAGCGCGACGCCGCCGCTCATGGACTCGACGATGTATCTCTTCTCGGGTGTGGAGACGTGCTTGAAGGTGATGCCCGCCTGCTCAGTTATGTCGGTGAAGCGCGCCACGGCGGGCTGGTCGGGCGTCGCCGCGCCGGGGGGTAGAGAGAGCGGCGAGATGATTAACGCCGCGAGCAAACTTATTGTCCTTAAAGGCAAACTCGCATGACCCCGTTTAAGTTTATGGATTCGTCTGGCGCTGTAACGCTTTGTCCTTCAGTTGGCGAGCGATTTCGAGTTGCCCCTCGCCTTCCGTCCGACGCCCGGCGGCGATGTAGGCGCGGCCGAGTTGATAATGAATGTGAGCCTGCCCCGGCTCCAGTTTCGCAGCCGCTTCAAGGCTTTCAACCGCGCCGCGCACGTCGCCCTGTTTCAACAAGGCGTTGCCCAACTCGAAACGCGCGTTGGCGAAATCGGGCTTGTCAACGATCACCTCACGCATCAGGCGGATGCCGCGCGCCGTCTCCTGTCGCGCGAGCAGGACGTAGGCTAAATGATATTTGGCCTGAACGTCCGCAGGGTTCAAAGCCAGTTCGGCCTCAAACTCGCGCGCGGCCTCGTCGAGCTTCCCGGTCTTGACGTGGATCATGCCGGAGTAGAAGTGCGCGAGCCGCACGGTCGCGTCGAGCGAGAGCGCGGCTCGCAACTCTTCGAGGGCTTTGGCCGTGTCGTTCTGTTCGTAATAGGCGCGGCCGAGCAGGATGTGAACCTGCGGGCTGTCTCCGCCGAGCGCGACCATCTGCCGCGTGATGCGTTCGGCCTCGGCCGTCTTCCCCAGTTTGCCGAGCGAGAGGGCGAGCGGGTAATAGAGGGCGGCCTCAGTGGGCTTTGCGGCCACCACCTCGGCCAGCAGCGCGGAGGCTCTGGCGTAGTCCTCCAACATAAAATAGCTCAGACCCAACAACTGCCTCGCCTGTATGTTGGCGGGACGCGCCCGCACCTCGCGTTCGAGAGGCGGGGCGGCCTCTTTGTACGCCTCGGACTTGAAGTAAGCCAGCCCTAAATTGTAATCGAGACCTTCGTGGCGCGGATTCCATTTCGCGGCGGCGCGGAAATGATCCGACGCGGCGCGAAAGTCCTGCCGCTCGGCGCGCAGCAGTCCGATGTTGTTATGAGCCGCGGCGATCACCTTTTCATAAAAGGCCGTGTCCGCACTAAGCGATTCTCTCGCGCGCGCGTCCGTAGAGTTCGACCCGGCGACCACGCCCTGCGCTGCGACCAGTTCCGGCAGCTTGTTCTGCTCGTCCTTACCGGCGACCTTGAGAAATGCGTCCAGCTTCGCCTCGTCCGTTTTGAAGGCTTTGGTTTTCAGTTCGGCCGCGATCTGCAATTCGCGCTCGCCCTCGGCGGTGCGGCCTGCCTTCAACAGCGATTGGCCGAGGCGATAGTGCGCGTTCGTCACCTGATAATCGTTGTGACCGAGGCCGGGGTTGAGCGCGATGGCTTTTCTGAGAGCCGCGATGGCCTGTTCGTACTTCCCTAAATTCTGGTAAGCCTGACCGAGGAAGAATTGCGGGTCGGGGTTGTTCGGTTGGATGCGTGAGGCTTTTTCCAGAAGGTTGAGGGCGGTTTCCCATCTCCCCTCGCTGACGTGAATAACGCCCAGATAATAGTTGGCGAAGAACTCTTCGGGGTGTGCGGCGAGTTCAAGCTGAAACTCCTTCACCGCGTCGCCGAGTGCGGCCGCCCCGTCCTTGAGCAGATACGTCAGTCCGAGATAGTAGTGGACGCGCGGGAAACGCGGGTCGAGCGCGACGGCTCGTTTAAACTCCTCGATGGCCTCCGCCGGAAATCCTGTCTCGCGGTAGGCGCGGCCGATCAGCACTCGAAGCTGCGGGCGGTCGCCGAGCGAGGCGACTAGTCGTTCGTAAATACGTTTGGCCTGAGCCGTCTGACGCCCCTTGAGGTAGGCCAGGCTGAGCGTGTAGGCCGCGTCGAAATCATCCGGCTTTAACTGCACAGCCCTTTCTAGTTCGCGCGCGGCCTGCTCAAACTCGCCCGCCATGAAATGCGTCTTCCCCAGCATGTGTCGCGCCGGGGCGTTCTGCGGGTCGCGTGCGAGCGCGCGGCCGAGCGGCTCTGCGGCGCGCTCGTACTGCCCTGCGTAGAAGTAGGCGATTGCGAGTTCGACCAGCGCCTCGGCCGAATCGGGGCGGCGGTGAAGGGCGGCGGCCTCTAATGCCGCGACGGCCGCACCGTAATTAGCCTGCGCGATATAAATTCTCCCCAGCACGGGATATGCACGCGCGAGGATCGCCGCATACTCTGCTTCGGCCGCGGCCAGATTGCCTGCGCGCCGGTGCGCCTCTGCCGCCTCATAATGTTGCCGGAAAGAATCGCCCGGAACCTGAAAGTGGATGAGCAGGATGAGCAGCAGCGGGAGGGAGGCTGAACGGAAATACATCGCGACCTTGAATCACTTCGCTTGAATTACATCGCTCGGGTTACTTGGTTTGGACTCGGCAAAAAAACCGGGACGGAGGGCTGAGTTAAATCATTCAGTCCTCCGTCCGGTTTCAAGCTGGCCGAACTATATCAGAAGTTCAGTTTCAGACCGAACTGAATTTCACGCGGGCCGCGCGTGGAGTTAGCCCGACCGAAGCTTCCGCTGTTGAAGTTGTTCTCGATGCCGCCGCCGGCGACGCTCAAGTTGTGCGCCCTGAAGTTGACGAAGTTGAAGACGTTGAACATCTCGGCGCGGAACTGGAGGTTGAAACGCTCACGCATCCTCCAGTTTTTCGCCACCGAGAAATCTACGTTCCTGATGCCCGGCCCCCTGACCGAACCGCGACCGAGCGAACCCATCTGTCCCTGAGCAGGCATGCTGAACGCCGCCCGGTTGATGATCTGGAGCGGGTCGTCGCCGTCGGCGTAGACCGGCACGCCCGACACGAGGTTCGGACGCTGGCTGCCCGAGCCTCCGAGACCGGCGGTGTCCGCGCCGGAGAAGATGTTGAGCGGTGTGCCGGTGTAGAAAGAGGCGATGCCGTTGAGTTGCCAGTCACCCAGGAGTTGGTTTGCGAACCAGCCCAGGTTTTTGAACTGCGGCAGGACGTAGACCGCGTTGAACACTAAGGAGTGCCTGCGGTCGAGATCGGAATCGCCACGGTCGAGATCATAATTGAAGACATCGGTCGTCTGGCTGATGTACGACTGGGTCGGCACGTTGCTGATGGCGTGCGACCAGGTGTAGGCGGTCTGGAAGGCCAGCCGGTCTGTGAAGCGCCGGTCAATCCAGACCTGAAGCGCGTGGTAGTTGGAATCGCCCGTGGACTCATCCCTCGTCACGGTGTTGCTGAAACCGAACCTGCGCCACTCGGGGTGCGCGGCCAGGTCGCCGCCCGCGGCCACCTGTCCACGGAACTGCGGCAGCACCTGATTGTAGTTGCCGTTGATGAGTCGCCAGATGTGGAGGCCGTGATTGCCGACGTAAGAGACCTCGGCCACGGTGTTCTTCATGACCTCGTGCGAGACGGTCAGATTCCACTGCCAACTCTCGGGTGGCTTGAAGTTGGGATCAACGGAATTGATGCCGCCCAGACCCGCCGCCGCATTTTTCAGACCGGGGTTGATGGTGTCCAGACTACGGCAGGTCGGGCAGTCGGCCAGCGTCAACGCGTTGGGATTCCACCCGGAATCAACCACCGTATTCCAGGGCGGATTGTTAGACATCCTGAGCAGCGACGCGATCACGTTCGAGCGACTGATGTATCGCCCGAAGCCGAGGCGCATTGCCGTCTTGCCGTTGCCGTTGATGTCCCACGCCAGACCCACGCGAGGCTGTAAGCCCGCTTTGTAGGTGTTCACCAGCCCGCGGGGCAGTCCGGCCTGATCGGCTTGATCGGCACGGACGAAGCCGCTCGCAAGCGTCGTCCCGTTGAAGCGTTCCGGTATCCAGTTGGTGATGCGGTCGTCGTCGGCGAAGGCCGCCGGGAACAGCGAATAGCGCAGCCCGAACGTGAGCGTCAGGTTGGGTCGCGCCTTCCAGGTGTCAGTCCCGTAAAACTCGAAATCGCGCCAGCGTCCCTGCGTCGTGTTCTGGCTCTCGTACTCGGTGTACGCGAGGAGAGGCAGGTCTCTCACCAGCAGTTCGGCCAGCGCGTTGCCCGTGCGGGTCATGTCCGTCTGAATGGTGTAGAGGCCGCTGCCGCCGTTCGGTTGCTCGTTCTTGATGTTGTGGCTGAAGAGCACGCCGAACTTGGTGGTGTGCGCGCCGAGCACTTTCGAGAAGTCGTCTTTCCAGATGAAGAGGTCTTGATGATTAGTCCACGGAGCCTGATGCCACAGCGTCGGGTATCCGCCCGCCCCCCAGCCCACGGTGGGAAGCCCCGTGCCCGCAACGCGCGGGAAGACGGTCGGGAAGGTGCTGGCGATGTTCTCGTTGAGCGCGGTGCTCGCCGGATTCGTCGTGACGAAGATGTCGTTGCCCGCGCGCGAGAACTGGAATTCGTTCACGGCCGTCGAACTCAAAGTGTTCGTCAGTTTGACGGCGAAACTGCGGCTGGGCTGCTCCCAATCCGAGGAGAGTGTCGGGAACGGCGTGTCGCCCCAGAAGTTGCCCGCCGCCTGCCCGTGAACCCATTTCTCGTTGATGTAGCGAATCATCAGGTTCATCTTGTCGGTGATGGTGACATCGCCGCGAATGAGGTCCTGACGCGTGTTCACGGGTTGCAGAGGCGTCGAAATCCAGTTAGTCCCGGTCGGGTCTGCGGGGTTGTTGGGCAGCGGATAGATACCCATCAACGCGAGACCGGCGGGGCTGAGCTGATTTTGCGGAATCCTGTTGCCGGGGAAGCAGCCGGGGTCGGTCGGGTTCGGGCCGGGCGTGTTGCAAGGCCCCGCGCCGGGACGGTTGGGGAGTGCGGGAACCAGCACGCTCTGGCCGTTGACCTGAATGGTGCGCTGCTGCGTCACAATCCCGCTGAAGTCGCCCATGCGCTCCTGCGCGGTGGGAACTTTCGCGGTGAGCGGGCCGGTGCCGCGCCGCTCGCGCCGCCATTCCTCAGACCAGAAGAAGAAGACCCTGTCCTTGATGATCGGGCCGTTGAAGTTGCCGCCGAAGTTGTTGTAGCGCAGCGGCGCGCGCGGCGACCGCTCGTCGCCGACCTGCTTGAAGCCGAGTTGCACTTCCGGATCGTTCGGGCCGTAGTTGCCCGAGCGGTTGGCGAACCAGTCGTTGGCGTTGAGTTTGTCGTTGCGGAAGAATTCGAAGAGCGAGCCGTGGAACTGGTTGCCGCCGCCCTTGGTGACGAGGTTGATGACCGCGCCCTGCGCTTGCCCATACTCCGCGCTGAAGCTGTTTCGCTCGACGCGAAACTCGGCGATTGAGTCAATTGACGGGAAGACGAGCAGCGTGGCGTTTGAACCCACGTCCATGTTGTTCACGCCGTCAACCGTCCACATGTTGGCGTTCGACTGGTTGCCGTTGACCGACACGTCAACGTGGGAGTCGAGACCCGTTCCGCGCGTGCCGAAGGCGCCGCCTTCGTTCGGGGCGGACAGACCGGGCACGAGCGTGACGAGCGCGGCGTAATTCCGCCCGTTCAGCGGAAGTTCCGTCACCTGTTTCTCGGAGACGAGACTGCTCACCTTGCCGCTCTCCGTCTCGACGAGTTGCGCCGCGTTCGTGACGGTCACGGTCTCGCTGACCAGCCCGACTTCGAGGTTGAGATCAACGACCACGCTGGCGCTGACGTGCACCTGAATCCCGGTGGCGACCGTTTTCTTGAATCCCTGCGGGGCGACGCTCACGCTGTAGCGTCCAACGGGAAGACTCTGTGCCGAGTAAGAGCCGTCGTCATCGGTCTTAACGGTGCGCGTCTGGCCGGTCGTTTCCTCTTCGATAACGACCTCGGCTTTGGGAATCGCCGCGCCCTGCGGGTCGCGCACCGTACCGCTGATACTGCCCACGGTGCTCGTCTGGGCGCGGACACCCGTCAACAGACCGATCCCCAGCAAGATCAGTATGACGTGAAGACCTAACTTCTTTTTCATGGCTTGGCTCCCCGGCGGCTTACGGCCACCCATCCGGCGTCTCAGCGTTCCCTGACGCGCAATATCAGGAAATGTTCAAAACGAACCCGGCGCAGGGTTCGGAAAAGTCTCTAAGGGGTCTGGCGTTCCTCTCAAGGAACAAAAGCAATTATCGCAGTAGCAAGTAAGAAAAGATGACTTAACAGGTAAGGCTGGCCTAATCCGAGTCCGGTCTGCCGGGCGAACGATGCCGGGCGGAATACGAACAGACTAAGACATGAATATACTTTATACCCACTGTTAACCGTCCCAAAAGTTACCGTCAGTAAGATACGGTAATACGCGCAGGTTCTGGCCGCATATTCCTGAGAAAGCCCTGCGTTACACGCCCGATGTAACGTGGTTACATGGCCGAAGCCGCGATACGAGGCAGTTTCGCGCCGGCGAACACATCTCCGGTTGTTGAAAGTTGACGCCTGAGATTATAATTCCGGCCGTCGTCATTCGGGACACTCCAGCCTTCGTCGAGAAACAGAACAAATTTGGTCAACTCGCGCTTGCTCGGAACGACGCCTCGCCGCGCCGTTTAAACCCACGGTCGTGCTCTTTCAGGTTAGTGGACGAGAGTATGGAATTAGGTAAGGAACAGAAACTCGAACAGTTGGAGAAGGTGCTCCAGAGCCGGACGCTCCAGAACTCCGAGAGCCTCAAGGCGTTCCTGCGCTTCGTCGTGGAACAGACCATCGCCGACCGCGACGTGCTGCTCAAGGAGTACACCATCGCCACGGAGGTCTTCAACCGCAACAGCGACTACGACCCTCGCATTGACTCGGTCGTGCGCGTACAGGCCGGGAGGCTGCGGACGAAACTACAGGAGTATTACAGCACCGAGGGGAAAAACGACCAGATTATAATTGACCTCCCGAAGGGGCATTACCATCCCGTCTTCAACTGCCCGAACCCGCAGTCCGTGCCGGAGATTGTTCCCGACGCGCCCGGCATCACGGCGAACAGGGAAACTGCGAACGGGCACGGCGCGACCACCACGGCGGGACACCAAACATCCGTCGAGGCCAGTGCCGCGCGGGGCAAACAAGGAAGGGGCGTCGTGCTTATGTTGGGCGCGGTCGTCGTCCTGCTCGGCCTCGCCCTGCTCGCGCTCTACTTCTCGAATCGGGATTTGCGACGGCAGGCGTCGAGCGGCGATTCCCTGCTCAAGGCCGAAGACTTCAAGGCCGTCTGGAGTCCGTTCGTAGACGATCCGGCCGCCCCCCTGCTCGTCCTCAGTAACCCGACCGTCTACCGCTTCCTGAACGAGGCCGACCCCGACTCGCTCAAACAACGCGCCATCCAACTCACCCCCGAGCAGACGCGCTCTCTGGCCGACGCGCCGGAGTTTAAAGGACAGTGGACGGGCGGCGACTCGCCACGCCTCATTCCTTCGCTCGGCATGTACACGGGGATGGGTGAAGCCATCGGACTCCAACGCCTCACAGACCTCTTTCGCACCGCCGACAAAACCATCCAACTCAAGCAGAGCCGGCACGTGAGCGCGGCCGATTTGAAATACCGCAACGTGATCCTGCTCGGCAGCATTTACGTCAACGAGTGGACGCGCCGCCTCCCGTCGGTCGAGAACTTCAACTACACCTTCTCCGCCACGATTGAGAACCGCAGCCCCCTGCCCGGCGAGGAGCGCGAGTACAAGCCGCGGTTCAACGAGCAGACGGGCGAACTGGCGGTTGACTACGCGCTCATCACCGTCAAGCCGAACGTTTCCGGCGAGCATGCCGTGATGACCCTCGCAGGCATCTTCAGCGAGGGGACGGAAGCGGCGGCCGAGTTCGTCACGACGCGGAATCATCTGGCCGTTCTGGGTCAGCGATTACGCCAACTCGGCGGGCAGGGCGCGCCGCCCAGGTATTATCAGGCGGTGCTCAAAGTTGAAGTCGAGAACGGCACGCCCACCACGATCACGCTCATCTCTCTGCGCGTTCTGCCCACGCCGGGCAACTGAAAAGCCGTGAGACGTAAATCGTGAAAAGAAGAAGACGGTTTTCTTCTCTTCACGATTTACGTCTCACGGCTTTTGCCGATTCACGGCTTTTCAGCGCGAGGCGGTGAGCGTGAATTTTTCCGTCAGTCCTCCGACCAACACTTCGAACTCTCCGGGCTCTACGACCGGACGGTTGTTATGGCCGATGAACGAGAGGTCTTCGCGTTCAAGCTCGAACGTGAGCGTCCGGCTCCGGCCGGGTTCGAGGCGAACGCGTGCGAACCGCCGTAGACGCTTGTCGGGCGGCGTGATGGATGCGACGAGATCGCGCAGGTAAAGCTGCACGACTTCGTCGCCCGCCCTCTGCCCGGTGTTCGTGACGGTGACGTTCAGAGTCAACTTATCCCGCTCGCCGAGCGTCTTCCGGCTCAGGCGCAGGCCATCGTATTTGAAGGTCGTGTAGCTCAGCCCGTGGCCGAACTGGAATTGCGGGTTGAAGGGCGTGAGGCCGAAAGTCGTGTTCTGGTTTTCGTAAGACTTGTGGTCGTAATTCAAGAGCGCGTTCGGGTGGCGCGGGTAGGTGAAGGGCAGACGCCCGCCGGGGTTATAGTCGCCGTAGAGCACATCCGCGATGGCCTGCCCGCCCTCGTTGCTCGGATTGTAGGCCATGAGGATCGCGCCCGCCCCGTCGGCGATGCGGTTGATGATGCGCGGGCGACCCTGTACCAGCACGAATACGACGGGCTTGCCCGCCGCGGCGATCTCGGCGGCCAGTTTTAGTTGCGGCTCGGGCAGCGTCAGGTCTGTGATATTGCCGGGAGTCTCCGTGTACGACCCCTCGCCGAGACACAGCACGACCACATCGGCGGCGCGCGCAGCGCGTGCGGCGGCGGCGATGTCAACTTCCTCATCGAAGTCTGTGGGCGTGACGTTCGCAGGCCCGTTGCCGCTGCGCCTGATGCGCGTGCCGGGCACGTAGGAGACGTTCGCCTTCCCGACCTTCGCCTCGATGGCCTGCCGGATCGTCTGTCGGTCTTTCGGGTAGAGCGATTCTTCCGAGCCTTGCCAGACATACGTCCAGCCGTTGTTGAGCGAGATGAGCGAGTCGGCCGTCGGGCCGGTCACGAGCACCTTGCGGCCTTTATCGAGGGGCAGCAGATTGTTCGTGTTCTTCAACAGGGTTATCGCCTCGCGCGCGGCATCGAGACTCAGGCGGCGCGATTCGGGCGTGCCGAACTTGGCCTTGAGCGCGGCGTCGGGCATCGGGCGTTCAAACAGGCCGAGTTCAAATTTCAGCGTCAGGATGCGCCGCACCGCCTCGTCTATGCGCGACTGCGGAACTGCGCCCTCCTTCGCCAGCGCGAGCAGGTGGTCGGCGAAGCTGAAATCACTCGGAACCATGCTCATGTCAATACCTGCCATCACACTCATGCGCGTCGCCTCTTTTTCGTCGGCGGCCACGCGATGGATGTTGACCAGTTTCTTGATGTCCTCCCAGTCGGAGACGACCACGCCCTTGAAGCCGAGTTCCTTTCTGAGAATGTCCGTCAGAATCCAGTGGCTGACATGGACGGGCACGCCGTTGATCTCGCCGGAGTTGACCATCACGGTACGCGCGCCCGCGTCAACCGCCGCCTTGAAGGGCGGCAGGACATATTCGCGCAGGTAGATTTCGGGAATCCAGGCGGGCGTGCGGTCTCTGCCGCTCAGAGGGAGGCCATAGCCCAGGTAGTGCTTCAGGCACGATGCGACGCGCTCGGACGAAGAAACGTCCGCGCCTTCGTAGCCGCGCACGGCGGCGACGCCCATGACCGTGGCGAGGTAAGGGTCTTCGCCGAACGTCTCCCAGAGTCGCGGCCAGAGCGGCTGGCGTCCGATGTCGAGGACGGGCGAAAACGTCCACGGGATGCCCGCGGCGCGCGTCTCGATGGCCGCCACTTCCGAGGCGCGCATCATCAACTCGGGGTTCCAGGTGGCGGCCATTGCGAGCGGCTGCGGAAAGAGCGTCGCGCCCTGCACGTAGTTGGCGCCGTGGATCGTGTCAATGCCGTAGAGGACTGGAATCTTATGTCGCGTCCTCTTGGCCGCGTCCTGAATCTGCCCGATGGTCTCGTGCCAGCGGTCGAGCGTGAGCGCTTGATCCGCCACGTTGAGGATAGACCCGACGCCGTACTTGACCACGGCCTTCTCCAGCTTGGCCGGGTCAATTTTAATCTCCTGATTCCGGCCGGTCGAGACCATGCTGATCTCAAGCTGTGTCATCTGCCCGACCTTCTCCTCCAGCGTCAGCTTCGCCAGCAACTCTTCGGCCTTGCGCGCCGCGTTCGCATTAGACGCGGGCGGGCGGAGCATGCGACGAAAGACCACCTGACTGTCCGACATGTCGGGCGTGGGAGCGGCGACGGCTATTGCGTTCTGTTGCCGTGCGACGGTCGCGATGGGCGTCGGCGCGTTCAGGGATAGTGCGGCTAAGGTGAAGATCGCGAGCGTTCTTTTCATGGCGGATTTGTCCCTTGTTGTCTCTGGGGATTGATACGGTGTTGCGTCTGGTAGAGTCTGTTTCGTGCGGATGATTTCTATAATGCGGGCGGGGTGAAACGTAAGTTACAAACCGTTAAGCAGGCTGCTCGACGATTCCCGGCCGAGAGATTCTTCTCTATATGAGCATTCTTCAGGCGTCGTTCGGCGCGCCGCAAGGGCGAAGTGAGGACGAGCGCGCGGGCACTCCGGCACGCCATTCACCGCAGACCTCGCGGCACGGTCAAAGGCATTGGCGGGGCTTCCTCGTGTCATGCGTGGCCGCGCGGAGGGATGCTTTTCCCGCGACAATCGCGCTGCCGAATAAGAAGTCCGGGGATGAGCCGCGCGCACCGCCTTACTTTCCGGAGGTCTTGTTAAATCTTTCGGCCGCCTTCCTGATGCCCCCGCTGAGTTTGATGATGTCCCGCAGATCACGACCGGCCTTGTCGGACTGCTTGAGGTCAATTACGTCCGGAACTTTGAAGACCGGGCTTTCGGTGAAGCTGTCTATCCGCTTACACATCGTCACGAGCGCGTCCGTAATCTGACCGTCGCCGATCTCGACGTACTGCTCTTTTTTCTCCCGCTCCGTTTTTTCATCATCATCCGGGGCGGCGCGCAACAGGTGTGTCCTCAGCCGACCGGCGCGTTTGTTAATCTCCCCTGTCTCGTCGGCGATGAACTTATAGTCGAGCGGCTTGTTGGATTGGAGATGACGCACGAGTTTGTTGCGAAGAATCTGAATGTTTCTGAAGTCTTCTCTCAACTGCCCGGCGGCGGCCTCGGAGGCACGCCGATCCGTCGTCTTCGCCGTCCCCACCATTTCGGCGCTCCGCAGTTGCGCCTCGCGCTGCCGCCGCTCGCGCGCCTCGCCGAACGGGTCGCGGTTGCCGGGAGGGGGTGGCCCGGCGGGCATACTCTGTTGGGCATGCGCGGAGTCTGTTGTGAGCGCGGAGACGCAAACGGCCAATACACAGCCGACCACATATATTGACGACGCCCGGTGTTTTACCATTAACGTTCTCCTTATCCGCTGGGTAAAGTGGGGGCAGTATAATGCCGCGCTTCCCCGGCGGACAACACTCGGGCGATACGCGGAGTTGGAGAGATTAAGAGAAACCTTCAACTTTCAGGTCGCCCTGCGAAGGTTTTTGACGCGGCCTGACGAACGAGTTTGAAACATTTCGATTGACATCGTGCGCTACACGCGATAAAAGACACGATCTGCGGTTATCACCAGCGAGGTAAATTATGACCAAGATAAACACCACCCCGCACACCATTAGCATCAGCGAGGCGCAAACTCAGTTGGGTGTCTCGCGCACTGCACTGTGGCGACTGATTCGCTCCTACAACATTGAAACCTTTCAAGACGTGCTCGATGCGAGGGTTAAAAGGATTAGAGTCAGCGACATTCGCAGAGTGCTCGATGATGCCGACAGAGTAAGAAGAGGTATCGCGGCATGAAGACCATCGCCATCGCAAATCAGAAAGGCGGCGTCGGTAAAACGACGACAGCCACCAATCTCGCCGCGGGTCTGGCTATCAGGGGTTACAAGACGCTTCTGATCGATCTGGACAGCCAGTGCAACGCCACCTTCACCTTCCTCGATCAGAGTCTCATCAAGACGACGCTGGCCGATGTCCTGGTCGGTTATCAGGAACGCCCGAGTTTGATCGATGCGATCTACGAGACGCACATCGAAGGCTTAGACATCGCACCCTCTCACATCAGGCTGGCGCTCCTGGAGCGTTCGGTGCAGATCGAGGAACACTACAGGCTCAAAGATTCTCTGGAATCGCTTGCGGCTTACGACTTTGCCGTCATTGATTGCCCACCCAGCCTCGGAATGACCCTGACGCAGGCGTTGCTTGCCTCTTCTCACACGATAGTTCCCGTAGCCGCTCAGTTTTATCCGCTCGAAGGCGTCGTTGACCTCACAGGCACGATGCAGGCCACACGCAGGCTTAATCCCGCCCTTTCTATTCTGGGCTACCTGATGACCTATTTCGACGGCCGTAACCGCATCTGTGGAGAGGCTTTAGCTAAAATGCAGGAGATGTTCGACGGGCAGGTGTTCGAGACAGTCATCAGAACGAACGTTAAACTGCAAACCGCGCCTTCCCTTCGTAAAAGCATTTTCGAACACGCGCCGGATTCGCATGGCAGTAAAGATTATGATTCTTTGACCGACGAAGTGTTGCAGAGACTCAAGATGGATAGCTCCCTCAGACTCGTTCAGGAGGCTGGATGACGGAAACTAAAGGCAAACAAAAGGCGGAGATCAAGACTCGCCAACCCCAGAAGAAGACGCAGGACACCTTTGCTAACCTGCGTAAACCTCATCCGGTGGAAGAGTTATTGGGATTGACGCAACCAGGCACAGCCGCACCACTCACCCCACTCACTCCACCCACACCACTCACCCCACCCACCATAGCACCTTCTCGTGATTTCGCTAAGGTCGCAAACTCAATCGTGCGCGAAGCCGTGCCTTCCGGCGCGTTCTCCGGCAAGAGCAAGCAGCTTTATGATTACCTCTATGCGAAGACTCGCGGCGCGGTGGTGCCCAGGCGTTCCGTGCGCTTGACGAAAACGGCCATCATGAAAGGCTCGGATATCGGCTCAGAGCGTACAATGTATAAAAACCTCAGACGATTGGAAGCGGCCGGCTTGGTAGTGGTGCGCACGATTGCCGGCGAGCAGGACGGCAGCGAGTACACAATTCTGTTGCCGGAAGAGGTCGCCCCACTCACCCCACCCACTCACACCACCCACTCACCCCACTCACTGCAGAAAGTGGTGACACCACTCACTGCAGAAAGTGGGGTGAGTGGGGTGAGTCTAAACGTAGAAGATTCAGTAGTTTCCGGCGATCCTAAGACTTCTTTTAAGACTTATGAGAAAAATCTTGATGATGAGGCTGCGCGCCGGCTGGTCGAAGTGCTATTACGTGCCGAAAAAGAATTGACGGGAAAGAACTCCGCCAATGGGTCTCAGTGGGAAGAACTGGCCGAGTTGCTGGTCACTGAACTCAAGATTGCCGCCGGGCGCACGACCGTTTCGAATGTGCCGGCTTTTCTCGCAGAGCACCTGCGGCGCAGACTCTGGAAATTGGATAAGAAGCGCGCGACGGAGATTGCAGTGGAGCCGGAGGAGGGAAGCCTGCCGGCTCTAAGCTATGAGGAAAAGCGCTTGTGTCCGGACTGCGCCGGCACAAACTTCTGGTATCCGGAAGGGGTTGACAAGGGCGTCGCCAAATGCAGACACACCAAACTCATTGATACCCTGGTGGAAAAGAAATGATTCGCATCCCGAATGCACAGCCTTGTCCCTAGTAACTAAAAAAAACTGAAACAATAAAAACGAGTTTCACGAGGTTTCACACCGCTAAATAATTGACCGGAGTGAATAACGGCTGAAGGAAAGCAGGATTTTGGTTTTCAGTCACAACAATTAAGGTAATGCTTCTTTTATTAATATACTTCTTGACTCCAAATACATAACGGAGGCATCATTTCCATCGTTCAACTGGCTCCAGACAGCCCGGAGAGGTTTCCTTTCACGATGCCTGTAGAAAATAGCTGGGAAAGAGTGCCCGCCGATAGAGCCACAGACCGTGCCTTGTCCCGGCAAATTGACTCGCGTGTGACTTCAGCCTTTTGCGAACGCTCCGTCTCCGAAGAGACCCGACGCGCTTACCGGCGCGTAGTCAAAGAGTTCTTCCGTTTCACAGCGCTGCGTCACCCGGAAGAGATCACTCCGGTAGATGTCCAGAGGTGGCGCGACCAACTGATCGCGCAGAAAAAGAGTTCCAGCACGGTTGCCTTCAAACTCTCCATCGTGCGCTCGCTATTCGATTACCTGCAAGTCGGAGGTTACGTTAGTCGTAATCCGGCGCTCTCCAAACTCGTGCCGCCCCCCGCCGTGCCGGAAGATTTACGGGGGCGAGCACTGACGGCCAGGGAGGTGCGCTACGTGTTGAGCGGGCCTGACCGGGAGAAGCCCGATGGGGCACGCGACTACGCGCTTCTGTTATTGATGCTGCGGACTTCTATCCGCGTGTCGGAGGCGTGTGGCCTGCGACTCTCGCAGTTGAAATGGAGTCACGGGCGTTGGGTCATCAAGTTTAAAGTTAAAGGGGGCAGGGAACGCACACAGCCCGTACCGGCGGAGGTCAAGAAGGCGATTGACGAGTATCTGAGGCTAGACCGCACTCGTCGCGGACTGCAACACTCGGACGGAGCCGAGCAATTCATCTTCCAGCCGCATACCAACTACCGGACGCTTGAGTTCAACAAGGCGCTCTCCGCGACGATGGCGTGGTATATCGTGAGGAAGTGGGGCAAGTTTTCGGGCGTGGGCAAGCTCTCGCCGCACGATTTGAGGCGCACCGCTATCACACGCGCGCTCGACCAGGGATTATCATACCGGCAGGTGCAGATGATGAGCGGGCACAAAGACCCGAAGACCGTCATGCGCTACGACCACGGACGGGAGAACCTGGAACTCAACGCCGCCAACTTCCTGGACTACTCGGACGGCGAATAGCGCCTTACGACTGCACCGATCTCCTCGCTCCGCGCCCATCCCTCTGCGAGACGTGCGTCCGGACAAGTTCATCAACGCGCCCATTTACTAAAACAAAAACATTCACCGCCGGGACGCATA
Source organism: Pyrinomonadaceae bacterium (assembly GCA_035296445.1). Lineage (GTDB taxonomy): Bacteria > Acidobacteriota > Blastocatellia > Pyrinomonadales > Pyrinomonadaceae > JAIVJZ01. Next base: position 13,059 of record DATHAZ010000152.1, on the reverse strand, counting down.
AGGGGCGCAGAGAAAACTTTTAATCTTCTCTGCGCCCCCTTTGTGTTCCTGCGTTGAGCGCTTACCGCTGCACACAGACTTTCTCAAGGCTGCCCGAATCTCAGGCGGTACTCGACCGAGTTCATGAAGCCGTCAACCATCGTGCGGAAGTCGCCGGGGTGTGTGTTCAGGTAGGTGAGCCAGTTGTTGTAGCCGTCCTCTTCCGGCGTGCGGCGCAGGTAGCCGTAGTATTGCATCGCTACAAACGCGCCGTTGAATTCGGCGGCTTCAACCTCGCTGCTCTGAACCAACGCGCGGAGCACCTTCGCCCGCGTGAGCGAGCCGGAAGCCAGACCGTCTACGAGTTGCTGGCGGGTGAGCGTCACCTGCGCCGCGCCGTCGGGCGTCGCGGGGTCTTCGGTCGTGATTTGCTGCAACGCGTAACGCCCGAGCAGGGTGTCAACGAAAGCCTGATTGCTCGCCGCGCCGTAGAGATTCGCAAACTCCTGCCGCGCGGCAAACGACGCGGCGAAGGCGGCCTTCTTCTGGTAGACCTCTTCGGGCGTCTGGCCTGTGACGCTCCGCATGTCCGGGATGATCTCGTCGTAACCCGGTCGGCGGTTGAACGCCGCCTTGTAGAAGAGATAGGTGTAGAGTCCTTTGAGTTGGAACTCCGTCGAGCGGAAGAAGGCGGACGAAACCGTGAGGCGGTCGCACTCCGGGTTGTTGTTGACATCCGAGCAGTTATTGAGCACCGCCGTCCACGGCTCGCCCGCTTCCGGCTCGCGTGAGAGGAAGTCCAGATAGTTCATGCGCACGAAGAAGGAACTGGTCAGGATGGGGTTGGCGGATTGCCCCGTGTCGTTATCGAGAATGACGAGCGTGGCGGTCGAGGGCGCGCCCACGCTTGCGCCCTGCGCGCTCACGAGTCGCAATTGGACGTTCTCCGCGCCTTCGACGTGCGCGTCGTTGATCAGCGGAATGGCGACTTGTCTCGGTTGCGCGTCGCCCGCGGGCCAAGAGACGGTTTCGACGGTCGTCGCGTAGTCGCAGCGCGCGTAGGCCGCGCCGCCGTTGTTCACGCTGTCGTCGCACCTGACGGCCGCCGGGTCGTCGGTCGTGCGCAATTCGACAGAGGCCGCGCCCGTCGTGTCGCCGCTCCTCGTGATGGTGATGGTCGCGCGCTCCGTGCTCTCGTTGAACTCGTAACTCGCCGCGCTGAATTGCACCGTGGCCGTCGTCGGTGACGGCGATGGAGTCGGCGTCGCGGTCGGAGTGGGCGTTGCAGTCGGGGTCGGAGTCGGGGTTGCTGTCGGCGTCGGGGTGGGGTTTGTTGCGCCGAGCGCGAAGATGTAGGCGGAGCCTTGAGCTTGTTTGTCCCCGACATTGTCGAAGTGTGCGCCCACTATCGCGTTGTCGCCGGAGACGCCGACGCCGATGCCGAAATAGTCGAACGGCGAACCGTCAATGGCGACGAGTTTTTGCTGCTGCGTCCAGTTGGAACCGGCGCGTTTGAAAATATAGGCTGCGCCCTGGTTGCCGGTCTCGCCGAAACCGTCGCCGGTCGCGCCGAGGATAACGGTGTCGCCGCTGATGTCTACGTCCTTCCCCAACTGGTCGTTGAAATCCAGTTCGTTCGACAGCAGTTGTTGCTGGAGTGTCCACGCGGAGTTGGCGCGAACATAGACGTAAGCCGTGCCTTTGGTGCCGACCGCGCTGAAGCCCGCCGCGCCGACGACCATAGTCTCGCCGTGGATCGCGACGCTGACGCCGAACCCGTCGCCATTCTCGCCGCCGGTCGCTTTAAAGAGCCTCTGCTGCTCTGTCCACGTCGTGCCCGCGCGCGTGAAGACGTAGGCCGCGCCCTGATTCGGGGTTGAGCCGATGGTCTCCAGCGGCTGACCGACGACGACTGTATCGCCGTCAACGGCTACATCCACGCCGAAACCGCCTCCGGGCTTGTCGGCCTGCGCGGTGAACCTCGCCTGCTGCTCCCACGTTGTGCCCGTGCGCTGGAAGACGTAGGCCGAGCCGCGATTGTCGTTTGCCGCGAGGATGTCGTCTCCCACCGCGGAGACGGCCACCGTGTCGCCTGAGATGGCGACCGAATAGCCGAAGCTGTCGGAAGCCGCGCCGTCGTTGGCCGTGAGTTTCTGCTGGAGCGTCCATGTCGTGCCGCTGCGGGTGAAGATGTAGGCCGCGCCCTGACTGGTGTTCGCGCCGACCTTGTGATCATGCGCGCCGACGATGGCGGTGTTGCCTGAAATCGCTACGCTGAAGCTGAAGTCGTCGCCTCCCGCGCCGTCGGGCGGCGTGAGTCGCGCCTGCTCTGTCCACGTCGCACCCGTGCGCACGAAGATGTAGGCCGCGCCGGTTCTCGCGCCGTTGGCCGTGCCGTCAATGCTGTCGCCGTCCGCGCTGAGGATGGCCGTGTCGCCGTCTATGTCCACTGACCTGCCGGAGATACTCGCCTGCCCGCTCATCGAGCCGTTGATGCGGTTCGGGTCAACCGGCTCGCGCGCGAAGACGTAGGCCGCGCCACGCGCGCTATTCTTGGCGGGCGCGCCCGCGAGGATCGAAGCGCCGTCGAAGGCGACCGATTGGCCGAGGTTGTCGGGAGCGAAGTCGGCGTGGAGAAGTTTTTGCTGTCGCGTCCAGAGAGCGCCGCTGCGACTGAAGACATAGACCGCCCCGTGATTGGCGACGCCCGGTTTAAACTCGTGGGCGGGCGAGCCGATGGCAATAGTATCGCCCGAGATGGCGACGCTGTTGCCGAAGAAATCGTTGCGCGGCGTGGTTTCGGCGGCGGTCAGCTTCTGTTGTTCAGTCCACGTCGCGCCCGTCCTCGTGAAGACGTAGGCCGAACCGACCTCGCCCGCCGAGCCAACCACGTCGGCGCGCGCCCCGATGACGGCCGTGTCGCCCGAGACGCCGACCGAGTAACCGAAGGCGTCGCCCGATGCGCCATCCGAAGCCAAAAGTTTTTGCTGCTGTGTCCACGTCGAACCGCTGCGCACGTAGACGTAAGCCCGCCCGCGACCGCTCGCGGCGTCCCCGCCCGCGAGGCCGGTCGCGCCGACGATGGCCGTGTCGCCAGAGACGGCGACCGAGTAGCCGAAGAAGTTTGCGAAGCCGCCGTCGTCGGCCGTCAGTCTCGCCTGTTGCGCGAAGCTGCCGCTCGCGCCGCCGCGCGTGAAGACGTAGGCCGCGCCTTGAAAGAAGTTAGAGCCGATGTTTTTCTGTAGCGCGCCGACGACGAGCGTGTCGTTCTCAAACGCGAGACTGTTGCCGAAGAGGTCGCCCTCGACGCCGTCGTTCGCGGTCAGGATTTGCTGCTCCGCCCACGTCGCGCCCGTCCGCTTGAAGATATAGACCGCGCCGCGCGTGCGGTTCACGCCGGTCTGCGTGTTGTGCCTGCCGACCGCGATGGTGTCGCCCACGATGCCGACCGAGTAGCCGAATTCGTCGTTGGCCGTGCCGTCCGAATGTGTGAGTTTCTGCTGTTGCGTCCAGGTCGTGCCCGCACGCACGTAGACGTACACGGAGCCTTGCCGGTTCTTCGAGTCAACCATGTCGGCGGGCGCGCCGACGACCGCCGTGTCGCCGCTGACGGCGACGCTGAAGCCCATGTTGTCCTGGCTCGCGCCGTCGCTTGCCAGCAGGCGCGCCTGTTCGACAAACGCGCCCGTCGCCGCGGCCAGTGGTTCGTGCATCCCGTTGTCGTTGAGAAAGCGTAGGGCATCGGCTCCGCGCAGTTTCAGCAATTCGCTTTCACCCGCCGGCCGCGCCGAACCCGTGCGATTGACGGCGAGCGAGAGGGCGACAAAAGACAAAATAATCGAGACGAGGACAAGGGGCTTCTTAATACGGTTCAAGATTTAGGACTCCTTTTTGATGAAGACTTTTTCGAGTGGATTGGGCGGACGATCTCTTACTTCGAGCCGGACACTGCGACGGCGGCGCGCGGGGCGCGATACACGACGCGCGACACCTCTACGGCGTGTCGCCCGTGTTCATCCTGCTGTCGCGCACGTGCGCGCCGGAGGGGGTTGCGGCGTTGAGAGTCGTCGCGGCGAGCAGCACACCGAGCAGCAACGCGCAGGCGAGGTAGAGCAATTCCAGCAGGCGCGCCCTCTGCTGGTGCGCGCGGCTGACTTTGAGAAGAACTGTGCGGGAAGAGACGAGACGTGCAGACAAATCGGTATTCTCCGGGTCTTTGGTGGACGTGTGCGGGGATGCTTTTCAACGTCTCGGATTGTAGGGGGCGGGCGGAGAATCGCGCATCGGGCAAAAGTCCTACGTGCGGGTAAACTTTAGATATAGGCGGCGGGCGGGCGGGGAGTTAGTCGAAGCGGAAGAGTCCGCGCTGGAGCGCGATCATCGCGGCCTGCGTGCGGTCGTTGGCGTTGAGTTTGTTGAGGATGTTGTTGACGTGCGCTTTAACCGTGCCCTCGGCGATGTTGAGCGCCGTGCCGATCTCGCGGTTCGACTTGCCGCCCGCGATGAGCCGCAGCACTTCGCGCTCGCGCTCGGTCAACTCGTCGGCGAAAGCGCGCTCGGCGAGCCGACCGGCCACCTGCGCGGGGATGTGCCGTCGCCCGCCGTACACTTCGCGGATGGCCGCCAGCAGTTCTTCGCGGAACACGTCCTTGAGCAGGTAAGACTTCGCCCCCGCCTTGAGCGCGCGGTGGATGTCTTCGTCGCCGTCGTAGGTGGTGAGGACGATGATGCGGCTCGTGGGCGAGCAGACGACGATCTCACGGATCGCCTCGACGCCGTTCAACACCGGCATGCGTAGATCGATCAAGACCACGTCGGGCGCGTGCTCGCGGCACAACTCGACCGCCTGCCGCCCGTCCGCCGCGCGTGCCACGACCGTCATGTCCGGCTCGGCTTCGAGGTTGGCCGCCAACCCGTCCAGAAAGAACGGATGATCGTCCGCAATGAGAAGACGAATCCGCTGCCCGCCCGCGCCAGTTTGTTCCATCATAGTTAACTTCTAAACTCGATCCATCACTCAACCCTTTGCGCCTTTGCGTGAGACTAAATGCCTGCTAAAGAATAAATCTCACGCAAAGGCGCAAAGGCGCAAAAAAGATTTTGCGACGCACAGGCAAATCGCAGGGTTTATTCGCCGTTTCCGTTTTCGCCGAGCGGGACGGTGGCGGTGATCTGTGTGCCCCGTCCCGGAAGGCTCTCGACCGAAAGCGTGCCGCCGATTTGCGTGAGCCGTTCGCGCATCCCGCGCAGGCCGAAGCCGCCGCCGTTCGAGGCCGCGTCCATCGTGCCTACGTCGAAGCCGTGCCCGTCGTCTTCGACGCAGAGTCTCACACGGCCGCGGCCGTATTCGAGCCGCGCCCGCACCGTGCGCGCGCCCGCGTGGCGCACCGCGTTCGTCAAAGCCTCTTGCCCGACGCGCAGCAGATTGCTCTCGATGCGCGCGGGCAGCGGTCTCGACGCGCCCGCGACCGTCACCTCCGCAGACACGTTCGTCCCGGCGGTCAACTGTCCTGCCACCCGTGAGAGCGCGGCGGACAGGTCGCCCGCTTCCAACAACTCCGAGCGCAAATCGCGCACCGTGCGCCGCGCTTCGGCGAGGCTGCTGCGCACGAGCAGGCGCGCCTGATTCAGATGCTCGCGCGCTGCATCGTGCGGCGCGCCCATCTTCGCGCTGACGGCTTCGAGATGGATCGAGATGCTCGTGAAGCCTTGCGCGAGCGAGTCGTGCAGTTCGCGCGCGATCCGGTTGCGCTCCTCCAGCACGGCGACAAATTCGTGTTTCAACTGCCGCACACGCAATTGATAGATGCCCCACATCGCGGCGGCAGTAAGTATTGCGGCGGCGAGATAAAACCAGCGCGTCTGGTAGAAGTAAGGCGGCAGGGTGAAAGCGAGCGTCGCGTCCCGTTCGCTCCACACGCCGTCGTCGTTCGCAGCGAGGACGCGAAAGCGATAACTGCCCGGCGGCAGGTTCGTGTAGAAGGCGTCGCGCCGCGCGCCAGCCTCCACCCAGTCGCGGTCGAAGCCTTCGAGCATGTAGCGAAACCTGACCTTCGACGGGTCAACGAAACTCAGCGCCGTGAAATGAAACTCGACGGCGCGACTGCCGCGCGGCAGTCGTAGGCCGTCCGCGAGAGCGACCGCAGCGTGATCCACGACGAGACGTTCGACGACGACGGGCGGCGGAAGTTCGTTGCGCACGAGCCGTGACGGATCAACCACTGCGATGCCCTGCGCCGTCGGGAACCACAGCATCCCGGCGCGTGTGCGCCAGCCCGCCGGTTGAGTGCCGCCGCTGCAATCAATCGAAGGCAGCCCGTCGGCCTTGCCATAGGCGATGCACGTCACAGACCGCGCTCGCTCGTCCGCGTAGTCGTTCAACTCCTTCAAACTCGCGCGCAGCACGCCGCGCGTGCTGCCCATCCATAAGTTGCCCGCGCCGTCTTCGAGCACGCGCGTGATGGTGTCGTCGCCGAGACCCGCCGCCGAGGTGAGGGACTTGAATCTTCCGTCCTTGAAGCGCGCGAGTCCGCCGCCGAGCGTGCCGAACCAGAGCACGCCGTCCGTCGTCTCGTGCGCCCCGATGACGATGTTCGAGGCGAGGCCGTCCTTCGTGGTGAAGACCTCGAAGCGTTCGTCGCGCAAGCGGTTCAGGCCGTTCGGCGTGCCGACCCAGAGCGCGCCCTGCGCGTCTTCGTGCATGAAGAGGACGTTGTTGTGCGCCAGCCCCTCGGCGGTCGTGTACGGCTTGAAGCGGCCGGCTTCGAAGAGGTGCAACCCGCCGACCGTGCCGACCCAGAGCCGCCCGCGCCGGTCAACCAGCACGCCGCGAACGTTCTCGTTCAGCAAGCCTTCGCGCCGCGCGTAGGCTTGAAATTGCCCGTCCCCGTAACTCGTCAGCCCGTCGGTCGAGCCGAACCACATTCGCCCCGACGCATCTTCCGCGATGCTCACGACGGCGCTCCCGGCCATCCCGTCGCGCGCCGTGTAGGTGTCGAATTTACCGTCGCGCCAACGATTCACCCCCTCGGTCGTGCCGATCCATAGCTCGCCGCGACTGTCTTCAAAGACCGTCCAGGGCGTCTCATGCGCGAGGCCGTCGGCGGTGGTGTAGGCGGCAAACGCCTGCGCTTTGAGCCTCGTCAAGCCGTCGTTCGTGCCCACCCAGAGATTGCCTTCGCGGTCTGCGTGCAGTGCGTTGATCGCGCCGCGCGGCGGCGCATTCGATGCCACGCGCCGTAGCTCGCCGTCGCTCAGAAGAAACAGTTCCTGCCGGCTCGTCGCGATCCAGAGTCTTCCGAGCGCGTCTTCGTAAGCGCGCGCGGGCGTGACGATGTCCGCTCCGTATTTTACTTCCGCCCGCGTGCCGCCCCGTGCGAAGGGCAGGCGCGTGAGCATCCTCGTCTCCGGCGACTGCACCCAGAACGCATCGCGCACCGGGAGGCCGCCCGCGTTCGGCGCGAACTTCGCCGGGAAGAGTTGCGCCGGCTCGTCGCCGGTGTGCAGGCGGCCGTCCTTGTAGAAGCCGAGCGTGGAACTGTTCGTGAAACTTAAGCCGCGCGAGTTGAAGAACCAGACGCGCCCCGCTTCGTCCTCGTGGAACGGGAACGAATAGACGTTCCGGCCGCCGTCGGCCGTGTTGAAAGTTGTGAACTTGCCGCCGTCGAACAGTGTGAGGCTCTCGTAAGAAGTGATCCAGAGACGACCCGCGCGGTCTTCGAAGAGACGTATGACGACATCGGTCGGCAGCCCCTCCGCGCGCCCGTAGGCCGTAAACTTACCAGCCGCGTAACGCATCAGGCCGCCGCCGATTGTCCCGATCCAGAGTTGGCCCGACGCGTCTTCCAACAACTCGGAGCACTCGTTAGTGCGAAACTCCCTGACGCTCTGTTGATTGAAGACGTGGAAGCGGACGCCGTCGAAACGCGCCAGACCTCCCTGCGTGGCGATCCAGAGATAGCCGTCGCGGGTCTGCTGAACAGCGCGAACCGTGTCGCCGGGCAAGCCCTGTTCTGTCGTCCACGTCTGGGCATGAAAGCCCGGCAGGCGCGGCATCGGCGCGGACACCGGCTTGACCGCTGCGCGGCCGTGCGCGGGCGACGTTAAGCAGAGGATGGCCGCGCCCAGCAGGAAAAACAGGAGACGCGCACGGCCATGTCGTCTTGTAGTATTAGGGCAGTTGCTTTGCAAATATGATGGAAGTTCTTTCCGGCCTATCAACCAACCGCGTGCGGCATAAATGAACATGTCCGAACAGACGCCTTGAGCGCGCCGATTATCACCTTGACGAGAAAAGAATGACAAGAAAATTTTTCGACGAGGCGGCAAGTTCGAACGAAGGTCGAAGATCATCCCGCGAGCGCGCTTCACAAACGCCCACCCTCGATGCCTTTCCGCGGGTCGTTGGTAGTCAATGCGTGGCGTGTGAATCCGTGCGCCGGGATTTGGCGGGGAAGGGAACTGACTCGAAAATGTTTTGAGTCCTGTTCTAAATAGGCGAACAGGCGCGGCAGCATTGGGAGCCACCGCGCCTGCTCTAGTGCGTGGTTACTGTCCTCACCCCAGCAACCACTTGGCATTTGGATTCACCGCATGCCAGATGAGGACTATCATAAACCATACCGGCCGATATTGCGAAATGGGGGAAGAGAGAAAGCAAGGACAGGTTCCTTTCTCTCCCTTTGAGTGCTGGAGTGACGCCTCACTCTAGAGCATCATCAGGCGTCTCGACAAGGCGGCTTCGGCAGTGGCGCACGAGCGTTGAGGGCGACGGATGTTGATCCATATCCGGATTTGAAATTTCCCACTCAAAATAGTTTGCTCCAACTCCTAGATTGTTACGCACGACCCAGTGGCACGGAAACGTGAAAGATAACCCGTCCAGGTCAATCATGTTGCGCTCTGCTCCGGTGCGCCCTCAGCGCACGGCGATAGTGATGAGCCGCCTCGGGACGTACATGAATTTAACGATCTCTTTCCCCTCCACGTACTCCTTCACTTTCTCTTCGGAGAGCGCGAGTTGCCTTATCTCCTCTTCGGAAATGTCGGCCGGGACGTGCAGACGCTCGCGCACCTTCCCGTTAATCTGCACGGGAATCTCGATTCGCTCCGCACGGATGTACTGCTGATCGGCCTGGGGAAAGTCCTCCCACATGAGGCTTTCCGTGTGGCCGAGGCGTTGCCAAATCTCTTCGGCGATGTGGGGAGCGTAAGGTGCCAGGACGAGGACGAACTGCTCCATGACGCGGCGCGGGCGCGTGACCTGCTCCGTCATGAAGTTGACGAAGACCATCATCTGCGCGATGGCCGTGTTGAAGTGCAGCCGCTCGGTGTCTTTGGCTACCTTGTCTATCGTCTTGTGCAGCACGGCGAGGACGGCCGAAGACGGTTCCGAGTCGTCGAGTCCCGCGCGCAGGTTGTCGTCCCGGTCGAAGTAGAGCCGCCACACGCGGTTCAGGAAGCGGCGCGAGCCTTCGATGGCCGCGGTGTTCCATGGCTTGTCGGCGTCTATGGGGCCGAGCGACATCTCGTACAGGCGCAGCGTGTCGGCTCCGTACTGGCGGACGACATCGGTCGGGTTGACGACGTTGCCGTAACGCTTCGACATCTTGCGGTTGTCCTCGCCCAGAATCATTCCCTGGTTGACCAGTTTCGCGAAAGGCTCTTCAACCGGGCTGAGGCCGAGATTGTAGAGAAACTTCGTGAAGAAGCGCGCGTAGAGGAGATGCCCGACGGCGTGCTCCGCCCCACCGATGTAGAGGTCTACGGGCATCCAGTGCCGCACGAGTTGCGGGTCGAAGGCGACGCTGTCGTTGAAAGGGTCAATGAAGCGCAGAAAGTACCAAGAGCTGGCGGCGAGAGTGGGCATGGTGTGCGTCTCGCGTCGCCCCGCCTCGCCCGTGCCGGGCACGGTGGTGTTGACCCAGTCGTCCAGTTTCGCGAGCGGCGACTCGCCGTTGCCCGGCGGGGTGAAATCCGTCATGTGCGGCAGGATGAGCGGCAGTTCGGCTTCGAGCAGGGGGTGCATGTTCCCCTCGCCGTCGTAGATCACAGGCACAGGCTCGCCCCAGTAGCGTTGGCGCGCGAAAATCCAATCGCGCATCTTATAGCGCACGACGCGTCTGCCGAGGCCGCTCTCTTCCAGCCAATCCAGTGTGCGCGCCGCCGCCGCCTTGCTCGACAGGCCGTCGAGGAAGGCGGAGTTGACCATCGCGCCTTCGTCTTCCCACGCGTGCTCTTCAATGTTGCCGCCGCTGAGCACTTCGACGATGGGCAGACCGAACTTGCGCGCGAAACTCCAATCCCGCTGGTCGTGGCCGGGAACGGCCATGATCGCTCCGGTTCCGTAAGTCATCAACACGTAGTCTGAGACCCAGACGGGAACTTCGAGGCCGGTAGCGGGGTTGACGAGATAGCCGCCGGTGAAGACGCCGGTCTTGCCTGCGTCCGCGCCGGTGCGCGCGAGATCGGACTTGGAGGCAGCCTCGGCCTTGTAAGCCTCTACCGCCTGCCTCTGCTCCGTCGTCGTCAACCCCTCGACCAGTGGATGTTCGGGCGCGAGGACGCAGAAGGTCGCGCCGAAAATCGTCTCGGGGCGGGTGGTGAAGACCGTCACGCTCAACTCCGTGCCCGGCACGGGGAATGAGATGTCCGCACCCTCCGAGCGGCCGATGCGGTCGCGCTGCATGGCCTTGATGGATTCGGGAAAATCAATACGGTCGAGACCGGCGAGAAGGTGCTCGGCATAGGCCGTAATGCGCAGCATCCACTGGCTCATCGGCTTACGGATGACCGGGTAGCCGCCGCGCTCGCTTTTGCCGTCAATGACCTCGTCGTTCGCCAGCACCGTGCCGAGCGCAGGACACCAGTTGACCATCGCCTCAGCCCTGTAGGCGAGGTCGTGTTCGAGGAGTTTGAGGAAAATCCATTGCGTCCACTTGTAGTAGTCCGGTTCGCAACTGCTGATCTCGCGTCGCCAGTCGTAGGACAGGCCGAGCATCTGACACTGGGCGCGGAAGGTGCGCGCGTTTTCGCGTGTCGAATCAGCCGGATGCACGCCGGTCTCGATGGCGTACTGTTCGGCGGGCAATCCGAAGGCGTCCCAGCCCATCGGGTGCAACACGTCGAAGCCCTTCATGCGCTTGAAGCGCGCGACGATGTCGCTGGCCGTGTAGCCCTCGACGTGTCCCACGTGCAACCCCTTCCCCGAAGGGTATGGGAACATGTCGAGCACGTAATATTTAGGGCGCTCTGGATGCTCGCCCGCGTGGAACGAGCCATGCTCATCCCAGTATCGCTGCCACTTGGCATCTATCGTTGCCGGATCGAACCCCATAAAGACATCTCGTTCGAGGATAGCCATACGCCTTTCCGCGGTTAGCGTGTCCGTGACTCCTTCAAAGCGGAGAGGGAATATTGCGGGTGCTTAAAAGATAGCACGGCCGCGGACACTGAACGTTCGCGCCGCGTCCATTCAAGGCGTAGCAGAGCGACCGTACTTCAAATGCTACAGGGTCTGAGGCTCCGCGTAGGCTGAGACGAATACTAGAGCATTTCAACAGGCCAGTAAAGAAGCCCCGTCCCGGCGTCCGGGAGGGCGACGGGGGCTGTGATTGAGGCCGCTTTTCAATGCGCCCTGCGGTTGGGGAATCGAGCCGCAGTTAACGGGGACGAAAGGCTTGTTGGCGCGCGGGCTGAGATAGCGAATGGCTCGCGCGCACATCTCTTTACCCGTCCCCGTCTCGCCGATGAGCAACACGGTTGCATCGCAGGCTGCCACGCGCGGAATCTTCTCCACCTCGCGGAGGAAGGCCGGGGCGTTGCCGATGAATTGTCGCATGCCGAACCGTGACATCAGGGTCAACTTAACTTGCTCCACCTCGTTCTGGCTGTTGACAACCACCCGCAGCAGCCGTTGCGCGCGCATGAGCAAATCGTTGAGGTTCATCGGGGCGAGGAGGAAGTCGTCAATCTCCGGCAAGAGGACTTCTTCGATGCGGTCGCTCTGCTGCCGGTAGTACAGGAGGACGGGGATGTCGGTGGACTCGCTACGCTTGCAGGAGCGTAAGGCTTCGAGCAGCCGTGGGAGTTCGTCGCAAGTGGCGCCGAGCAGGACAAGTCCCGTCTGCGCATCACGGAAGGCATCGCGCAAAGTCTCTTCATCGAAGATAACGCAGCGATAACCCGCAGACTCCAGAGTGCTGACCGCATCGGATAACAACTCCGGCTCGAAGATGCCACGCATGATGTGGATCGTGTCGCGCGCGCGCTCGTCTTGGTCTGCTCTTCCACCCGGTTAATGTCAGTTATATTCCTCATATCGGTTATTCCCTGCAAGTCTAACCTCCCTTTAAAGAGCGCCGTGTCACCGGCAAATATCCAAGCAATATGTGGTGTGGGGTGCTGTGGCGCAGCAAGTTTTAAAGAATTCGGTTGCGTTGCCTAGAGTGCCGTGCGTGAATGGTGTCGGTCGCCTTATACAGTTGGTCGCCGCGCAAGTAAACACTGCTTACCCTAACTGCCCGAGCGGTCTTGAGACAAAGAGCAGGAGCCTCTTTGAAGCTCTCGAATTACAACTAACCACCCCGCATATTTGAACGCCTCTTTCGACGTGCCCCGACCCCCAAAGGTGGCTTTAAATAGCTCTCAAATCTCACGTAAATAACTGTCAAAGAACCCTTAAATAGTTTTTAAACGTCGGCCGACGCGAAATTAACGACCGTGAGGCGCTAATGTTTTCGCTCCTTACGCCTCTGCCTTGACCCGTCGAGCGCGGTGCTAATGCGCGAGCGTTTTATCGTCCCACTTCACACATAACTTTGGAAGTCCTATCGGCATGAATTGGGGTCACGGTCGTTATTTATAGGAAGCACACGACCTGAGTCCGATAAGATTTTATTCCATCGCGCGGCTTTGCACAAAAAACCTCTCCTGCACAAATAATCACCTCTCCTGCACAAAAAGTAGCCCCTTCTGCACAAATATTCCCCCCGCTTTCCTAAGGTTTACGCCCCCATTTTTTGTGCAGGAATTTGAGCCGCACAAAAAATCGCCGGCCCTCGGTATTTTTTGTGCAAAGCC
>DATHAZ010000151.1:0-20618 GCA_035296445.1 Pyrinomonadaceae bacterium | reverse complement strand
TCCCGACAAGGTCGGCGTGAAGCCGGACAATCCTCATCTCGCCTCGTTTCATCCCTACATCGCAGCGCAGACGATCATGCCGGAGTTGACGGCGCGCGCCGTCATCGTCGGCACGCTGCTCGGGATGGTCTTCGGCGCGTCATCGCTCTATCTCGTGTTGAAGGTCGGCCTGACGGTGAGCGCCTCGATTCCGGTGGCGGTCATCTCGATCACGCTCTTCCGCATCATCTCGAAGTTCGGCGCGCGCAACGCGACGATCCTGGAAAACAACATCGTGCAGACGGCCGGGTCGGCGGGCGAATCAATCGCCTTCGGCGTGGGCGTGACGATGCCGGCGATCATGATCCTCGGTTTCGACCTCGAACTGACGCGCGTGCTGCTCGTCGCCTTGCTCGGCGGCCTGCTCGGCATCCTGATGATGATCCCCTTGCGCCGCGCGCTCATCGTGCAGCAGCACGGTCTGTTGAAGTACCCGGAAGGGACGGCGTGCGCCGAGGTGTTGAAGGCGGGCGCGTCGGACGAATCGCGCGCGATGGCTTCGGACTCGGCGAAGGCCGAATGGGCGCGCGCCAACGAAGGGCAGTCGGGCGAGGTGGCCGACAACGGCGCGAAGACCATCTTCGCGGGCTTCGGCGTCGGCCTTATCTACACGACGGTGATGAAGGCGTTCTTCGGTTGGAAAGAGTATCCGACGAAAGTGTTCGGCGAGCCGTTCAGGAACGCCTCCGTCTCGCTCGAATCGTCGCCCGCCCTCCTCGGCGTCGGCTACATCATCGGCCCGCGCATCGCGGCGATCATGGCGGCGGGCGGCGTGCTCGCCTACCTCGTCCTGATCCCGATGATCTCTTTCTTCGGCAACTTCCTCGGCTCCACGGTCGTCCCGCCGGGCACGACCCCGATCAGCGAGATGGGGCCTGACGACATACGCAACGCTTACGTCCTCTACATCGGCGCGGGCGCGGTGGCGGCGGGCGGCATCATCTCGCTCGTGCGTAGCTTGCCGACGATCTGGCACGGTTTGAAGGGCGGCCTCGCCGACCTGCGCGGCGGGCAGGCGCAGACCGTCGCGTCGCCGCGCACGGATCAAGACCTCTCGATGAAGTTTGTGCTGGCCGGGATCATCGCGCTCGTCGCCATGATCATGATCTTCCCGCAACTGCACTTGCAGGGGAACATCCTCGGCGCGCTTATGATCGTCGGCTTCGGCTTTTTGTTCGTCACCGTCTCGTCGCGTTTGACGGGCGAGATCGGCTCGTCTTCAAACCCGATTTCTGGCATGACGGTGGCGACGCTGCTGCTGACCTGTTTCATCTTTCTCATCATCGGCTGGACGGGGCCGACTTCTTACGTGACCGCGCTCTCCATCGGGGCTATCGTCTGCATCGCGGCCTCGAACGGCGGCACGACTTCGCAGGACTTGAAGACGGGCTTCCTCGTCGGCGGCACGCCCTGGCGGCAACAGATCGCGATCCTGATCGGCGCGGGCGCGTCCGCCCTCGTCCTCGGGCCGATCCTCCTCAGTTTGAACAATGCCTCTACCGTCTACGTGCAGGCCGGGCAGTTGCAACTGCCCGCGGACGTGCGCGTTGATCCCAATACGCTGACCGAGCGCGAGATGATCCCGGCCGATCAGGGCATCGGCGACACGAACTCTTACCGCGTCTGGCACAAGATAGACGAGAAGGGTTCGCGCGCGGGCAAGTATCTCGTGGACGACGCGGGCACACCCGTCTACTTCGCAGACCCCGGCATCAACGGCACGTTCAAAGCGCGCGCGAATGGACTTGAGGTGGACAAGTTCGCCGCCCCTAAGGCGACGCTGATGTCATACATCATCAAGGGCATTCTCAATCGAGAGTTGCCGTGGGGGCTGGTCTTGCTCGGCGTGATGATCGCGGTGGTGCTGGAGATGGCCGGCATCCCCTCGCTCGCCTTCGCCGTCGGGGTCTACCTGCCGCTCTCGTCCTCGTCGCCGATCTTCATCGGCGGACTGGTGCGCTACGGAGTTGATCGTTACCTGCGGCGCAAACTCGCGGGGCGTAACATGTCGGAAGACGAACTCGTCGCCGAGGGCGATAAGAGTCCCGGCGTGCTGCTGGCTTCCGGTTATATCGCGGGCGGCGCGATTGCGGGCATCATCATCGCGTTTCTGGCGGGCGTGCCCTACTTCACGGGCTTCAACCAGCGCATGGCCGCGTGGGGCGAGCATAATCCATTCCACGCGGGCGCGGCATCGGACGCGCTGGCGTTGATCCCGTTCCTCATTCTCGTCGGCCTGCTCTACGCGGTCGGGCGCGAATGGGTGCTCGCCGCGCGACGAGCCAGGGGATAAAAGGTGATTGCGGAATGCGGATTTCGGATCGCGGATTGAAGAAGTGAGCCTCTTTCAATCCGCGATCCGAAATTCGCATTCCGCAATAGTTTTGGTTGCGGCAACGTTTCGCGCTGTTCTATCCTCTATCTAGTGTGACGCGCTCCCCGCGATTGCTACGTTGCACGGGCGCGTCGCATACATTTCATCCATCCGAAGGAAATATCCAACATGCAAGAGTCCATGCCTCGCCGCATGCGCGCGCGTTCCGCCCGGTTGCTCGCCGCAGCGTTACTACTCCTCTTCACCCTGAGTCCCGCTGCGAGCCTGACGGCGCGCGCGCAAACCGGAAACGCGGCGCAGGCGCGCACG
Organism: Pyrinomonadaceae bacterium; assembly: GCA_035296445.1. Taxonomy (GTDB): domain Bacteria; phylum Acidobacteriota; class Blastocatellia; order Pyrinomonadales; family Pyrinomonadaceae; genus JAIVJZ01. The sequence goes on along the minus strand of DATHAZ010000151.1, from coordinate 17,935 downwards.
CCGATTCAGACCGTGAGAGAATTTTACAAAGCCCTGCGCGAGCGGCGTTTCCGCGAAGCCTTCGCGCTCTCGATCTACAAGCCGGCGCTCGAAGGTTTGAGCGCGGAGGAGTATGCCGAGTTGCAGCCGGAGTTTGAGAAACTGGCCGGGGCGGTGCCGGAGGTGATCGAGTTCGGCGGCGAACAGATCAGCGGCAACACGGCGACAGTCTTCGCGCGCGTCGGCGGAGAAGCCGCGCAACTGGAAGCCATCACGTTGATGCGCGGGGCGGACGGCGCGTGGATTTTCGGCGACGCGGAGAATCAGGAGATCGTCAAACGCGACGGCAAGGAGTTCTTCCTCAAAGCACGCATCGAGACGCACCACAAAGAGGTCGAGGCTCTGCTCCTGAAGTTGGCGAGCGCAGAGGCGGGTTACAGCGCGCAGAACGGCGGGCGGTTCGCGGAGATGGCCGCGCTCGTCGCCAGTAAACCCGCGTTGCGCGAAGAGGTCGAAAGCTCGCAGACGCTCGGCTACACTTTTCAGATCACCGTCGGCCGCGACGGGAAGAGTTACAGTGTCCGCGCCGAACCCACTCGCTACGGGCGCACCGGCCTGCTCTCCTATTACATGGATCAGAACGGCATCCAGAAAAAGGACACGGGCGGCAAGCCACTCAACCCACAGGGCAAGAAGTAAGTCGAAGTAAGTCGCAGCCGTCTTAAAACTTATGCCGGAACTAATGCGTTCCATGGTCGCGCGCATGCGCGTGTACATCGGCAACCGCCGCCGCGCGCGGCGTTACCGCCGGAGCGTACACTTCAGCGTCTCGATCTTCGACGCGAAACTGAGCCGCGAGCAACTCGAACACGCGCCCTATCTCGAAGGCGACACCTCCGACCTCAGCCAGAGCGGCCTCGGCCTGATAGTTCCCGCCATCCGCATCAACGACCGCTACCTCACCGCGACGGATCAGACGCTGCACCTCCTGCTCGAACTTCCCTCCGGCCGCGTCGAGATGCGCGTCGCGCCCGTGCGCTACGAACAGCTCGAACGCGCGGGCGCGGCCTCCGGTTATCTCATCGGCGTCCGCATCAGTGGGATGAGCGACGACGACCGCGCGCGCTTCGTAGACTACCTCCGCCAATTGTCTTGACTCGCCTCGCTCCCGTATTTTACGTTACTCGCAAGGCAGCCCACATGAGAGACGATTAGGGGATAATGAATAAGGATAATGAATTATGACGGGCGAAGAGATGGAACGCGCGATTGAGTTTCTCCTACAGGGACAGGCCAACCATCAAGTGCGGCTGGATGAACTGACGGCGCAAGTCACCGCCACGAACAGGCGACTGGAAATGTACGCGGATACGCAATCCCAGTTCATCGAGATCGTGACGCGCCACATCGAAGCGCAGGGCGAGATCAATGCGTCGCTGCGCGCCGCCGTCTCTCACACGGATGAGCGGCTTGATCGTTTGGAGGCGTTGGTCGAACGCTACATCGAAGGGCGTGGCGGTCAATCTTAAAATTGCGATGTGAGTTGCGTTAGTCGGCGAAGTGTAGCCAGCCGAACTTCTCCGGCACGTGAAAGTTCGGTTCGGGCGCAAGCGTCGGCAGCCACGCGATGTAACCGCGCGTCTCGCCCTCGCCCACGCAGCGGAACAAATTCACACGCCAACGCTCGCCCGCGCGCGGCGCGGCCACCATGCCGAACGCATCCCACGGCACGCGCATCGCCACGATGATCGAATCGGCGTGGATGCGCGCCGCCGCAGTCATCCCCGAATAAAAGCCCCAATCGGTTTCGCGCCCTTCCGTTGTCATCCGCACGGCGAGATCGAGCCATTCGCCCGTCGGCGCGACTTCAAATTCAAAATAACACGAAGGGTCGGACACTGACGGCGCGACGAACATCTCGCACACGTCTCGATCCCACAGACCCATGGTTTTCCACCCGCGCTCGGGACTTGCGCTCGCGACGATAGGCTCGCGCTGCTCGCACACGAAGCGCGCCGACAACGCCTCTTCGTCCCACAGCAGGCGCGCTTCCGCCTGACGTGCCGGGGGCGCGGCCTCGCCCGACCAGTAACGCGCAAGCCGCACGGGGCGGGCGCGTGCCCACTCTTCGTGGTCGAGTTCGGCGACGTTGACGCGCCTGCGCGCACGCCGCGCCTCGACGATGTTGTCCTCGTTCATCATCTCGTTCGCCCCCGGTCTAAAACAGCCCGCGCACCCAGCCGCCGTCCACCTGCAACGTGACGCCCGTGATGTAGGACGCGCGCTCGGAGGCGAGGAAGGCAATCGCCGCCGCGATCTCTTCGGCGGCGGCGAGCCGGCGCATCGGCACTTGCGCCGCCCACATCCCGATCAATTCTTCCTTAGACTTGCCGCTTGTTCCGGCGCGCGCGGCGGCCAGTTCGTCCTGCCTCTCCGTCAGGGTGTAACCGGGCGCGACGTTGTTGACCGTGACATTGTCGGCCGCGACTTCCGCCGAGAGCGTCTTCGCCCAGCCGGTCAGCCCGGCGCGCACGGTGTTCGATAGCAGCAACCCCTCAATCGGCTGTTTGACCGAGATCGAAGTGACGTTGACGACGCGACCCCAGCGCGCCGCGCGCATCGCGGGCACGACCAACTGCGCCAGCCTCACCGCCGAGAGCGCGTTCAATTCAAACGCGCGGCGGTACATCTCCAAATCCGCGCTCTCGAACGTCGCCGAAGGCGGGCCACCCGCGTTCGTGACGAGTATGTCCACGCGCCCCGCGCGCTTGCGCGCCAGTTCGACGAACGCCCGCGCGTCCGCATCATCCGTCACGTCGGCGCGCACGCCTTCGCACTGCGTCCCGGTCTCTTCCGCGATCCGTCGCGCGGCCTCGCGTGCGCGTTCCTCGTCGCGCGAACACAAAAACACACGCGCCCCTTCGCGCGCCAACTCGCGCGCCGCCGCAAAGCCGATCCCCTTGCTCGCCGCCGCCACGAGCGCGACGCGCCCGTTCAATTTGAAGTCCATCGTCGAAGCCTCCGTGTGCCGAGATGATAGTTGACGCCGGCCAGCTTGTTAATCGCTTGAGAGGTGAATCTTCGCGGCGGCGTCGCGCAGCGCGGCATCGTTCGTGACGGAAGGATCGCCCGCCGGCGTCAGGGCGGGCGGCGACCCGCTGCGCTCCCTGTTCCACCAGCGAGCGGTGGCGAACCAGAGCAGGCCGGGCAGGAGAAAGAGGACGCCGATACCGACGGTGACGACGCGCGGCGAATAGTTGAAGCGGTCGAGCAGTTCGCCGACGACGTAGTTGGAAGCGGCCATCGTCAGCGTGAGCAGGGCGAGTTCGGCGGCGAAGACACGGCCGCGAAAGTTGTCCTCGACGCCCTGTTGCAGCAGCACCGTGGAGAAGACCCAGAGGATGCTGCCGCCCATGTGCGCGATTGCCAGCACGACGAGCGCGACGGCGTAATTGGTCGCGCCGCCGAAGGCCGCGTAGAAGACTCCGCCGACGAGAAACGAGAGGCCGATGGAGGTCTGCATGCGCGTCCGCGATTCGCCCGCGAGGCGGCGCGCGAAGACGGGGCCGATGGCCGTGCCGATGCCGCGAGCGGCGTAGAGCACGCCGATCCCCGTGGCCGCGTTCTGCCCGACGGGGAAAATTTTCTCGCCGAAGACCGCGAGCAGCGCGAGGATGCCGCCGCCCAGACCCCACGCGGGCTTCACCGCCATCAACGCGAGCACGCGCGGACGCGTGTACACGTAGCGAATGCCTTCGAGCGTGTCGGTGATGCCTAACGCTTTCGCAAGGGTGAGCCGGGTCTTCTCGCGCGGCGGGCGGCGGGGAAGGCGCACGCTCCAGATGAGCGCGGCCGAGACGAGATAGGTGGCCGAGTCAACGACGAAGGCGGCGTCCGTGCCGAACCAGCCCGTCACCAGCCCGCCCGCGACCGCGCCGAGCGTGAGCATCGCCGACCACGTGACCGAGGTGATGGCATTGGCCGAAACGAGTTCGCGCTCCGCGACGATTGAGGGGATGGCCGCGGACTTCGCCGGCTCGAAGAAGGTCGAGAAGGTGAGTTGCAGCACGGTCAGCACGTAGATGAGCCAGATTTGATCCGGTCGGCGCACGAACAGAAAACCGAGCACGACGACGGCGCGCAGTACGTCAGATACGATCATGATCGTGCGCCGGTTGAACCTGTCCGCGACGACGCCCGAGAGCGGCCCGACGACGACGCTCGGCAGGAAACGCGCCACCATGATCAATCCCACGTCGCGCCCCGAGCCGGTCAGGTTCAAGACGAGCGTCATCACGGCGATGGTGTCGAACCAATCACCGAGTTGGCTCACCACCTGGCCGAGCCACAATTGCCGGAAGCCGCGATTCCCACGCAGCAATTCGAGATAGCCGACGGACATAAGATTAGTGACAAGTGACGAGTGACAAGTGACGAGATAAAAACCAAAGGCTTGCTTCGGCTCGTCACTCGTCACTTGTCACTCGTCACTGTTTTTGGAGAGTGCGCCAGCCGGGCGAGGGTTGTCAACGCACACAGATGTTTGGGTGATAAAAAAAATGGAAGTGCTTGTGCGCCTGTTTTGCTACGGGCGGCGCGTCGGTCAGGGCGCGACTGTGAAGTCAGCATGACGTGTCAGGTTGACGGGAAATTGTGCGAGGCGGGCTTCCGCTTTTTAGATGGGTTGACTGACCGCCCTCTTTGGCGAGTTTTGCGCCGTGTTCATCGTGCGCCGCGCGCGGCACGCGGCTTGTTTAAGAGGTGGTGCGGCTTGAAGCGTTAACCCGCTTCCTCGGACTCACCGCACGGAGTCCGAAAAGCCGCACCAATTTTGATAACCGGATGCGCCGCGGAGTCGGGTTCTGTCGGTGAAGTTTCGACAGCCCGCGCTCGCGACCGGAGACGGAGTAGGATTCTCATCCCTGATGCGGCGAGTGAGTGCCACACACTCGCCGCTTGCCTGCGCCGTCGCTGAAGACGAAAGACGATTTGCTCCCGTTGGTCGTCTTCAGCGGCGGGCTTTTCAGTGTCGGCAGGAAATCGGACGGGGGCGCGTCATGAAACCCGAAGACAAGAAGCGGCCGCGAAAATTTCGCGGGCGGAGGATGGATTGAAAATGATTGACATGTCGGACTACAGCCGCGCGGCTAAAGTCTACTGGGTCGCGCTCGTCTCGGCGGGCGCGCTCATCATTGCGTGGGGGCTATCGCAGTGTCTCTCGTTCACCCGGCCACAAGGCTTGCAGTTCCTCGCGCTTGCCAGTTTCGTCGTCCTCGCCAGTTCTCTCCCCATCCGCATCCCCAACACCTCGGCCAGCATCACGGCGAGCGACGCTTTCATCTTCCTCGGCGCGATCCTGCTCGACGTGCCCGCCGCGCTCGTGCTCGGCGCGACGGGCGCGCTCATCAGTTCGCTCTGCACTTCGCGACGCGCGACGAGTTGGATCGCCGCGCCCGCCACGATGTCGCTGACGGTGCTCGTCTCGGCCACCGCCTTTTATTACCTGCTCAACTCTTACGCGGGCGTCGCGCGCCAGCCCGTCGGCATGTCGCGGGTAACGTTTGAACAACTGCTGATGCCGCTCGTCGTGATGGCGCTCCTGCAATACTTCTTCAACGGCATGCTCATCGCCGCCCTGCACGCTTTGAAGGGTCGCAGTTCGATCTGGAAGTTCTGGCGCGACGGCTATCTCTGGACTTCCTGCACGTTCTTCGCCTCGGCCATCGTCACCGCGCTGCTCTATCTGGCGATACAAAACTTCGGCCTCATCTACGTGCTGCTGAGCGTGCCCGTCATCGGCGCGACGCTGGCGACTTACAAAATCTATTTCGAGCGCATCAACGAGAATTCGCGCGAGAACGCCGAACTCGCACGCCTTCACTTCGCCACCGTCGAAGCGCTCGCCACGGCGATTGACGCCAAGGATCAGACGACCCACTGCCACGTCCGGCGCGTGCAACTCTACGCCGCTCGACTCGGCGAAATGCTCAACCTCACGCCGAGCGAGATCGAAGCGCTCAGGGCGGGCGCGATGCTGCACGACATCGGCAAACTCGCCGTGCCCGATCACATTTTGAACAAGCCGGGCAAGCTGACCACCGCCGAGTTCGAGCGCATGAAGGTTCACACCGTCGTCGGCGCGAGCATCCTCGAACGCATTGATTACCCCTACCCCATCGTCCCCATCGTGCGCTCTCATCACGAACGCTGGGACGGCCTCGGCTACCCGGACGGCCTACGGGGCGAAGAGATACCGTGGACGGCGCGCATCTTCGCCGTCGTTGATTGTTTCGACTCGGTGCGCGAGGATCGCCCGTACCGGCGCGGCCTGACATGCGAGGAAGCGAGCGCGATGCTCCTGCGCGGCGCGGGCACACACTTCGATCCGAAGGTCGTCGAACTGTTCCTCAAACACCTGCCGCAGTTCGAGTCTGAGATCGTCGAACTCGGACTCGACCAGCACGGCTTCACGAGCCGCGAAGCCGAGCCGCGCGGCCTCGTCGAAGCGAACGTCGCCGCGCAGCCGTTCAATCCGAAACACTTCATCGCCCCGGCCTACCTCGAACAGATCAAGAGCGCGCACCGCGAGGTTTACGCGCTCTACGAAATCGCGAGCACCTTCGGCGCGTCGCTGCGGATCGAAGACCTCAGCCAGATTCTCGTCAACAAAGTCGGCCACATGATTCCGTTCGACACCTGCGCCGTCTATCTCTTCGACGAGCAGAAGAATTACGCGACCGTGGCGCACGTCAGCGGGTTGAACGCCGAACTCCTGCGCGCCCACTGCGTCGCGCCGGGCGAGGGCGTGATCGGGTTCGTCGTCGCAAACCAACGTCCGGCCACGGGGTTCGACCCGATGCTGGATTTCGCCGCCTTCGCGCTGCCCGAGGCGCAAAGCTACCGCTCCATGCTCGCCCTGCCGCTCGTCAAAGACGAACGCCTGCTCGGCGTGCTCGCCGTCTATTCGCTCCGGCCGGATCATTACACCGACGACCACCTGCACCTGCTCGACACGGTCGCCCGCCTTGCCTCCGACGCATTCTCCAACGCCCTCCATCACGCCGAGGCCGAATCGAACGCCCTCACCGATCCGCTCACCGGCCTGCCGAACGCGCGCGCCCTCCACATTCGCTTCGCGGAAGAAGAAGCCCGCGCGCGCCGCAACGGCACGTCCTTCCAGGTCGTCATGCTTGATCTAGACGAGTTCAAGCTGGTCAACGACACTTACGGCCACAGCATCGGCGATCAAATGCTGCGCGAGGTGGCGCGCGTCCTGAACGCGCAGCTTCGCGAGTATGATTTCCTCGCGCGCTACGCGGGCGACGAGTTCGTCGCCGTCGTGCAAGACCTGCCGCGCGCGCAGGCCGACGACCTCTGCGAGCGCATCGAGAGGGCTATCGGCCAACTCTCGCTGCGCGTCCCGCCCGATAAACGCGCACGCGTCGGCATCAGCGTCGGCTCGGCGCGTTTCGGGGCGGACGGCGAGACGCTGAACCAACTGCTCATCGCCGCGGATCAGGCCATGTACTCCGTCAAATCCGATCACAAACTACGCCGCCGACACAACCCCGACGCGCCCCTCTCGATAGTCGAAAGCCCCACCGGCGAACTCGCCACGACGGCGATAAACTAAAAACGTCAGTAGTCAGTAGTCCGTAGTCAGTTGTTCGCGCCAATCACGCTGAAGTCGCTAAAGATTGGCGCGAACAACTGGCTACGGACTACTGACAACGGACTACCTTCTTGACATACCCGCCCGACATCGCTTTCAATCGTTATAGAGGCTCACGGCTGCGGCAAGCGTCGCCGGCTTGAATGCGCTTCGTCAGAGAGTCTTAACCTTGCGCGCGCACTCTGCGCCGGGACTGCTTCGGTCGTTTCTTCAACTGTTCGCCGGGAGACGCCGGGGTTCGGCGCGTCCCATACGAAAGCATGTCGGTTTCTTCCACCCAAGCGGCGAAAAATTTCACCCTGCTCATCGTTGACGACGACGAACAGATGCGCGCCTCTCTGCAAAACACGTTCGAGAGCGCGCAACATCAGGTCAAAGTCGCCGCCGATGCACCGACCGCCCTGCGCATGCTCCACCGCGAGCCGTGCGATCTGATTCTCCTCGACATCGAACTGCCGGGCGTGGACGGCCTCGCCCTCTGCCGCCTGCTGCGCGCGCAGGAGGCCACGCGGCGTCTGCCGATCATCGTCATCTCCGCGCACGACGACGAGGAACGCAAGGTCGGCGCGTTCGCCGCGGGGGCCGACGACTTCATCGTCAAACCGGCGACGCGCCGCGAACTGCTGTCGCGCGTCGGCACGCAGATCGAGGCGGCGCAGCGCGAGCGAGCGCTCGTCGGCAGCAATCGCGAACTCGGTTTTCTGGCCGATCTGGGGCGCGGCCTGCTCGTCGCGCTCGAACCCGTGCAGGTCGTCCGGCGCGTGGCGGGCGCAACCTATGAGGCCGCCAACGCCGCGCTCTGCGCGGCCATGTTAGAGCCGCGGCAACCGGGAGAGGGCGAGCCTGCGCGCGACGAGGGCGGCACGGTAACGACGCTAAGCGACTCGGCGGCCTGCGTCTTCGACCGCGAGGGCAGCGCGGAAGGCGGCGCTTTAATTGACCGGACGAAACTCACGCGTTGGCTCGCCACCGACCCCGCAACGTCGGTCAGGCTGGAAGACGCGTCGGAGTTTTTCCTGCGCGACGAAGCGCACCGCATCGAGTACGCCGCGCCGCTGCGTTTCGAGGGACGCGCGCTCGGCGCGCTCGTCGTCGCCTTCGACCGCGCGGAGGATTGCGGCGAAACCGAGAGCCGTTTGATAGATGCGGCGGCGCAGCAGGCCGCGCTGGCGGCGCGCATCTCGGCGCTCTACGAAGCCGCGCGCGCCTCGTCGGCCAGCCTGGCGAAGGAGGTGGAACGGCGCACGGCCGAGGCCGAAGCACAAAGACGTTTCACCGAAGCCATCATTGACACGTTGCCCGTCTCGCTCTACGCGGTGGATCGCGAGCACCGCATCGTCGCGTGGAATCGCAACCGCGAACTCGGCGGGCAGGGCATCCCGCGCGGCGAGGCTCTCGGGCGCAACATCTTCGACGTGCTGACACGCCAGCGGCGCGACATCCTGGAGCGCGAATTCAAACGTGCCTTCGAGACCGGACGCATCGAGCGCATCGAGCAGGAATCAATCGCCCCGGACGGCACGGCGAAACACTGGCTGGTCAGCAAAGTGCCGATGCGCGTCGAGGGCGACGAGGTGTCGCACGTCATCACGGTCGGCGAAGACATCACGACGCGCGTCGAGGCGAATCGCGCCGTCGCGCGGACGGAAAAGCTCGCGGCCGTCGGGAGACTTGCCGCCGGGGTCGTCCACGAGATCAATAACCCGCTCGCCACCATCGCCGCGTGCGCCGAGGCTCTGGAGTCGCGCGTCGCCGAAGGCACGTTCGGCCAGTCGGCCGAAGTTGAAGACCTGCGCGAATACCTGTCGCTGATTCGCAGCGAGGCTTTTCGTTGTAAGACGATCACGAACGGCTTGCTGGATTTCAGTCGCAACCGCGCGGGGCAGCACGCGCCCGTCGAGTTGGGCGAGTTGCTGGCGGCGGCGGCGCGCCTGCTGCGTCACCAGAAGCGCAGCCGCAACGTCGAGATCGAGGTTGACGCGCCCGTGGACGTGGCCGCCGTGTCGGGCGACGCGGGGCAGTTGCAGCAGGCCGTTATCATCCTCGCCGAGAACGCGATTGACGCGATGCCGCAGGGCGGCGCGCTCGTGTTGCGCGCGCGGAACGAAGGCGCGGGCGTGCGCGTCGAGGTGTGCGACACAGGCGTCGGGATTCCGCAGGAGAATCTGGCGCGCATCTTCGATCCGTTCTTCACGACGAAGGAGGTCGGGCAGGGAACGGGTCTCGGGCTGGCCGTCTGTTATGGTATTGTGACCGAGCACGGGGGGCGCGTCACGGTGGATTCAGTCGTCGGGCGCGGGACGACTTTCACGCTTGTCTTGCCCTCGCTGAGCGAGGAGCGATTGGACGGAGGCCGAGCGAGTTGAGTAACGAGCAGCCGAGCAGAATTCTGGTGGCCGAGGATGAAGCGAACCTCCGGCTGGTGTTGCAAAAAGAACTTCAAAGGCAGGGGCACGACGTGCGCGTCGCGCCCGACGGCGAGGCCGCGCTGCGCCTGCTGGAAGAGAGCAACGTTGACGTGCTTCTGTGCGACATCAACATGCCGCGCATGGACGGACTCGAACTTTTGCGCCGCGTCCACCAGCGGCCGAACCCGCCCGAAGTGATCATGCTGACGGGTCACGCCACCGTCGAGACGGCCATCGAGGCGATGAAGCTCGGCGCGTATGATTACCTCTCCAAGCCTTATCACATCAACGAACTCGACACGCTCGTCAAACGCGCGGCGGAGAAGCGGCGGCTGCGCGTGGACAATCAACGCCTGCGCGCGCAACTGGCGCGACAGTCCGGGATGCCGGAGATCGTCCACGTCTCGGACGCCATGCGCGAGGCTTTGCGTCTCGTCGAGCGCGTCGCGCCGTCTGATGCCTCCGTCCTAATCACGGGCGAGTCGGGCACGGGCAAGGAACTCATCGCGCACGCCATCCACCGCCTGTCGCAGCGCAAGGACGCATCGTTCATAGACCTCAACTGCGCCGCCTTTCAGGAATCGCTCCTCGAAAGCGAACTCTTCGGCTACGAGGCGGGCGCGTTCTCCGGCGCGAAGGGGCGCAAGCTTGGCCTCTTTGAACTCGCCGACAACGGCACGCTCTTTCTGGACGAGGTGACGGAACTGCCCGCGCCCTTGCAGTCGAAGTTGCTGCGCGCGATTGAGACGCAGACCTTCTACCGCGTCGGCGCGGTGCGCAAAGTTCAAGTCAACGTCCGCATCATCGCCGCGACGAACCGCGACATGACGCAGGCCGTCTCTGACGGCAGCTTTCGCGCCGACCTGCTCTACCGCATCAACGGATTCCAGATCAACCTCGCGCCCTTGCGCGAACGCCCCGAAGACATCGAGCCGCTCGCGCAGCACCTCATACGCCAACTCGGCGGCCTGAACCCGCCGGAGATTACGCCGGAAGCCCTCGCCGCGCTCGCCGCTTACCCGTGGCCGGGCAACGTGCGCCAGTTGCGCAACTGTCTGGAGCGCGCCGTGCTGCTCGCCAACGACGGGCGCATCACGACGAGCGAACTGCCGCCCGAAATCGTCAACCCTGCGGCGGCGACGACCGCGTTCGCGCCGGCCTACGCGGGCGCGTCGGCGAGCGCGGGCAGCGCGCCCGTTGAAGGCGGCAGTGCCGTCGTGCAACCGCCACTCAGAGAGGTCGAGCGTCAACAGATCGTCTCCGCGCTCGAACAGACCAACTGGCATCGCGGCAAGACCGCCGAAATCCTCGGCATCTCGCCCTCCACGCTTTATCGCCGCCTGCGCGATTACAATTTGACGCGACGCAGTTAGCCCGCGAAGCAGGACTTAAACGAAGCCGCAGAGACACGCAGCCAAACGAGAACTTGAAAAGTTCCAGACTCGTTTGTGCGCGTGCCTCTGCGGCTTATCGTTTATCGGGCGTTGATGTGCTTTAGCTGCTGGCCGGTGCGCCGCTCTTTGCGGGGGCTTGATCAAGATCGCGTTGTGCGGCCTCGGCCTTGTCGCGCTGGCCGGTGCGGACGTAGAGCGTGATGAGTTGGCGCAAAACGTCCGGGGCGGCGGGGTTGAGTTTGCGCGCGGCTTCGTAGTGTTTGATGGCGTCGCGGTCGCGTTTGACCGTGGCGAGGAGCGCGGCCGTGCTGGTGTGCGCGTGGAATTCGCCGCCCGCCCGCTTGAACTGTTTGAAGGCGTCTTCATACTTGCCGAGGCGGCCGTAGACGAGAGCGAGATTACCTGCGACGCGCGTGTCGGCGGGGGCGAGCCGCGCGGCGTCTTTGAGGCGTGCGAGGGCGTCTTTGTAACGGTCTTCGAGGTAGAGCGAGTGGCCGAGGTTGTTCAGCACCTGCGCGTTCTGCGGCGCGACCGAAAGCGCGCGTTCGTAAAACTCGCGCGCCTGCTTGTGCTGCCCGCGCCGGTTGTAGGCGAGGCCGAGCAGGTTGTTCGCCTCGACGAGATCGGGGCCGGTGACGGCGGCTATGGACAACATCGAGACGGCCTCGTTCGTGTAGCCGTTCGCCAGCAGAGCGCGTCCCTGCGAGAGCGGGTCGCCCGGCACGCCTTCGATAAATGGCGTGAACGGGCGCGGCTCGTAGTCGAATGATTCTTTCCTCGCGCCGGACGGCGGCGGCGGCGGGGCGATGACGGATCGGGTCGTGACCGGGGCTGGTGCGGCGGCAGTCGGCGGCACGCTCAGGACACGCTCGCCCGCGCGCGCGGAGCGGACGGCTGCTTCGGCCAACACTTCGGGTTGCGACAGAGCAGGCGACGGTTCGACGCGCGCCGGGGCGTTCGGCCGTTCAGTTGACATTTGATTCGCCGTGCTTTCCGCCGCTTCCTGCTTTTGCTTCTCTTTCACTTTCGCGCGCGCCGTCTTGTCGCTCTTATCGCCGCCGAAAAGTTTTGCGAGACCGCGAAAGGGCGCGGTGATGATGCGGACGAACAGGTTCGGGCGTTTCTTTAAGCCAGTCGTCGTCGCTTGCGCTTCCTGTGCCGTCGCTGCTTCGCCCCCCGGCGCGATTCGCTCCTCCGTTTGATCGTTCGAGAGACGCGCACGCAGCGAGACGGCGCGCGTGTCGTCGTTCAAGGCCGACGCATGCAGCGGAGCCAGAGAAGAGAAGACCAGCGCGCAGGCGCAGGCGAGACGTGTGACTTGAGAAAAACGCACGGCGGCAGAATCCTTTCGCGAGAGCGACCTGCCCGCAACTTGCGAGCGCAGTCCGATGGTTACAGCGGAAGCGCAGAGATTAAACTTCGCGCGAGTGAATCTTAGGGCAGTCTGTGAGTAAGGTCAAAAGGCCACATCAAAACTTATGAAGCGCGCGCGCTAAAAGCCGCGGCGCGGGCTGGAATCATCCAATCCGCGCCGTGGCAATCGGGGAGAGCAAGAGAGACTGAGGGTGCAAGAGAGACTGAGAGTGCGAGAGAGACAAGGGGTGCAAGAGAGTTGTCCGGTAGAGCCGTAGAATCGTTAAGCCGTATCGTTTCTCTGTCGCACCTGAAGTAAACACCGAGTCGGCCATTTTTTCCGCAAAACTATGGCGAGAAAATTCTCGCGTAAAGCGTTGAGGCCGGGAGCGGTTTTTTCAGCTCGCGCCGGCGGCGAAGGCGAGGCGGTATTTTTCCGGGATGGGGACGGGGCGGCGCGTGTCGAGATTCATCGCCACGTGTACCTGCGTGGAGCGCGCGCATAACGTCCGGTCGCCCGCACGACGCGCGGCATATTCAAAGGTGGCGGAACTGTTGCCCGTGTGCGAGACGTAGATTTCCACGTCCGCTTCGTCGCCGTAGACGAGCGGCGCGAAGAACTCGGTCTCGGTCTTGACGGTAGGAAAGCCGATGCGCTCGTCTGCAATTAGACGCCGGTAGCTGATCCCGCAGCGCGCGCCGAAGAACTCTTCGAGAGCGACGTGGAAATAATGAAAGATGTTCGGATAATAGACCAGCCCCGCCGGGTCTGTGTCGCCGAAGCGCACCGTGATGCGTGTGGAAAAGGGCATAAGTGAAACCGACAACTGACCTGCGACGAGGGAAAGGCGACGATTGATCGGCGGCGAATTGAAGCCGCTTGCTTTTACACTTTCGGTCTCAACGGCCGCCCGCGCGAACGTCCGACTGGAAGCGGGGAATGATCTCGTAGTGATCTTTGTACTGGCCGCTGAATCCCGTCACGCCTAAGCGTCGGCCGGGCTGCAAGCCGCTCACGTCAATCGAGGTCGAGGCGTAGACGAATGTCTGAACCTCGCCGGAGCCGTCATTGATGAAGACGCGATAGCCGTAAGGCAGATCGTTGCCGACGGGTTTCGTGATTGTGCCGCTCACATGCACGAGACGGCCTTCGGTCGCTTCGCCGACCCGGCCGGTCGGGATGGTTTCCGCTCGAATGTTCGCGCCGCATGCGCGCGGCTTCACATCTCTCGCACCCGTCGTCACGAGAATGAGTTGCCCGTTGCTATCGGCGAGCCGCCCGGTCACGCGCACCCGACGGCGGACGCGCAGGCCGAGATTCGCGTCGGTGCGAACGTAGAGGCCGCCGCTGGCGTCTTGAATGGCAAAGCCCTCGTCGGACGTGCCTGATTTGAACGCGCCGGAGGGCACTGTGACAGAGCCTTCGACCGTGACCAGCGCACCGGTTGGCAGAGCGCGCGCCTCGGCGATGGAGACCACTTCGGGCGCGGCAAGCGCGGTGCGACTCGCGTCGGGAGCCTCGATGGTAAGCAGGGCGACGCACCCAAGAGCGGCGGCGAGTGCGCGAGAGGTAAGTCGCTTACGAGACTCAAGCATTGAGTCCTACCCGTCCTTGAGTTTCTTGCGATCAATCTTGCCGCGATCATTTTTCGGGAGCGAGGCGACGAACTCGATCCAGCGCGGGTACTTGTAGAGCGCAAGGTGCGACCTGACGAACTCTTTGAGCGACGCGGCCAACTCGTCGCTCGGCGCGAATCCATCGCGCGGCACGATGAAGGCTTTCGGTTTGACGAGGCGGTCGCCCGCGTCGTGGCCGACGACGGCGCATTCGAGCACGGCCTCGTGCTGCAACAGGCAGCCCTCGATCTCAACGGGCGCAACATAGACGCCCGACACTTTCAACATGTCGTCCGTGCGCCCGTGATACCAGTAGTAGCCTTCCTCGTCCACGTGGAACTGGTCGCCGGTCGTGCAATAGTCGCCCGCGAAAGTCTCCTTCGATTTCTCGTGCGCCTGCCAGTAGCACAAGGCCGCCGAGTCGCCGCGCACGCGCAGCGTCCCCATCTCGCCCGTCGCCACTTCGCGCCCCTCCGCGTCAATCACCTGCGCCTCGTAGCCCTCGACGATGCGCCCCAGGCTTCCCGGCTTAACGTCGCCCAGACGGTTCGTGATGTAGATGTGGAACATCTCGGCCGAGCCGATGCCGTCCAAAATCTCCACGCCGAAAGTTTTCATCCAACGCTCGTACAATTCGATAGGCAGAGCCTCGCCCGCCGACAGGCAGAAGCGCAGGGACGAGAGGTCGCGCTCGCGGCCTGCGCCCTCGACGTTGAGCATGCCGTTGATCATCGTGGGCACGCTCGTCAAGACCGTAGGGCGGAAGCGTTCGATCACGTCGAACAACTTCTCCGGCGTCGAACGCTCCGCGAAGAGCGCAGTCGCGCCGCCCACGGCGAAGGGGAACAAAAGGTTCGTCCCCGTCGCGTAGCCGAAGAACAATTTCGGCACGGACACCGTCAGATCATCTTCGTTGATGCCGAGCACGCGCTTCGCGTAGCATTCCGTGTTGAAAGGCAGGTCGTGGTGCAGATGCACCGCGCCCTTCGGATGCCCCGTCGAGCCGGAAGTGAACAACCAGATCGCGATGTCGTCGCGATGGGTGTCCGCGGGCGTGAGTTCGTCGGGCATCGCGGCCGTCGCCTCGGCGAACGATGCGAACTCGCCATGCTCGCGCCCGACGACGAGCACCTTGCGCAAATGTTTCGCCCCGCGCGCGGCCTCGGCGAAAGTCTTTACGAGCGACTCGTGGATGACGGCCACGCGGGCGCGCGTGTATTCGAGGTAATAGACGTAATCGGCGGCGGGCAGAAGCGGGTTGACCATCGTGATAACCGCGCCCGCGCGGCTCGCCCCGAACCACGTCCAGGCGAACTCCGGGCAGTCCGGCAGCACGATGAGCACGCGGTCTTCCACGCGCACGCCGCACTCACGGACGAGCGCGTTGCCCGCGCGGTTCGACAGCCGCGCCGCGTCGCCGTAGGTGTAACGCTCGTCCTCGAAATACAGACACACCTTGCCGTCGCGCCCTGCCGCCTCCACGTTGTGATAGAGGAAGTAGTCGGCCATGTTGAAGCGTTCGGGGAATTCGATGTTCATAAGCGGCGCGGTAAACTCTTCAAGTCAAGACGACGAATTATAGATTCAACATATAACGGGCGTCATCGCCATGTAAAACTTTCAACCCCCGCCGTCATGCTGCGGCGCGCAGCGAGAACATGTGCGGGATTTCGACCCGCCAGCCGCCGAGGCGCGTCTTGCCCGGCTCGAACTGTTCCGTCGTGAGCGCGTCGGCGTGCCGGTAGGGGAACTCGTGCAGGAACTCCAGGCGCAGCCCCGCGCGGATGAGAGCGTTAACCACGTCGGCCAGGCTGTGCGACCAGTTGTACTCGGTGTGCGAAAAGTCCGTCGCTTCGGGCGCGGCGTAAGAACCGGTCGCGCGCAACTTAACGGGATCGGGCGTGTGGAAGTAAGGATACTCGAAGGTGTGGCCGTCGTCGCCGAGCATGTAAATGAAAGGATGAAATTCGGCGATGTAGAAGAAACCTCCGGGCTGGAGAAAGTGTGCGATGACCGCCGCCCAGGGGTCGAGCTCGGGCAGCCACGAGAGGACACCGTAGGAGGTGAAAACGATGTCGAAGCGGCCTTCGAGCGCATCGGGCAGATCGTAGACGTTCGAGCAGACGAACCGGGCGGGGATGTCCAACTCCGACGCGAGCGAGCGGGCGAACGTGATCGCCTCGTCGGAGAAGTCCGCGCCCACGACGTGCGCCCCGCGCCGTGCCCAGGAGAGCGTGTCCAGGCCGAAGTGGCATTGCAGGTGGAGGAGCGACTTGCCCGCCACCTCGCCGATCTCTTCGAGTTCGAGCGGCTTTAGGGTAGACCTGCCCGCCTTGAAACTTTCGACATCGTAGAAGCGCGAAGGTTTGTGCAGCCGCGTCCAACCGTTCCAGAGCGAGCGGTTGTTTTCCAGGAATTCGTTCATCGCTAGTGGTGTCCGGCGAAGGGGCAGCCCTGTGCGCCGTGTTTCGTGTCGAGATAGGTGCGCGCTTCCCAGAGTTCGGGGAAGAAGCGTTGGTCGAGAGTGGTGCGCAGGTAGCCGACGCCCTCCGAGCCGCCCGTGCCGCGTTTCGTACCGACCATGCGCTCGACCATCTTGACGTGGTGCGAACGCCACAGCGAGAAATATTCGTCGTGCGCGATGAGCATTTCCGCCAGCCCAAACTCTTCCGTGCGCGCCTCGAAATGCGTGAGCACTTCGAGAACGGCGCGCGTGCGCGCGTGGTAACGGCGCGCGCGCTCGGCCTCGTCCGGCGCGGCGGAGTCCTCGGGCGCGTCGAGGCCGCGGCGGCGCAGGAGCGCGTAGAAGGCATCGGCGAGCGACGGGGCGCGGAAGCGCGCGAGCAGGCGCGCGTGCGCGAATTCGTCTTCGCTGAAATTGTCGAGCGTGCGCGCGTCTCTGAGGCCGGAGGCGAATTCAATCTCGCGAAACTGCATGGATTGAAAGCCGCTCGCGGGGTTGAGTTCGTCGCGAAAGCCGAGAAAGCTGATGGGCGTCATCGTCTCAAGAATGTGAATCTGGTTGACGAGCACCTTCTCGATTTCGACCACCCGCCCGAGCGCACGCGCCGCGACGAAGGCGCGATCCTCATTCATCAAGGCGACGCTCGCATCAATCTCGTGGAGTATCTGCTTGAACCAGAGTTCGTAGGTCTGGTGGATGGTGATGAACAGCAGTTCGTCGTGATGCGCCGGGTCGGAGAGACACTCCTGCAAGGCGATCAAATCCGCCACGCGCAAGTATTTGTTGTATGAGAGCGAGGCGTTTTCGCCGTAGTTTTTTGACATAATTAAAGTGATGAGTGATGAGTGATGAGTGATGAGTAAGAAGAGTTTTCGACTCATCACTCATCACTCATCACTCATCACTTTTTAATACGCTGCGCCGGTTGCCTCGTGCGCTTCGTAGGCGCGCGTGTCGAGGATGCGGCGTATCTCGCGGACGACGATGTCGAGTTCTTCGTCCTTCGTGTAGAAGTGGGGCGAGATGCGTATCCCTGCGCCGGGGCGGA
>DATHAZ010000150.1:0-25197 GCA_035296445.1 Pyrinomonadaceae bacterium | reverse complement strand
GCGCGCAACTCCCCTGAAACAGCGTCGGATTATTTTCAAAGAGACTCAAAGCCAAATGACAACGAAAAAGATTCTGCTCATCGTCGGTGGAGTGGTCGCCGTGCTCGGATTCCTCGTCGCCCTCTTCGTCGGCGGCATCGTCTGGGTCGCCTTCTCGACCATCGGCAAGAGTGAAGCCGCCCAAACCGCCAAGACCTTTTTGCGGACGAACGAAAAACTCAAAAGTGACATCGGCGAGGTGAGCGACTTCGGCTTCTGGGTGACGGGCAACATCAACTCGCACAACTCGGACGGCGAAGCGACGCTCAATCTGAAAGTTATCGGCGCGCGAAAGACCGTCCCCGCCAGCGTCAACCTCACTTACAGGGGCGGGCGCGACTGGGTCGTGGTCAAAGCCTCTTACCGGAACGACGCGAACCAGACCGTCGAACTGCTCGACCCATACGGGCAAGACGCGGAAGCCGGGGGCGACAGGCCGGGCGATGTTGTGGTGGACGCGCCGAACGATGCTGCGACGGACGAAGCCGCGACAGGTGACGCGGGCGGCGGCTTCGACGAAGAGAGTTTCGTCGCGAACGTTTTGCAATCCGAAGGGACGACGCTCGTCGTATTCCTCACGCAGTACGTGCTCGACAGCCAGACGCTTGAGAAGACTCTTGACGAGTTGGCGGCGGATTATTCGGAGCGCGTGAACCTCGTCCGCTATAGCGTTGACGAGCAACCCGCTCTGCACAGTCGCTTCGAGATCAAGAAGTTGCCCGTCGTCATGGTCTACAAGGACGGCAAGGAGCAGGAGCGGCGCGAGGGCGCGATCACGAAGGCGCAACTGGCCGCGCTGCTCGACAAGTATCTGGTAACGGAATGAACAAACGGGGCATCGCGATTTTAGGTTCGACCGGCTCAATCGGGGTCAACACGCTGCGTGTCGTTGACGCCTTCGGCGACGATTTTCGAGTCGTCGCGCTGGCCGCCGGGCGCAACGTCGTAAAACTCTCGGAACAGTGCGCGCGTTATAGGCCGGAACTCGTCTCGGTCGAGACGGAAGACTACGCCGAAGAGTTGCGCGCCGAGTTGCGACGCGCGAACGTCGCCGCGCCGCCGCGCATCATGTGGGGCGAGGCGGGGCTGGTCGAAGTCGCGACGCACGGCGAGGCGAGTTGCGTCGTCAGCGCGACGGTGGGCGCGGTGGGTTTCGTGCCCACGCTGCGCGCGCTCGAAGCGGGGAAGCGCGTCGCGCTCGCCAACAAGGAGACGCTCGTCATCGCGGGCGAGTTGATGACGCGGGCGGCCGAGGCGTCGGGCGCGGAACTTCTGCCGGTTGACTCCGAACACAACGCGCTGCACCAATGCCTGCGCGGCGAGCGGCGAGCGGAGGTGCGCCGCCTCGTCCTGACCGCTTCCGGCGGCCCCTTTCGCACGAAGTCGTCGGACGAGATGGAGCGGGCGAGCGTCACGGAAGCGATGCGCCATCCGACCTGGGAGATGGGCGCGAAGGTCACGATTGATTCCGCGACGCTGATGAACAAGGGACTGGAAGTGATCGAGGCGCGCTGGCTCTTCGGCTTCGAGGCCGACCGGATAGATGTCGTCGTCCACCCCGAATCAATCGTGCATTCGATGATCGAACTCGTGGACGGCTCGGTCATCGCGCAACTCGGCGTGACCGACATGCGCCACGCCATCCAGTATGCGCTGACCTACCCGGAGCGCCGCCCGTGCCAGCTTCCCGCGCTCGACCTGACGCAGATGTCCGCGCTCCATTTCCACGCGCCCGACACGGAGCGTTTCCCCTGCCTTGCCCTCGCCTACCGCGCCCTGCGCGCGGGCGGCACTTGCCCTGCGGCCTTAAACGCCGCCAACGAAACGGCCGTCGCCGCGTTTCTCGAAGAGCGCATACGCCTGACCGACATCCCGCGCGTCATCGAACGCGTCCTCGACGGGCACGAGTCGCGCCCGGTCACAGACCTCGACGACGTGCTTGAGACCGACCGGGCGGCGCGCCGACGCGCGGCGGAAGAGATTAACGCGCTGGTTTCCGTGATCGGCTAGTTTGACGCGGTAAGTTCAAGCCCGTAAACTCTTTCGTGCAACTGTCGGGAGGCACGCCGCCTCTAAAGTGGTTCGTCGGTGGGTTGGCTCTCTCGGAGAAAGACGCTTAAAAATATGAGTTTGATCGGTTTGCTGGCATTCATCTTCATTCTCGGCGCGGCCGTCGTGCTGCACGAGTTCGGCCACTTCATCGTGGCGAAACTCTTCAAAATGCGCGTGGAGACGTTTTCGGTCGGCTTCGGGCCGCGCCTGTTCGGCAGGCGTTTCGGCACGACCGACTACCGTCTCAGCCTGATCCCGCTCGGCGGCTACGTCAAACTCGGCGGCGACGAGTCGAACTCGGCGGTCGAAGGCGCGGGCGAGAGCGACATCCCGGCGAACGAGCGTTTCGACCTGCGCCCGCGCTGGCAGAAGTTTCTGGTGATGGTGGCCGGGCCGACGATGAATATTCTGACGGCGCTCGCCGTCGTGTGGGGTGGCGCGATGATCGCGGGCGTGCCCGTGTCTCCGGCCTCGCCGACCGTCCGCTACGTCAAGCCGCAGGGCGTGGCCGAGGCGGCGGGCTTGCGCGCGGGCGACCGCGTGCTCGCCTTCAACGGCAAGGAGAACCCTTCGTGGGAGCGCATCCTGAACGACGTGCGCCTTTCGCCGGAACAACCCCTGCCGATGGTCGTGGAGCGCGGCGGGCAGCGTGTGGAGTTGACGGTCAAGCCGACGAAGTACGTCGAGGAAGGCGAGAGCATCGGCGACATTGATTTCCGCCCCGACTATGGCGAACTGCCGGTGATGATCACGATGATCGTGGCGAATTCGCCGGCCGAGCGCGCGGGCTTGCAGGTGAACGACCGCGTGATCGCGATCAACGGCGAACCCGTGCGCGACGAGTTCGACGTGCGCGCCATGATTCAGGCGCACCCGAACGAGGCGGTGCGCGTGACGGTCGAGCGCAACGGGCAACGGCAGGAGTTGTCGGCGCAGACGAGCGCGGAAGGCAAGATCGGTTTCGCGCCCGAATCCGTGCTGCCGCAACAGCGCATCGGCCCGGTCGCCGCGCTCGGCTATGCCGTCCGACGTAACCTCGAAGTGTTGCGCATGACGGGCGCGGCCTTCGCGCAAATCTTCCGTGGGCAGCGTTCGGCGCGCGAGTCGCTGTCGGGGCCAATCGGGATCGCGCAGGCTTCGTCGAACGCCGCGGCGAAGTTCGGCTGGGCGGGCGTCTTCGCCATGCTCGGCTTCCTCAGTTTGAACCTCGGCATCGTCAACCTGCTGCCGATCCCCGTGCTCGACGGCGGCGCGATCTTCCTGCTCGGCGTCGAAGCGGTGCTCGGCTGGGTCGGCGTCCGCATGTCAATGACCATCCGCGAGCGCATCCAACAGGTCGGCATGGTGATGCTGCTCCTGCTGATGGGCTTCGTCATCACGAACGACATCGTAAAAGTCGTTTCGCGCAATCTTTCCTCGGACGACGATAAACCCGCGGCCACACAACCGGCGAAATAGAAGTTTCAGGTTTCAGGTTTCAAGTTTCAAGACTGAGGTTCTACAGTCTTCAACTTGAAATCTGAAACCTGAAACCTGAAATCTTATGAGAGCGACGCGAGCGGTTAAAATCGGGAACATGCAGATCGGCGGGGGCGCGCCCGTCGCCGTGCAGTCAATGACGAAGACGGATACGTCGGACGTTGACGGCACGGTCAGACAGATCGAAGAGATGATGACTGCCGGGTGCGAGATCGTCCGCCTCGCCGTGCCCGACAAGGACGCCGCCGTCGCGCTCAAAGAGATCAGGCGGCGCGTGCCCGGCGTGCCGCTCGTCGCCGACATCCATTTTCACTACAAGCTGGCTCTGATGGCGCTCGACGCGGGCGTTGACAAGCTGCGCCTGAACCCCGGCAACATCGGCGCGCACGAACGCGTGCGCGAGGTGACGCGCGCCGCGCAGTCGCAGAATGTCCCGATCCGCATCGGCGTCAACGGCGGCTCGCTCGAAAAAGATTTGCTGGCGAAATATGGCACGGCCACGCCGGAAGCGATGGTCGAATCGGCCTTGCGCCACATACGCATTCTCGAAGATTTAAACTTCGGAGACATCATCGTCTCGCTCAAAGCCTCGGACGTGCATCGCACGGTCGCCGCTTACCGCCTGCTCTCCAGACAGGTTGACTACCCGCTCCACCTCGGCGTGACGGAGGCGGGCACGGCCTTCAGCGGTTCGATCAAATCCTCAATCGGCCTCGGCATACTCTTGCACGAAGGCATCGGCGACACCATCCGCGTCTCTCTGGCCGCCGAGCCGCACGAAGAGGTGCGCGTCGCGTGGGAGATTTTGAAGTCGCTGGAGTTGCGCCAACGCGGCGTGACGGTGGTGGCCTGCCCGACCTGCGGGCGACTCGACGTGGATGATTTCGTCGGCATCGTTACCGAGATCGAACGCCGTCTCGCGCACATCGAAGAGCCGCTGCACCTGTCCATCATGGGCTGCGCCGTCAACGGGCCGGGCGAGGCGCACGACAGCCAACTCGGCGTCACGTTCGGGCGCGGCGTCGGCATGATCTACAAGGACGGCAAGCCGATGCGCAAGGTGGCGGGCGCGGACATCGTGGAAGCCTTCGTCGCCGAGACGGAAAAACTGGTCGCCGAAGGCGCGGCGGCCAAAGCGGAGGAGACGCCCGCGCTCGTCACGATCAAGTAAAAGCATCTCCGGTGATACGGACAAGGGGCGACGCTCTCCGTGCGAGAGCGTCGCCCCTTGTCCGTTCCGGGTAGCCCTGATTGTTCGCTTACTTCGCCGCGGTGGCCGCCATCGAGAGCAGGAGCGCGTCGGTGGCGACGCGGCGGTTGATGTTGACGGCCAGTTGGCCGCGCAGTTCCTGTATGCGCGCCATCCAGTCGGCGGCATGGCGGCTCTTGAGTCCCGCGCCGAGACGCGCAAGACGCGCGCGTATGTCTTCGTTGGCGATCTTTGCCGCCGGGTCGAGCGAGAGCAGCCACGCGTCGCGGATGAGCATTTCGAGCACGTCGAGCCGCGGCTCGAACTCGTCCTTGCGCTTCGCGTCGCTCAGGTCTTCGGCGGCGCGAAGCAAACGCACGCGATCCGTCTGGACGGCCGTGAGCGCGTCGAGGACAGCGAGCATCGCCTCGCGCCCCTCGCGATAAGCGTCGAGGTTGAGGGAAAGTGCGAGGCCGAGCCGGCCGCGCGAGAGGTGCGCGGCCAGACGCGCCTCTTCGCCCGCGCGCTGCTTGTTGCCGGTCAGATAATTTTCGATCTCTTCGGCCGTGAGCGGCGCGAAACGGATCACCTGACAGCGCGAGCGGATGGTCGTCAGCAGGTTGGCCGGACGCGCCGTCAGCAGAACAAGGTGCGACGTGGGCGCGGGTTCTTCGAGCGTCTTGAGGAGCGCATTGGACGCCTGCACGTTCATCTTGTCGGCGTCTTCGATGATAAAGACACGCGCCTTGCCCTCGTGCGGGCGGAAGTTGGTTTCAAGCTCGACATCGCGTATCTGTTGAACGTTAATCACGCGCTTGTCGGCTCTGACCAATCCGACATCCCTGTGCTCGCTCCAAATGATGTGTTTCGCGTCGTCGGCCTTATCGGCCGGGGCGTCGGCAAAATGCTTGAGGCGGACGCACGAAGAACATTTGTCGCAGGCTTCGACGCCGACGGGCGACAGGCAGTTGAGCGCCTTGGCGAGTTCGAGCGCGAAGAGTTTTTTGCCGACCGCGTCTTCGCCCGCGAAAAGTAGCGCGCCGGGGACGCGACGACCCGCGAGCATGCGACTGAGCGTGACTTTGGCGCGCCGGTTTCCGACGAGGCGATCAAACATGGCGTTGGAGCTTGGAGCTATCGGCGAGAGGGCGGCGGTTAATTTTTTCGCGGAGTTTTGGTCTCCGCCCACTGGCCTCTGCCCTCTAGAAACGGGACTACGATTTCGAGCACGTGCGCGTGGATTTCTTCGACCGAAAGACGCGCATCAACGATGCGCACGCGTTCGGGTTCGGCGGCGGCAATCTGCAAATAGGCGTCGCGCACGCGCGCGTGAAAATTTTCGGCTTCGAGTTCGACCCGGTCGCTCGATGCGCCGTCGTTCGTTGTCGTCCGGTGGCGCGAGCGTTCGCCGCTTTCGGCCACGGAGAGATCGAAGAGGAGCGTCAGGTCGGGCTTGAGTCCGCCGGTGGCGAGCGCGATAACTTCAGCCACAAGCTGAGGCTCGAAGCCGCGCCCCGCGCCCTGATAGGCGACCGTGGCGTCCGCGTAGCGATCCGAGAGCACGACGCGCCCGGCGGCGAGCGCGGGATTGAGAAGCAGGCGGACGTGTTGGGCGCGGTCGGCGGCGTAGAGCAATAGTTCGGCGAGCGGATCAACCTGCTCCTGCGCGTCGAGCAGGGCTTCGCGCAAACGTGCGCCGAGCGGCGTGCCGCCGGGTTCGCGCGTCTGCACCACGTCCATGCCGCGCAGGCGCAGCACGCTCGCCAGCATCCGCAACTGTGTGGATTTGCCCGAACCGTCAATGCCTTCGAAGGTGATGAATGCGCCGTTCAAGAGTAAAGTGAGACTCCGTGGGATAGTCTGGAAAGCGGGGGTATCTTAACCGTCAACACGGTCGGAGCCGTCGCTGCCGCCCGCCCCCTCGCCCGCGTCGAAAGATTGCGCGTTGCGCAGTTCGCCGCTCGTGTGGCGGCGCGCGTGTGAGATGGTCGAGATCGCGTGTTTGAAGATCAACTGTTCCTGCACGCCGGCTTCCAGCAGCACCGAGAATTTATCGAAGCTCTTGATGCGACCCGTGAGCTTCGCGCCGTTCATCAGGTAGATCGTGACGGCGTCTTTTTCACGGCGCACCGTGTTCAGGAACGCGTCCTGAATATTTTGGGGAGAAGGCTTCGTGTCCAATGCAACACTCCACACCGTGAAACAGGTAATTTGTAGTGTCGTCAGATTACAACACGCTGTCACGCGTGACAAGTAAATGTTGACGCACGCCACTTAATACGGCGGAAGCGTCCCCGCGGTTACAAATTTTTCGCCGCCCGCGGGCTTGAGGCCACGCCCGCAGAGGCTCATTGCGCGCCCGCTTCGAGCAGTTGGCCGACGCGCGCGACGACGCTTTGCTGCACTTCCGGCGAGTCGCCGAAGCCCTCGAACCACTCGACGCCCGCTTCGCGTCGAAACCACGTCAACTGGCGTTTCGCGTAATGCCGCACGTCGAGCTTGGTCTGCTCGATTGCGCTCTCGCGCGTGCGTTCGCCGCGTAGAAATTCGACGACGCGCCGGTAGCCGTGCGCGCCGAGCGCGCTGGACGCGGCCGGCACGCCCGCGTCCAACAGGCGACGTACCTCTTCGATCAAGCCCGCCTCGAAGTGGCGTTCGGCGCGTTCGTTGATGCGCGCGTAGAGCGCGGCGCGGGGCGGCGAGAGCGCGATAACGCGCAGGCGCGCGGCCGATGCGGGCGGCGCGGGGCGCGCCGGTTGCTGGAGCGACAGCGGCGCGCCCGTTTGCAGGCGCACTTCGAGCGCGCGCTGCACGCGCGACCAATCGCGCGGCCGGAGGCGAGAGGCGGTAGCCGGATCGAGGCGGGCGAGAATTTTATGCAGATGTTCCGCGCCGCGTCGCTCCCTGATGTGCGTCAGGCGCGCGCGCAAGGCCATGTCGGTCGGCGGACTCGGAAAGAAAGGCAGCCTGAGCGCGCGCAGGTAAAAGCCCGTCCCGCCGACGAGGATGGCGAGACGCCCGCGCGCTTCGATCTCCGCGATCTTTTCCGCCGCCGCTCCGGCCCATGCGCCCGCCGTGTAGTTGACTTCGGGCGGCACGAAGTCGAGCAGGTGATGCGGCACGCCGCGCCTTTCGTCGTAGGGCACTTTGGCGGTGGCGATCTCGATGCCCTGATAGACCTGCACCGAATCGCAATTGACGATCTCGCCCGCGAAGCGCAGAGCCAACTCGATGCCGAGATCGCTTTTCCCCGAAGCAGTCGGGCCGACGACGGCTATGATCGGTCGTGAATGTATCGGAGAACTCACGCGGCGGATGTGTAGAGACGGAAGATGAGCACGACCCAGATGATTGCGAGCAGGGCGAGCGCGCCGATAAGTTGTGCGCGAGAGAAACGCATAAGATGAGCGTCAATCGTGAATCGTGAATAGATTGAAAAGCTGTCAATCGTGAATCGTGAATCGTGAATAGTAGAAGACGGGTTTTATCTATTTACGATTCACGATTCACGAAAAATTCTTCCAGTTGTTCGTCGGTCGGTCGGACGAGGGCGCGCGCGCCGTGGGCGAAGACGGGCACGAGATTTTGTCTCGTCAACCGGTACATCGCCCGCAGCGCGCCGAAGTCTCTCTGCACGTCGCGCTCGACAAAAGTTATCCGGTGGCGCGCGAGCCACGCACGCGCGTCGGCGCAGAACGGGCAATTCGGCACGACGTAGAGCGTGACGGGGTTTTCGGTCGGCGTCTCCGGCATAAGGTTTCGCGGCGCGCCTGTGAGCGTCGCATCCGCGCTCAGTACATCTTCGTCAGGTCAATTCCCGTGTAATAGTTTTTGAGTATCTGCTCGTAGCCGAGACCCGCGCGCGCCATCCCGTATGCGCCGACCTGACACATGCCGACGCCGTGCCCCCAGCCGCGCCCGGTGAAGATGAAACTCGCGACGCGTCCCCCCTCGTCGTATTTGCGATCAATCACAAAGAGTTGTTCGCGCAGGCCGAGGGCGGATCGAATGCGCCCGCCGCGCACGTGCGCCGTGCCGCTCGTGCCGGTGATCTCCAGATCGAGCGCGCGGCGCGACACCCCGCGCGCGACGACGCGCAGGTCAACGAGCGTGCCGATGCGACCCGTGCGTCGCGCGAGCCGGTTGGCAACCTCCGCCGCGCTGAGCGTGGTCGTCCAGGTCGTGTAAGGCGAAACGCGTTCGGCCGATGCCCCCTTCGGCGGCGCGTGTAGTTCAAGGTAGTCAACCGCGCCGCGCGCGTCCGTGTGATACGTCACGGGTTCGCCGCCCACGACCTGCGCGCCGCGTGTCTGGAAAAGCCCCTCGCCAAAGGCGCGGAAGAGATAAGCGTCAGGGGCGAGTGTCATGGCGCGCTCCGGTGATTTGCCCGCGCGCACGACGAACGCCCCGCCGACGGGCGGGCGCGCCGTCGCCTTCTGCAACTGAAAGAGGCCGCGCGCTTCGAGCAGGCGGACGACGGTGTGCATGGCGCGGGCGCGCGTCAGGGGTTGGCGCGGCCTGAGCGTGGCGTCCGTGTGGAGCGTGAGATGGCCGTCGCGCAGGAGCATCGCCACGTCGGCGCGATTCTGCGCGGGGATGTCTGCGGCGTCGCGGAAGGCGAGAAGGTAGTTCACGTCGTCGGCGGAGAGCAAAACGTCTGCGCGGCTCTCGCCGTCGAGCGCGAGCATGAGCGCGGAACTGAAACCGGGCGGGCGCGTCGCGTCGTTGTTGGCGAACGGGGGCAGTGTCGCCGTGGCGCGGCGCGCGAGCCGCGCGGCGACTTCGAGCAGCGCGCGCACCTCTTCGGCGGAGACGGCGGCGGCAAGCCACTCGTCGCTGAGCCGGGGCGCGAAACGGAAGCCGTGGACGGCGAGCAGCGCGCTCTCACGCGCACTCGCGGCGTGTTCGGGCGCGCGCAGGGAACCCGGCTCGCGTGTGGTTTGAATGAGCGCCTGGGAGAGTGACGCGTGCGCGGGGTGCGCGCTGCATTCGCGCCCGCGCAGGTATGGGACGGCCTCGCCGTTGAAGATGTTTTCGGCGTGCTCGGTGCGCCCGCCGCAGGTGGAAGTATAGAGCGCGTTGATCGGCTCGCCGCGATAGGTCGCGATCATGCCGCGCGTCTCCTCGACGGCGCGCGTGGAGAGCGGGTGCTCGGTGGAAAGTCCGCCGTAAACCTGCGAGCGGATCGTCGGCAGGAGATCGAAACCGGCGGCGGTGAACTGGCCGCGATTGCTGACGGCGTAGGTGCGCGCCGCGACGGCCTGAGCCTTCAGCGCTTCGAGCGCGCCGTAGCCGCCGGGCGAAAGCTCGTTCGGCACGACGCCGCGCACGTAATCTTCGAGACCGAGGACGTTGACGACCGTGAGCGAGCCGTTCAGGTTCGTGAACACTTCGAGACGGCCGCGATAAGGCTTCTCGTTGAAGCGCAGCGGCGCGTTGGCCGCCGTCGGCGTGAACGTGACGGGAGCGCGCGAGTCCAGGAGCGGCGACGTGCCGCCCGCGTAAACGACGAGGCCGCGCGCCGGAAGCGTCGTGCGTGAAGCGAGCCGCAGGCCGTTGCCGTTCCGTGTCTGAGAATTAGACGGCGTGCGTCCGGTGGATGCGTCGTCGTTTGAATTCGCGTGCGTGCTTGCGGACGACCTTTGGTTCGGTGCGCGTGTCGCCGCCGGTTGCCCGCCGTTCGACGCCGTGCGCGCGGCAGTTTCTCGCGCGCCGTTTGCGGACGGTTGCGCGCCGACGAGCGAGACGGCGGCTACGCCAGCTTCTTCGAGTCGCGTGCGAAGCTCCTCGGCCTCGGCGCGCGGGGCGGGCGGGCCGACGCGCACGCGCCACGTCGAGGCATTCGCGTCGCGGACAACTTCCGGCGCGTCGCCCGTCAATTCTCGCACCTCGCGCGCGACGGCTTCGGCCTGCGCTTCGCTCGTCACCGCCGCGATCTCCACGCGGAACAATCCGCCCTCGCCCGCCGACGGCGCGGGAAGCGGCGTGAGCATGCGCGGTTCGATGCGCACGCGCGCGACAGCGAGCGGGGCGGGCGCGGCCGTCTCGCCGGGCTGCATCGGCAAGAGGCTCAACGCCTCCCCGCTCGTCGAGATGGTGACGGAGCGCGCGCTCGTGGACAGGCCGATGCGGATGCTCGGCTCGGCGTCCAGTCGCCGGACGACGAAATCATCGCGCGCCGGTTCGACGGGCGGCGCTGGCTGCGCATCCGCCTGAACGCGACGCGGGCGCGTCTGCTCGCCCTGTGCCAGCGCGAAAGACTGCGCGAGCAGCGCGAAGGCGATGGATAACGCGATGAACTTTGTTAGCTTGAAAGGACGGGTCAACATCTGACGTAATTCCCGAAGCGGATTCCACATTCCGAATAGCCGCGCCTTCATACTACTACAACTCGCGCGCGTTGGAATCATGAAGTGACAAACCATCACTAACGAGAGAGAAATTCCCACCCTTTTCTTGAGTGCGAGTTTTTGCTACCATTTTCCCATGTCACAAGAAGACAGCACCCAAAACCTTCCTACCTTCGAGGAAAGAGTCCTCTCCACGCTTACCTCCATTGAGCAAGGCTTAACTTCTTTAGAAGAGCAAGCCGAGCGGAAGGCTCTGGAAACCAAGCCCATCTGGGAGCGCGCTTTGGCTGAGATCGTGGAACTTAGACAAGAGATGCGAGACGGTTTTGAGGACATCGAAAGTAAGATCAGCGTTCTCAACCAGGACGTGCTCAGACTGCGGTCATTGGAGTTGCGGCAACGAAGGTTTGACCCCGGCGCGAATTAGGCTCGACATCGAACGACCCCGAATTATTCTCCGGTTCAGATTTCAAACTGAACCACCGAAAAGCCACCCGTACAATAAACCGAGCGCGCCGCCCGCCAGCACGACCCACAACACGTCGAGTTTCAGGCGATACAACGCGACGAAGGCGACGATGCTCAAGACCGCCGCGAACCAGTTCGTCCCGCCCGCGAATCCCTGCGGCCAGATGACGGCCGCGCCGAAGACGAGCGCGAGGTTGAGGATGACGCCGACGACCGCCGCCGTGATGCCTGAGAGCGCGCCCGACAGATTTTTGTTCCCGCGCAGACGCTCGATGTAAGGCGCGCCGAGGAAGATGAAGATGAAGCAGGGGAGGAAGGTCGTGTAGGTCGTGATGAGCGCGCCCGTGATTGCGCTCGCCGTTTGACCGAGGCCGGCGAGCGGGTGATTCCAACCGGCCATGAAGCCGACGAATTGCAGCACCATGATGAGCGGGCCGGGCGTGGTCTCCGCGAGCGCGAGGCCGTCCACGGCCTGCGCGTGCGTCAACCAGTTGTAAGACCCGACGGCGGCCTGCGTGACGTAAGCCAGCACGGCGTAAGCCCCGCCGAAAGTGACGAGCGCGGCCTGGGTGAAGAAGCGATACTCTTCGGCGTGCAGGCCGCCCCAGCCGCCCCACCAGATGATCGCGGCGAACGGCAACACCCAGAGCACGAGTCCCGCCGCGAGAATTTTGAGCGTTCTGATTTTAGATGGCAGCGTGTGCGCGGGCGGCGGCGCGTCGTCTTCGATCACGAAAGCGGCGGCGGGCGGTGCGCCGTCGCTTGAAGTCTCGCCGTGCCGCGCTTCGTCTCGCGTCTCGCGTTTAACCGAACCCCCGCCGCCCAACGCTTTCGCCTGACTCGCGACGAAGGCCTGCGGCCACAAGCGCGCGCCCGCCAGCCCGCAGAGACCGGCCGTGAGCACGATGATAGGGAAGGGGATGTGCAGGAAAAAGATCGAGACGAACGCGCCCGCTGCGATGAGAAAATGGACGCGACGTTTGAGGGCGCGCCCGCCGATCTTCAAGAGAGCCTCAACCACGATTGCCACGACCACGGGCTTGAATCCGCTCAAGACGCCGGCGACCGAGTTGAGTTGCCCGTATCTGGCATAGACGTAGGAGAGCGCGAGCAGGATGAAGATCGAAGGGATGACGAAGAACGCGCCCGCCACGATGCCGCCCCACGTCCGGTGCATAAGCCAGCCGATGTAGATGGCGAGTTGCTGCGCTTCGGGGCCGGGCAGGAGCATGCAGTAGTTGAGCGCGTGCAGGAAACGCTCCTCCGAGAGCCAGCGCCTGCGCTCGACGAGTTCGCGGTGCATGATCGCGATCTGCCCGGCCGGGCCGCCGAACGAGATAAAGCCCAGCTTGACCCAGAAACGAAACGCTTCGCCGAAGGAGACGCGATGCGCGGGCGGGCGTGACGCATTCGCGCTCCCTGCGGGCGCAGACCCCTGCGTGCGCGGGGCAACGTTTTTCTGCCCATTTGTCATAACGCTTCGCCCGCCCCCCCGTCGCGTTCGAGCGCGGCGACGGCGAGCGTGTGAAACCGACGCCGCACGCCGTTGATGTTGACGAAGGGGAGCGTGCGCGTGTGCGTCCGGTTGGTGAGCAGAATGAAGACTCGTTCGCGCGCGGCGTCAATCCAGCAACTCGTTCCCGTGAATCCGAGGTGGCCGAAACTGTCCGGTGAGAGAGCGCCGCTCGCCGTCGAGTCTTTCGTCGCGGCAAGTTGCCACGCGAAGGATCGTGCCTCGTCCAGATTCGGCGTCATGTCCGTGCGAAAGAGCGCGCAGGTTTCGGGCGCGAGCAATTCGGTGCGCGCGGCGACGAACTGCTCCGCGAGGCGCAAAGTCTCGCGCGCGTTCGAGAAGAGACCGGCGTGTCCGGCCGCGCCGCCGAGAAAATAGGCGTTGCCGTCATGCACCTCGCCCCAGATCAACTCCTCGCGCCACGCGCCGCCGTTCTCAGCCGCTGCCGCCTCCGCCCGCGCCTCCACCTGCGCTCCCGCCTGCACTGCCGCCTGCACTGCCGCTTGCCCCTGCGTTTCGCACATCCCGCGCTCGTAAGCGTTGCCGCCCATCTCGCACGCAGCCGTGCCGGTCAGGAACGCGCGCTCCGGGTTGAAGAATGTTCGTTCGAGTTTGAGCGGGCGGAAGATTTCACGCTCGGCCAACTCTTTGAGCGACTCGCCGCGAATTCGTTCGAGCAGCAGGCCGAGCGTGATGAAACCGAGATCGCTGTAGACGACGCGCGAACCCGGTTCATATTCGAGACCCCCCGCCGCGATTGCGTCGGGCACGCGCTCGCGCCGGTTGCCGGTCGAGATGCGCAGCGGTCGCCACGCGGGGAGGCCGGACGTGTGTGTCAACAAATGCCGCACGGTGACGCCTGCCGTCGCCCCCCGCGCGAACTCTGGCAGGTAAGTGGCGACCGTGCGTTCCAACTCCAATTCGCCGCGCTCGACCAGACGCGCCGAGAGCAGACCCGTCACCAGCGGCTTCGTCAGCGAGGCGAGATCGTAGATCGTCTCGACGGTCGCCGCGTGCCGCACGGGTTCGCGCACCGCGAAGCCTTGCGCGCCGTGGAAACGGGCGCGGCCTCGTTCAGCGACGAGATAGACGGCGGAAGGGAAGTCGCCCGCCGCGATGCGTGCGGCGAGAAGCGCGTCAATCCGTTCGTCCGTGGTGCTGTTGTCGGAGTTCAAAAGCGTGGCTCGGCGTTTCAGAAGTTGTCGGACAATTTGAAAGACGCGCGCGAGGCCAGCGCGTGCAGCCCTGCGTTGGACGTGTGTTCGTGGATGCGTTCGAGCACGCGCAGGGCGAGGGCGAGCGCGCGCCTCCCGTCCTCGCCGCTGATCGGCGGCTGCTCATTTGCGGCGGCAGCCCGGAGGAACGCCTCGATCTCGGCGCGCAGCGGTTCGACATCGGCGATGTCCAGGCGGCGCAGTTGGACGCCGGGACGCGCGCTCGCCGGATCGGACGGCGGCGCGAGGCTGCTGATCGAGGCGTGGCGCGCGGCGTAATCAACCGCCACGTAATCGTGCGGCTGGAAGAAACGCATCTTGCGAATCTTCTCCATGCCCACGCGCGAGGCGGTGATATTGGCGACCGCGCCCGTGGCAAACTCGATGCGCGCATTGGCCGCGTCCACGCGTTCGGTCAGGACGGGAATCCCGACGGCGCGCACATCCGTCACCTCCACGTCGCCGCCGACGAGCCATTGCACGATGTCGAGATCGTGAATCATCAGGTCGAGCACCACGTCAATGTCGAGCGAGCGCGCGGTGAATTCGCCGACGCGGTGAATCTCGAAATAGAGGGGCTGGCGGACATGGGGGTAGAGCGCGGAGAGCGCGGGGTTGAAGCGTTCGACGTGGCCGACCATGAGACGCGCGCCCCCGCGCGCGGCCGCTCGCATCATCCGGTCTGCTTCTTCAAGCGTGTGCGAGATGGGCTTTTCGACGAGCACGTGGATGCCCGCTTCCAGCAGCGGGCAGGCGATCCCGGCGTGTGATTCGGTCGGGACGGCGAGGCTCACGGCGTCAACGCGGCCGACGAGGCTACGCCAGTCGGTCGTCCATTCGGTTTCGCGTTCCGAGGCGATGCGTCGCGCCGTCGCTTCGTCCGCATCGCAGACGGCGACAAACTCCGCGCGTCCCTCGGCGGCGAGCGCGGCGTGGATGCGAGCGTGCTGGCGTCCGAGATGACCCGTGCCGATGGCGGCGGTGCGTAGGTTCATAAGCTGTTAGCTATTAGCCGTTAGCTGTTAGCTATGAGTGGTCAACTATCCTTCGGGTGATTCTTAACTTTCGAGCTATTCAGAGTTCATGCAGCCGATGCGCGCGTCCAGGCGCGTCTGTTGCTTTGTACATCGCGGCCACTTCGTTGATACTCATGCTGTAACACAAAATTCCGGCTC
This sequence comes from Pyrinomonadaceae bacterium, assembly GCA_035296445.1. Lineage (GTDB taxonomy): Bacteria > Acidobacteriota > Blastocatellia > Pyrinomonadales > Pyrinomonadaceae > JAIVJZ01. The sequence goes on along the minus strand of DATHAZ010000150.1, from coordinate 9,718 downwards.
GACGCTTTCAGTTATTAGCCAACAGCTAATAGCTAACAGCTAACAGCTAATTTCCGGTGACTATACTTGCAACCTTCGACGCTTGCCAAGCGCGGCTGGCTTCTGCTGTTGACGGCGACGGCCGTGGTTTACTTTTACGGGCTGGGGCGCGTGCCGTTCGTCGGCGCGGACGAACCGCGTTACGCGCAGGTGGCGCGCGAGATGTTCGAGCGCGGCGACGCCGTGACGCCCACGCTCGGCGGCCACACGTGGTTCGAGAAGCCCGCGCTCGTCTACTGGGCGGCCATGGCCGGTTACAAATTGTTCGGCGTCGCGGAGTGGACGGCGCGCCTCGGCGTAGCCTTGGCGGGGTGGTTGACGGTCTTTCTCGTCGGCCGGACGGCGAAGCGCGTCGAAGAGAAGGCGGGCGCGGAAGCGAGTTGGCTGCAACTCTCGGCGGGCGCGTCGGCGGCGACGAGCGCGGGACTCATCGTCTTTTCGCGCGGGGTGAATTTCGATGTCTTCGTCACGATGACGGTCGCGTGCGCGCTCGCTTTTTTCTTCGCGTCGGAGCTTGAGACGGAGGCGCGTAAAAAGCGTCGGCTGCTCGCGGGATTTTACGCGGGGATGGGCGCGGCGCTGCTGGCGAAAGGTTTGATCGGCGTGGTCATCCCCGTGGGCGTCGTGGCCGTCTATTGTCTGTTGCGGCGGCGTTGGCCCGGCGCTTGGAAGTCGGCCTTCTGGGGATTTCCGATCACGCTCGCTGTGGCCGCGCTCTGGTACGCTCCCGTCATCGGGCGGCACGGGTGGACTTTCGTTGACGAGTTTTTCGTCAGACACCACTTCGCGCGCTACCTCTCGAACAGGTATCACCACCCGCAGCCGTTCTGGTTTTATCTGGCGATCATCCCGGCGCTGATGCTGCCGTGGAGCGCGTTCCTCGCGGCGGGCATCGCGCAGGCGCGCCGTTGGAATTGGCGCGGCGATGATGCGCTCGGCAAACTGCGCCTCTTCGCGCTGGCATGGGTGCTGTTCCCGCTGCTCTTTTTTTCGGCTTCGGGGTCGAAGTTGCCGGGATACATTCTGCCCGCGCTGCCGGGGGCGGCATTGCTGGCGGGCGAGCGGCTGGCGAGCTTTTTGCGCGGCGAGGGGAACGCGCGCGCGCTCAGCGCGACCGGCGCGCTGATGCTCGTATTGGCCGCGGCGGGGACAGTGTACGGGTTGAAAGCGCCGGAACTCTCTCGCGCCTGCGTCGCACTCGTCGCCGTGCCCATTGTGGCCGCGAGCGGATACGTGCTGTTCGCCACGCGCCGACGCATGCAGAGCGTGTTGCTCGTCGTCGGCGTCTCGTTTTTGACGACGATGCTGATCCTGAGTTGCGCCGCGGAGCGTGTGGCCGCGCGCGAGTCGGTGCGCGAACTGCTGCGCGCGGCCGAAAGGCGCGGCCACGGCGCGTCGCCCGTCTTGAATCTGCACAACGTCGAGCGCACGTCGCAATTTTACGCGGCGGGACGTTTGATTTACGACGAGGCGCGGGGCGAGCCGTGGAAGTTTGAAGGCGCGGGCGAAGTGCTGGAGGTGGCGAGGCAGAGGGGCGGCACGCTACTCGTCATCGTGCCCCTGGAATACGCCGGCCAGTTGCTCGACTTCCGGCCGTTGGAGGCCGAAGTGATCGGCGATAACGGGACGGTCGTACTGATCGCCGTGCGTGTGCGTTAACGGCGTGTATACATGCAGCGCTCCATTGATGCGCATGCCGTCAATTCAACGCCGGGGTTGGGCGTCTTCGTCGAAAGCGTTTGAGAAGAATTCGATGACGAGGCGGTCGTAGGTCTCGCCCTGCTCGCCGGTGGCGGACGAAGCGGTGAAGCCCGTGACGGGAAGGTCAACTTGCAGCCCGACGGGTGGCGACGAGGAAAAGCATTGCGCCAGACTGCGTGTGGAATCGCGCAATCCGCCCGCGTCCTGACCGCTGAGGAGCAGCACGCGCCGCCCCGGAAGTCGCGCGGCCAGATGGCACGAAGAATCGTTTTCGTACCCGCCGAGAAAATAGATGCGCGCCGCGCCGCGCACGAGCAGGTTGAGCAGGCCGTTGTCGAAGCCGACGCGGTCGCTCGTGGCGTTGCCCAGTAGTTGGTCGGGCGAGGCGGGGACGGAATCGAGGACGAGCGCGCTCACACGCGTCTGCTCCGGTTGGCGCGCGGCGGCGGCGAGCGCGGCATAGGCTCCGAGTTCGACGCCATAGAAGCCGAAGCGTTCGCCGACGAGCGGACGCTGCTGCGAGGTCTTGAGGTTGCGTAGAAACGAGACGGCCGCCGCCACGTCGGCCGTTTCGCGCGTGCCGAAAGTGGTGTGCGTGTTTTTCGAGGTTTCGCCATGCCCCCGCAGGTCGGGCAGGAGGATCGTGCAGTTGGTGGCTTCGTTGATCTTGACGCCGAGGTTCAGGAGCCACGAGCGATCCGCGCCGTAGCGATGCAGCAGCACGACGGCGGGCGCGCCCTCCGCGCCGCGCAGCAGCCAGCCGCGCGCCTCCGTCCCGTCGCCGTTGTTCCAACGCTCCACGCTCACACGCAAGCCCCGCGCGCTGTAGGCGGGAAAAGTTTCCGGCGTGACGAGATAGGGGTGCGCGGCGGGGCGCGTAATCGTGTGGACGATGAACAACAGCCCCCCGCCGACGCCCAGCACCAAAAGCAACGCCACGGGCAGCAGCGCGATCAATAATCTTCGTCCCGGTCTTCTGCGTTGAGACATAGAATCAAAGGCTATCAGTTGTCAGTCGTCCGTTGTTCTACGCCGGCCATCAATCTTTCAAGTCTACTCTTTAGCCACTCGCACTATCGCCACATGCAACGGACAACTGACAACTGACAACTGACAACTCACCACTGACTACTGGCCGCTGACTATTTTCATCCTCTCCCGCGCCCGCTCGTAATCCGCCGGCGTGTTGACGTTCAGGAAAAATAATTCGGCGTCCTGGAGGTCGGCCAACTCCGCCGGGACGACCCAGCGCGTGCGCGCCTGTTGCAACAAAACGCGCGGGCGTCTCTCGCCTTCGCGCAGAAGTCGCGCGACGAGTTCGAGACAGCGCGCGGGCGAGTAGAACGCGCAGAGCGGTTGCGGCCGTCCGTCCGGTTGTCGTGGGACGATGGCCGCGGCGTCTTCGGTTCGCAACCCGCCGAGCCGCGCGAAAAGCTCGCCCGTGACGAACGGCAGATCGCAGGAGACGACGGCCGCCCAAGGCGCGCGACACGCCGAGAGCGCGGCGTGCAAACCGCCGAGCGCGCCGCAGTCGCGGTAGATGTCTTCGACCACCGGCAAATTCAGCCCGGCCGACTCCGGCCTCGCGCTGACGATGCTGATGCGTGTCGCAATCGCGCCGAGCGCCTCGGCGGCGCGTTCCGTGAAACTGCGCCCGCCGAGCCTCAGTTGCGCCTTGTCCGTGCCCATGCGGCTCGACGCGCCGCCGGCGAGTATGAAGCCTTCCGCGTCAGACATGAATGATACGCTGCGCCACTGCTGGCCGGGCTGGAAGGGACGCCAACTCCTGTGAGTGTATAACAACGGATTGGCTGAGAGTTGGCGGACGCATCGCCCGCGAAAATTAACACGCCGCGCGAGCGAGCGCAAAGGCGTGCAGGCCGCGCGGGGGCGTGGAAAAATAATAATGTCGAAGCCCGCGCCGCAGCAGTGCGGCGCGTCCGGTATGACAACCTTTCCCCTGCCTTGACCATCTGAGAAACCGGACGCTATAGTCGCAGTGGTTGGTTTCGTGGGTGCGCCGGTCGTTGCGGAAGTCGCACGCGGCGAGACTCCCGCCAAGGTAGTCAAACATGCTTCCCCCCGTTCCAAAAGGTATTCACATGAAAAAATTGTTTCGCTCCGCGCTGGCTTTAGCCTTCGCGCTCACGCTGTCGGCCGCCTCCGTCGCGGCTCAGACTCCGGCTCAAGCGACGAACGTAAAAGTCGCCCAACCGGACGCGCGCCTGTTTCCTTTGGAGGACGTGCGGCCGGGCATGAAAGCGCGCGCGTGGACGGTGTTTTCGGGAACGGAAGCTCAGGAGTTCGGCGTGGACATCATCGGCGTTTTGCCGGGTTTTCCCGCGCCGCGCCAGTCCGCCATCATCGGACGCCTGACGGGCGCGAACGCCGAGAAGACGGGCGTCTTCGCCGGGATGTCCGGCTCGCCCGTCTACATTGACGGCAAACTCGTCGGCGCGATTGCGTTCAGTTTCCCCTTCTCGAAAGAGCCGATCTGCGGCATCACGCCGATCAAGCAGATGATTGACATCTTCGAGCGGCAGCAGGGAACGACCGCTCGCACCATGGGCACGGGGCGCACGATGTCTTTCGCCAAACTCGCCTCGACCGACTGGCAGATTGATTGGCCGAAACCCGCCGTCACGGGCGGCACGTTCGCCGCGCCCGTTGCGGCCGGGTCGCCCCTCAATGCTCTGCTCGGCCAGACCATCGCTCCGATTGCCACGCCGCTCGTCTTCAGCGGCATCAGTTCGGATGCCCTCTCGCGCTACGCGCCTCAACTTCAGGCGAACGGCCTCTTGCCCGTCGCGGGCGTCGGCGGCGCGGCCTCGATCACGCCGATGGGGAAAGTGACCGACAAGACGCTGCCGCCCGGTTCGTCCGTCAGCGTCCAACTCGTGCGCGGCGACTATTCGCTCGCGGCCTTCGGCACGGTAACATGGCGCGACGGCGAGCGCATCTATGCCTTCGGCCACCCGTTTCTCGGTCTCGGCGTGGCCGACATGCCGATGTCCGAGTCGAACGTCGTGACGGTGATTTCGAGCGTCAACAATTCCTTCAAACTCTCTTCGGCAGGCCAGATGGTCGGCGCGATCTCGCAGGATCGCTCGACCGGCATCTACGGTCTGCTCGGCCGCGCGCCCAAGATGATCCCCGTCAAGATCAATCTGCACACCAGCCGCGGCGGCACCGAAACGTACACCTACGAGGTGGCGAACGATAAGTTGTTGACGCCCATTCTGCTCAACATCACCATCTACAGCACCATCGGCTCGACCGAACGTGCCGCCGGCGAATCAACCATCTCGCTGCGCGGCCGGATCAACGTTGCCGGTCAGCAGCCCATCCAGATAGAGCGTCGCTTCTCTTCGATGAACGCGGGCGCACAGGCCGCCGCCTCCGTCGCCGTGCCGATGGCCGCGCTGCTCTCAAGCGGTTTCGATAACGTTGACATCGGCCAAATCACGCTCGACATCACCTCAACCGACGCGCGCATGGCCGGGACGCTCGACCGCATCGCGCTCGACCGCACCGAAGTGGGCAGGGGCGAGACGGTGGAAGTGCAGGCTTTCGTCCGCACCGATTCGGGCAAGCAGTTCGTGCAGCGCATCCCCGTGAAAATTCCTACAGACGTGCCGCGCGGCCAACTCGTCCTCTTCGTCGGCGACGGCGGCGCGCTGCAACAGGCGTCGGCCGCGCAGAACTTTGTGCCGAACGACCTCGGCCAACTCGTCGGGGCGATCAACAAGATCAAGAAGAACGACCGGCTCTACGTCAAACTATTCCGCGTCACGTCGGGCGCGGTCATCGGGACAAGCGAGATGCCGAACCTGCCGCCCTCTGTCGTCGCCACGCTCAACAGCGACCGCACTTCCGGCGGCTTCACGCCCACCGCGCTCTCGCCGGTGGCCGAGTGGGAACTGCCCCCCGCCGAGTTCGTCATCGAAGGCCAGCAACTGATCAGCATCAACGTCGTCCGCTAAAGGCGAAGCGCAATGCAGACTGAAAGAGGCGAGGGCATAATGCTCTCGCCTCTTCTCTTTATGTGCGTTGAAATTTGAGTGACATTTAAAGACATTCACCGCCGCAGACACGAGAGAGCGCAGAAGGGGCGCAGAGAAGACATTAGATAATTTCAAACCTCACATTAGATAATTTCAAATCTCAAATTTGAGATCGTCTTTTGCTTTTCTCTGTGCCCCTTGCGCGTCCTCTGTGGTGAATGCTCTTCCTGATATTCAATAGCTCTTGCGCTCGATCACGAACAGGAATCGCTGCTCCGAGTCAGGCATCTTCACGGCCGCGAACGAGCGCACGTTTTCGTCGCGCTCCAATAGCTCTTTGAGCGTGTTCCCGCCGAACAGGAGTTGCCTCGACGCGCGCGGCGACCAGAGGGCGAGCCGGGGGTACATCTCCGTAAAACGTTCGAGCGCGCGGCACGTCAACGCGTCGGCCTCGGGCGCGGGCGTCCGCTCGAATCTCTCCGCGATGACGCGCGCCCTGTCTTGCAATTCCAGACCGCTCAGGGCTTCGCGCAGGAAGACGGCCTTCTTCGTGGAGGCTTCGACGAGCGTCGCGCTGATGTCCGTGCGCGCTATGAGACACGGGATGATCGGCAGCCCGCCGCCAGAACCCACGTCGCACACGCGCGCGTCTTCCGGCAGGTACGTGCAGGCCGTGAGCGATTCGAGCACGTGCCGCGTCGCAAACTCGGCGGGCGCGCAGGGCGCGACCAGATGCAGGCGCGCGTTCCACTTCGACAGGTGTTCATAATATTTGCCGAGCCGCGCAAGCACGTCCGCGCCGGGTTGCACGCCGTAGTGCGGCGCGCTCTCTGCGAGCGCGGAAGTGAATTCGTCCCTCTGTGTCATCATCGTCGCCAGCCCTGTTGGAATGTTACGCTCCGATAGGTTAGCTTAACCGTTGTTCGTTTTCACGCGCTATGACTGATACAGACATTTTCAAAGCCCTGGGTATGGTTCACGAGCGCCTGGGCCGACTCGTGACCGATATTATCGCCGATTACTCACGCTCTCTCGACCAACTGCCCGTCTGCTCGACGGCCAAGCCCGCCGACCTCGAAAAACTCTTCGCCGAGCCGTTGCCGCGGGAAGGCGAGAACGTCGAAGAGTTGCTCGCGCGTTTCTCGCGGCAGGTCGTCCCGCACGCGATGAATATCCCCAGCCCGCGCTATTACGGCCTGTTCAACCCGACGCCTCTGCCCGTCGCCGTCTGGGCTGACGCGCTGGCGTCGGCCATCAATCAGAACGGCGCGGCGTGGCGCAATTCGCCCTCGGCGAGCGTCATCGAATCGCGCGTGCTCGGCTGGCTCTGCGAAATCGTCGGCTACGGCGCAAGGGCTTTCGGCACGCTCACGAGCGGCGGGTCTGAGGCGAATTTGATCGCGCTCAAGTGCGCGCGCGACCGCGCCGCGGATTTCGTGCGCGAACGCGGCCTGCGCGCCGCGCCTTTGCGGGCGGGTCAGGCGGAAACCCAAGCGTCTCGCGCGCCGGCCACGGCGGGCAGCATGATCGTCTACGCGTCGGAGCAGTGTCACTACTCGTTCGTCAAGAGCGTGGACATACTCGGCCTCGGCCGCGAGAATTTGCGCAAGGTCGAGACGGACGCACGCTTCCACATGCGGACGGACGCCCTGCGCCGCGAGATCGAGCGCGACCTCGAAGCGGGACACCTGCCCGTCTGCATTGCCGGCGCGGCGGGCGCGACTTCGACCGGCGTGATAGACCCGCTCGACGAACTCGCCGGCATCGCCGAAGAGTACAAACTCTGGTTTCACGTTGACGGAGCATACGGCGCGTCTCTCGCCATGTCGGAAAAATACAGGCATCGCCTGCGGGGCATCGAGCGCGCGGATTCGGTGACGATTGACCCGCACAAGTGGATGTTCGTGCCGTTCGCGGCGGGCGCGGTGCTCGTGCGCGAAGGCGGCGTCGTGCTGCGCGACGGCTTCGACATCACACCGGAATATCTGAGCGAGGAACGCGGCGGCGAGGACGTGCCCTTCGACTTTTTCCGCTACGGCCAACTCGGCACGCGCCGCTTCAACGCGCTCAAAATCTGGTTCGCGCTGAAAACGCTCGGCACGCGCGGTTACGCCGAGATCATCGAACGACAGATCGAACTGACGGAGTATTTCGCCGCGCGTGTGGACACGCTCGCGGGCTTCGAGCGCGTCGGTCAGGTCGAGACGGCGGTGTGCTGCCTGCGTTTCGTCCCGGCGGAGATGCGCGGAGCGGCGGGCGCGGAACTCGATGCCCTGCAACGCGAATTGCAGGGGCGCATCGAACGTAGCGGCGAGGCGTGGTTTTCCACCACCGTGCTCGACGGGCGTCGCGCGCTGCGCGTGAACGTCAACAGCTTCCTGACGGAGCGGCGTCACATAGATGATCTGTTAGAATTGCTCCGCCGCGAAAGCAACGAAGTGTTGAAAGCGAGAAAGGCTTTATGAGACTTATCAAAAAATCGCTCTGGTGCGCGCTGGTCTTCACTCTCCTGTGTTTTCCGTCGGGCGCGCAGCAGCAGCGACGAACCCCGGCGAGCGCACCGGCGCAAACAGGCGCGGCCGTCGCCGAGCGTTCGCGGCCCGAGCTCAAATCGCGCGCCGAGTTCGACGCCTTCGCCCGCGTCAACACCGATGCGGGCTACCCGCTGCCGCACGTCATGTACGTCATTGACCGCAAAGACCGGAATAAAATTTACTACGTCAACTCGAAGCGTTATCGCTTCCACAAAGATTTCGTCAACGGCACCTATCTCTCGCTCGAACGTGGGCGCGAGTTTTTCGAGAACAACTATCTCAAGCCCAACCGCCGCTTCATCCTCGGCACGCTCGCCTACCAGACGCCGCTCTCGCGCTGGACGTTTGAATTCTGGGAAGGCGACACAATCCCGGCCGAACAGATCAAACTCACGGGCGAGACGATCAACCGCACCTTCTTCGAGCCGGTCGCCTTCAAGCCCAACTCGATCAAGCAGGACGAAGCATCGGCCGGGATCAGTGGACTCGAACGCATCTCGCAGAGCGAGATCGCGCGCGAGCAGGAGTATCAACCGCTCAACGTGGCGCGGGGTCTGGGGCGCATTCACATCATCAAGAAGTTGGACGAACACGTCGAGATCGGTTTCAACGAAATACTCGTGCTCGACGAAGTGCCGGTGACGCTGCCGCCCGTCGCCGGGATCATCACGAGCCGGCCTTCGACGCCGCTCTCGCACATCAACCTGCTCGCCAAGTCGTGGGGCGTGCCGAACGCCTACGTTAAGAACGCCGCCGAGCTGTTCAAGGAGTATGACGGCTGGTGGGTCTCGTTCGAGACGAAGACGGGCAAGTATGAGATCAAGCGCGCGGACATGAGCGCGCTCAACGAATACCAGCGGCGGCTGAAGGAGCGGCGCGACATCATGACGCCGCGCTTCGATCTGGCGGAGAAGCGTCTGGCAGACCTCCGGCAGCAACGCGCGCGGATGGCCGATGCCTACGGCGCGAAGTCTGCGAATCTCGGCGAGGTCATCAACGCGCGACTGCGCGGCATCACCGTGCCGAACGGTTTCACCATCCCGATCTATTATTACGACGAGTTCGTCAAGGCGAACGGGCTCGAACAGCCGATCTACGAGATGTTGGAGGATCAAAAGTTCGTCCACGACCCGGCCTACCGGCGCGAGCGCCTGACGGAGATGCGCGCGGCGTTCCAGGCGGCGAAGATGCAGGAGGGTTTGCGCGCGGCGCTCCTCAAGCGCGTGCGCGCCGAGTATCAGGGCAAGGGGTTGTTCGTGCGCAGTTCGACGAACGCCGAGGATTTGCCGAATTTCAACGGGGCGGGGCTGTATTCGACCGTGCCGAACGTGCGCGACGAGGAAAAACTCGTCGAGGCCGTCAAGACCGTGTGGGCGTCCGTGTGGAACTTTGAAGCCTACGAGGCGCGCGAGCGCGCCGGGATCGATCACATGAAAGTCT